>JAGKVC010000040.1 GCA_021152595.1 Clostridia bacterium
GGACAGGGAGGCACGCATCACAGTGCAGGGCATGAAAAACGCCGATGTCAATGGCAGCGGCAGACCGGATAAGGACGATGTGATCCTGATTCTCCAGTTTATCGCAAAAAAGATCTCTTCATTCTGATTTGCTCATCTTTTCATACAGAGCAGAGCAGTCCCGACGCCACTCCCGTCGGGGCTGTTCTGCGTTTTTCTAAAGCGTTCCGGAGATGTGACACGCTGAATGAGCGATAAAATAAAAGTTTTGACCGAGCTTTTTCAAAAGCTCGCGGAGTCCAGAGGCAGAGCCTCTGGTCGCTGTCCGCAGACAGCGAAACTCCTTCGCGTGCAAAGAGCTCCGCAAGGGGTGAATTGCCGCAGCGACTTAAGCTGCGGGCATTGGTTTTTTGATCAGCTCATCGTATATCGGCAGCCAAAGCCGCTCCCGTCAGCAATGACCGGAGCGGCTTCTTCTGTCTGATCGGAAAACCGACTGCATGAATCCGGCAAATTCCGAGCAGAAACGTGGGGTTTTTTGCTTGAGTTTCCGAAAATGATCCGGCGGCAGGGGTGCAGGCTTGACTTTTTTCATCATTTCGCGTATACTATATTCTGTATGGATATACCCAGAATTTTATGGCAGATCTCAGCGAGGGATCTGCGGAAAGAGAGGAGTAATCATTTGAACAGAAACACAGACCGTTCCGGAAAGGGCGGATTCTCCCGGGGGAAATCACAGAGAAACGGCATTCCGCTTGCCGCGATCGGCAGAAAGATCAGCCAGTTTGAGCTGGTCAGCGAGAAGCTCGAGAAGCAGGAGCGGAAAAAAGCCGAGAAGGTGCTGAAGAATCCGGCATCTGTCTCCAAGAAGGCGAATGCGGAGGCAGGCGGCAAGCAGGAAAAGGCACCGCGTCAGGCAAATGTACAGCGCGCACCGCAGAAGGATAAGCAGCAGCGCGCCAAAACCCCCGTGAAGATCATTCCGCTGGGCGGCCTCGGTGAGATCGGCAAGAATATGACCGTGATCGAATGCGCCAATGATATGTTCATCATTGACTGCGGCCTTGCCTTCCCCGATGCCGAAATGCTCGGCGTAGACCTTGTCATTCCGGATTTCACTTATATCGAACGCAACGCCGATAAGCTGCGCGGCATCGTGCTGACACACGGCCACGAGGATCACATCGGCGGTCTGGCATACCTGCTGAAAAAGGTCAATACGCCTGTCTACGGCACACGCCTGACGCTTGCGCTGGTCGAGGCGAAGCTCAAGGAGCATCAGCTCACCGGCAAGGTCGATCTCAATATTGTCGCACCGCGGAAAACGATCCGCATGGGCTGCATGGCAGTCGAGCTGATCCATGTCAACCACTCGATTCCGGATGCCGTCGGACTTGCAATTCACACACCGGCAGGCGTCCTCGTCCATACGGGCGATTTCAAGGTCGATTATTCCCCGATCAACGGCGGAATCATTGATCTCGGCAGATTCGGCGAGCTGGGCAGCCGCGGCGTTCTGGCGCTGATGGCGGATTCCACGAATGCCGAGCGTCCGGGCTATACCCCGACCGAGCGGAAGGTCGGCGTCTCCTTTGACAAGCTCTTTGCGGAGGCAGAGGGCAAGCGCATTATCATTGCGACATTTTCCTCGAATATCCACAGAGTCCAGCAGATCATCAACTGCGCGGAGCGCTGCGGCAGAAAGGTCGCCGTCTTCGGACGCAGCATGGTCAATGTCATTTCGATCGCGCGCGAGCTCGGATATCTCGATGTCAAGGAGAATACCATTATAGATATCGACCTGATGAACCGCTATTCTGCCGAGCAGATCGTGCTGATCACGACCGGCAGTCAGGGCGAACCGATGTCCGCGCTGACGCGCATGGCGATGGGCGATCACAAAAAGGTCAATATCACGCCGCAGGATTTCATCATCATCTCCGCAACGCCGATCCCCGGCAATGAGAAGTATGTGACGCGTGTCGTCAATGAGCTGATGAAGTCGGGCGCGCATGTGGTCTACGAGAGAATGTATGAGGTGCATGTCTCCGGCCACGCCTGTCAGGAGGAGCTGAAGCTGATGCTCTCGCTGACAAAGCCGAAATATTTTATTCCGGTTCACGGCGAGTATAAGCATCTGAAAAAGCATGCAGAGCTTGCAATGGAGCTCGGCATGGACAGAGATCATATCATCGTCGGGCAGATCGGTGATGTCATTGAATCGAACGGCATTGATATGAAGATTGTCGGGCAGGCACCGGCAGGCAGAGTGCTTGTGGACGGCCTCGGCGTCGGCGATGTCGGCTCGATCGTGCTGCGTGACAGAAAGCATCTTGCGCAGGACGGCCTGATTATCATTGTGATCGGCATTGACCGCGCAGAGAATGAGATCGTATCCGGACCGGAGCTGATCTCGCGCGGATTTGTCTATGTCCGCGAGGCAGAGGAGCTGATGGACGAAGCGCGTCTGCTGCTCTCGGATACACTGGATCACTGCGCACCGAATGAGCTGCGTGACTGGACGGCGCTCAAGGGCAAGCTCCGCGATGTGCTTTCCGATCATATTTTCCAGAAGACAAAGCGTTCCCCGATGATCCTCCCGATCATTATGGAGGTCTGAGCGCACACATGTCTGAGTATACAAAAAGGCAGGTGATAGCATGCAGAAAAAGCAGCTGTGGAGAATAATCTTTGCCTCCGGACTGCTTGCGCTTGCCGGTCTGATCGCATTGATTATGGCACATGCGCAGTATCAGAGCGCGCTGTTCTGGGTGACGCTGCTGCTGTTTCTCGCCGGAGCCGGCTGGCTCGGCTATGAGATCTTTCTGCTGCGGAAAAACACACTCCGCTATATCGCACGGATGAACACGACGCTCAAACGGACGCTCCAGACCGCGCCGGAGTATATGCCGGTGCCGCTTGTCATAGTAGATCGTCACAAGGCGATTATCTGGCACAACGACGCCTTTGCGGATCAGATTGCGGGCGGCGGCGACCTGTTCGGCTTACAGATGCAGGCGGTTCTGCCGTTCCGTCCCGATGCGATTGCGGACGGCGAATCAATGGAGCTTGCGATGTTTGACCGGCAGTTCCGCGTCTCGCGCACGGATTACGAGCGCAAGGACGGGCATGCAGAGCTGTTCAGCTTTGAGGATATCACGAATTATGTGACGCTGCGGAGAGTATATCTCGATACGCGCCCGTGCGTCCTGCTCATCAATGTTGACAACTATGAGGATCTGTTCAGCGGCACGCGGCAGAGCGAACGCGCCGTTGTGCTGGCAGCGCTGGAATCGCTGTTTGACAAAATGCTGGAGGGCACCGAGAGCATCTTCTGCCATCTGGATGAGGACCGCTTCATGGTGCTGACCGAGGCGCGCCACTGTCTCGAGATGGAGCGCGCACATTTTCCGCTGCTGGATGCCGTCCGCAAGATCAAGGTGCGCGGCAGGATCTCCATGACGCTCTCAATCGGTGTCGGCAGAAGCGGCGATACCTTGCAGCAGAACGAACGCTTTGCGCAGCAGTCGCTTGATATGGCGCTGGGCAGAGGCGGCGATCAGGCTGCGGTCAAAACGGATAACGGCTTCTCGTTCTACGGCGGTGTCTCGCAGGGCATTGAGCATAAGAATAAGGCGAAACACCGTGCGATTGCGAAAGATCTGCTTCGCCTGATGCATCACAGCTCCCATGTCTATATCATGGGACACCGCGCAAGCGATCTCGATGCAGTCGGCGCGGCAGTCGGTGTCGCATTCATCGCAGAGCAGAGCGGCATCCCGTATAATATTGTCATCCGCACCGAAACGACGCTTGCAAATCTGCTGACGGACCGCATCGCGGAGGAAATGCCCGGCTGTATGATCACACCGGAGACCGCGCGGCAGCAGATCCGCGATACCGATCTGCTTGTGATCGTCGATACGTTCAGCAAGGATATCGTCGAGGATGTGGATCTGTACCGTATGGCGCGGCATGTGGTCGTCATAGATCATCACCGCCAGATGGTCAATTATCTTGATAATACGACACTCAAGCTGCATGATCCGCATGCTTCTTCGGCGGCGGAGCTTGTCACGGGCATGATCCAGTATTTTGAATGGCGCGAGGAAATGCCGCAGTTCTGCGCAGAAGCGCTGATGTCCGGCATCATGCTCGATACGAAGAATTTTGTCATGCAGACCGGCGTACATACCTTTGAGGTTGCAGCGTTCCTGCGTGAGCGCGGCGCGGATCCGATCGCGGTCAAGACGCTGTTTGCCGAATCGCTGGAAGCCTATCAGCACCGCTCGAAGCTGGTCTCCGATGCGAAGCTGCACGGCAGATATGCGATTTCCGTTGCGACAGAGCAGGTGCCGGATATCCGCGTGATCGCCTCGCAGGCAGCCGATGAGCTGCTCGGGGTAGAGGGCGTGGATGCATCCTTTGTCCTGTTCCCGTGCGGCAATCAGGCGTGCATTTCGGCGCGCTCGCTCGGCAAGGTCAATGTACAGGTCATAATGGAGCAGCTCGGCGGCGGCGGTCACCAGATCATGGCAGCCGCACAGCGCACCGACTGCACGCTGGTTCAGCTCGGTGAAATGCTTGTCGAGGTGCTGAACAAGGCAGACACACCGAAGGAGCCGGAACCGGCAGAAACCGAATTGAAAGGATGATATTACAATGAAGGTCATTTTATTGCAGGATGTCAAGGGCACCGGCAAGCAGGGCGAGATCAAGAATGTCTCGGACGGCTACGCACGGAATTTCCTGCTTGGCAAGGGACTTGCAGTCGAAGCAACAAACGAGAATCTGAATAAGCTCGCAGGACAGAAGGCATCCGCACAGCACAAGATTGACGTTGCCGTGCAGGAGGCAAAGGAGCAGGCAGCAAAGCTCGAGGGCAAAAAGGTGACAGTCCGTGCAAAGGGCGGACAGGGCGGCAGGCTCTTCGGTGCCGTGACGCTCGGCAATGTCGCGGATGCGCTCAAGGAGCAGTTCGGCTTTGCGGTTGATAAGCGCAAGCTCTCTGTCAGCAGCGAGATGAAGAATGCCGGCGATTACAGCGCGGAAGCGAAGCTGTACAGCGGCATTTCCGCGAAGTTCACCGTCTGCGTGGAGGCTGAAAATGGCTGATTCTGCCGGATACTCGGATTTTTCCGATGCATTTTCCGAGCAGACGCTTCCCCACAGCGACGAAGCAGAGCAGGCGGTTCTCGGCGCGATTTTAGTCGATCCGGAAATGATCTCCGTCGCGCTCGAGCATATCCGTCCGGAGTATTTTCATCTGGAGCAGCACAAGATGCTCTTCCATGTGATGCTCTCGATCTTCCAGAGCGGCGGCGAGGAACAGCAGCAGCTTGATCCGGTTGTCGTCGTGCATGAAGCCGTCCGGGAGGGCGTGTTCGAGAGCGAGACCGAGGGCAGAAATTATCTGCGCAGTCTCATGGAGGGTGTGCCTTCCGCTGAAAATATCGTCAGCTATTGCAGGATTGTCGCCGAGCGCTACTGTGCGCGGCAGCTTGCAACTGTCGCAAGAGAGCTTCTGCATGAGATCTCCGTCGGCTCGGAATCGGCGCAGACCTTGCTTGATTCGGCGGAGCAGCGGATCTATGATATCCGGCAGGGCAGGGATGTCCACGGACTTGTCCCGATCCGCGATGTCGTCGTCTCGACATTTGATTATCTGCGCAAGATCACCGGTCCCGACCGTGAGCAGTATATCGGTGCAAAGACCGGTTATCCGGAGCTGGATGCGGTTACGGGCGGCATGAACAATTCCGACCTTGTGATTCTCGCAGCCCGTCCGGGTATGGGTAAAACCTCGTTTGCGCTGAACCTTGCAACGAATGTCGCAAGGCGCACGGGCAGAGAGGTAGCGATCTATTCGCTCGAAATGGGCATGGAGCAGCTCGCTTCGCGTATGATTTCGACGGAGGCGCTTGTCAATGCGCACAAGCTGCGCACGGGCAGAATGGAGCCTGCGGAATGGAACCGGATAGCGAGCAGCGCGGATGTGCTGAGCCGCCTGAATCTCCGGATCTCGGAGGCGACGGGCATCACGGTTCCGCAGATGAAGGCGCAGCTCCGCAGAGTCAAGAATCTCGGCATGGTCGTGATCGACTATTTGCAGCTCATGGATGCGCCGCTCAAATCGGATAACCGTGTGCTTGTCATTTCGGATATCACCCGTAATCTCAAGCTGATGGCGAAGGAGCTCGATGTCCCCGTTCTGCTGCTTTCCCAGCTCAACCGAGGCGTTGAGAGCCGAACCGACAAGCGCCCGATGATGTCCGACCTGCGTGAATCGGGCTCGATCGAGCAGGACGCCGATATCATCATGTTCCTCTATAATGATTTCTATTATCAGAAGGAGCGCACCGATGCGCCGGTCGAGGTGGAATGCATTGTTGCGAAAAACCGTCACGGCAGCACCGGTACGATCAATATGATCTGGGATCCGCAGTTCACGCGCTTCTCACCGAAGGAGCAGGGCGAGGCTCCGCCGGAATGATGACCGCGCAGGAAACGCTGCACAAAGCAGTGCTGAGCGGAGCAGGCAGACCGGCTTCTGGGATCTGTACGGCAGCCTTTTCGGGCGGTGCGGACAGTACGGCGCTGCTGCTCTGTCTGTATCAGCTTCGGGAGCAGCTCGGGATTGACCTGCGCGCGGTGCATGTGCATCACGGCATCCGCGGCGAAGAAGCAAACCGCGATGCGGCATTCTGTGCGGATTTCTGTGCAAGATACGGGATCCCGTTTCAGCTTGTCCGCGTCGATGTTCCGGCATATGCAAAGGAACACCGTCTTTCGCTTGAAACCGCGGCGCGCAAGCTGCGGTATGAAGCACTGGAGACCGCCGCGCCGGAGGGCGAGATCGCTGCGGCACATCATGCAGGGGATCACGCCGAAACGGTGCTCTTTCATCTGCTGCGCGGCAGCGGCATGAGGGGACTGCGCGGAATCCTGCCGCGTTCGGGGCGGATCATCCGTCCGCTGCTGACAGTGGAAAAGCAGGAGATTCTGCGATTTTTGCAGGAATGCGGCGAGGGCTATGTCGAGGACAGCACGAATTTCACCGATGAGAGCAGCCGGAACCGACTGCGCGCGGATGTGATGCCGCTGCTGCTGCGTGAAAATCCGGCGGCGCTGAAGCATATTGCGCGGACAGCGGAGATCCTTGCGGAGGATGAGGCGTATTTGCAGGCAGAGGCGGAAAAAGCCTATGCGGCGTGTCTGGATCCGTCCGGAAGGGGACTGCACGGACTGCTGCAATATGCAAGACCTGTGCGGATGCGCGTCTACATGCTGCGTCTCGAGCGGATGCACAAGCCGATGCACATTGATCCTTCCTATGAAATGCTCTGTGCGATCGACGAAGCCGTGCGGCAGGGCAGCGGTACGGTAAATCTCTCGCGCGATGTTTATGCAAGGGCAGATCGGGGCATTCTGTATATGCAGACGCAGTTTGAGCTGCGCGAGCCGGTGCCGATGCAGGCCGGCGAGAACCGGATTTTTCCGGAAACATGCTGTTTTGTGTCGATCTGCGCACCTGACGCATTATCACGGAATCTTCACAAAGCACGCACAAAAAAGACATTGGATTTTGATAAAATAAAAGGGCAGCCGTACTTTCGCAGATGCAGTCCGCAGGACAGGATCACCTTACCGGGGCGGAATTTCAGTACGCTGCTGAAAAAACAGATACAGGCGCAGGTGCCGGCGCCGGAGCGCGAAACGCTCCACATTCTGTATGACGATCTGGGATGCATCTGGTGCGAACGGATCGGCATTGCGGCACGCGTCAAACCGGATGCAGACAGCCGCCGTATCCTGATTGCTGAGATCAGGGCGGCTGAGAACTGACAACAAAAAAGGAGTGAATCGAAACTTGGGCAAAAATCGTGGCTTGCTGACCTATGTAATCATTGCGCTGGTGTTCATCATTGCGATCTGGGTGCTTCTCCCGAATCTGACGAGCAATCAGCACACGACAAAGTATTCGGATATCCTTGCGTATTTCGATGAATACAAGGTGACGGAATACACACTGGATCTCGGAACCGGAGAGCTGAAGTATGTGCTTGAGGGCGAAGAGAAAACACATACCTACGAGGTTCCGAATGTCAGACTTTTCCTTGACGACACCGTGAACTACCGCGCGGAATATAATGCAAAGCATCCGAACGCGGAGCTTTCGCAGGATTATTTTAAGGTAACGGATAACTCATGGATGCTGACAGTCGTTCCGACTGCGCTGCTGATGATCATGGCGATCGTGCTGTTCGTTGTGATGTTCCGTCAGGCAAACGGCGGCGGCAAGATCAATTCGTTCGGCAGAGCGAATATCAAGGCGGCGAGCGGTTCCGCGAAGAAAGCGACCTTTGCCGATGTTGCAGGTGCCGACGAGGAAAAGGCAGAAATGGCTGAAATCGTTGACTTCCTGAAGAATCCGAAGAAGTATGACGATATCGGCGCAAGAATTCCGCGCGGCGTGCTGCTGCTCGGCCCTCCCGGTACCGGTAAGACACTGCTTGCAAGAGCGGTTGCAGGCGAGGCAGGCGTCCCGTTCTTCCCGATCTCCGGCTCGGATTTCGTTGAAATGTTCGTCGGTGTCGGTGCGAGCCGTGTGCGTGACCTGTTCGAGCAGGCAAAGAAGCATGCGCCGTCGATTGTGTTCATCGACGAGATCGACGCAGTCGGCAGACACAGAGGCTCCGGTCTCGGCGGCGGTCACGATGAACGTGAGCAGACGCTGAACCAGCTCCTTGTCGAAATGGACGGCTTTACCGATAAGGAAAGCGTCATTGTCATTGCGGCAACGAACCGCCGTGATATTCTCGATCCGGCGCTGCTGCGTCCGGGCAGATTCGACCGTCAGATCACGGTCAATTATCCGGATGTCAAGGGCAGAGAGGAGATCCTCAATGTCCACAAGGGCAAGAAGCCGATCGGTCCGGATGTCGATTTCCACGATCTTGCGAAGGATACGCAGGGCTTCACCGGTGCAGATCTTGAAAACCTGCTGAATGAGGCGGCAATCCTCGCAGCAAGAGCGAACCGCAAGGCGATCACCGCCGCGGATATCGACGAAGCAACGATGAAGGTCATCTCCGGTCCGGAGAAGAAATCCCATATCCCGACCGCACGCGACAAGCGCATCACAGCGTTCCACGAGGCAGGTCACGCAGTCACCGCATATCATCTGGAGACGCAGGACCGTGTGCAGCAGGTCAGCGTGATACCGCGCGGCATGGCAGCCGGTATGACATGGACACGTCCGGATACCGAGGATAACCACATGAGCCGCACGAAGCTGCTTGAGACCATCGTCATGATGATGGGCGGTCGTGCAGGTGAAAAGACAGCGCTCGAGGATATCTGCACAGGTGCCTCGAATGATATCGAGCGTGCAACGAAGCTCGCAAAGAACATGGTCACGCGCTGGGGACTTTCAGACGAGCTCGGTCCGGTCGCATACGGCTCGGACAGCGATGAGGTCTTCATCGGCAGGGATTACGGTCATGTCCGTGATTACTCCGAGGAGGTTGCAGCGCGCATTGATGCAGAGGTGCGCCGGATTGTCGAGGAGGGCTATGAGCGTGCGCTGGTGATCCTGAGCGAGAACCGCGAACAGCTTGACGCACTCGCAAACTTCCTGCTGGAATATGAAAAGGTCAATGAGCAGGAGTTCCTGCAAATCATGAAGGGTGAGCTGACGGTTGAGAGCCGTCGTGCGGAGGAGGCAGCAAAGAAGCCTGCATCCGAGATCAACCCGTTTGATGTTCCGGTTTCGGATGAAGAACCTGTGTCCGAAGAGAATCCGCAGGACGAAGAATAACAAATAAAAGAAAGCCGCACCAATTGCTGATGATTGGTGCGGCTTTTATTTATCCGTACTATTCAATCCGTCTGGGATCCGTTGTCACACTTCGCTATGAGTTTGTAAGCGAATTCAACCCTGCTTAAGGGATATTCCATTTGAAGCAACAGAATGAAATACACGTATTTCCTATCATTCTGGCTATAACGGGATTCCAAAGGGACAGTGTCCCTTTGGCAGGGGCTTGGGGACGGAGTCTCCATTCCAAATCCATCGGAGATACCGCTAAAAGATGTATCCGCTGCGCGGATGCTATTTTAGAATGGACGCCTCTATCGCAGTCGCCCAAGCCTGCGAGCTCTTGAACGCTGGGGAGTTTCGCTCATCTGCGCAATGGTTTGCAAGCAAACCGTGGGCGACCAGAGGCTCCTCGCCTCTGGACTCATCGCAACCTTTTGAAAAAGTTTGATCAAAACTTTTATTTCGGCTTCGCCGTGTTCTCATTTAACGTGTCGCGTATCCGGAATGCTTAGCAATACGGAGCCGGACACGGCGCGGTAAAAAAGTTTGATCAAAACTTTTATTATGCAGTGTTCCCTAAGAAAAGCCGCCCCCATTTATGCAAATAGGAGCGGCTTCATTCTAATCATACATAAAAAACGGGATTCCAAAGGGACAGTGTCCCCATTATAAATCCATCGGAGATACCGCTAAAAGATGTATCCGCTGCGCGGATGCTATTTTAGAATGGGCGCCTCTATCGCAGTCGCCCAAGCCTGCGAGCTCTTGAACGCTGAGGGGATTTCGCGCATCTGCGCAATGGTTTGCAAGCAAACCGTGGGCGACCAGAGGCTCCTCGCCTCTGGACTCATCGCAAACTTTTGAAAAAGTTTGATCAAAACTTTTATTATGTTGTGCGCCGCAGAAAAGCCGCCCCCATTTGCGTTGATGGGAGCGGCTTCATTCAATTTATGCATAAAAACGGGATTCCAAAGGGACAGTGTCCCTTTGGCAGGGGTTTGGGGACGGAGTCCCCATTATAAATCCATCGGAGATACCGCTGTCACGCTTCGACGACGGTCAGACCTTCGCAGTCAGCGAGCAGATTTTCGGAAGCGCAGACGCAGACAGCGCCGTTTTCGGCAAAATCATCCCAGATTTTGCAGGAATCGAGCAGCGCCTCGCGTGTCATGGCAAGCATCTGTTTCCGGTCGGCGACGGCTTCATCCTTCGTGCGTCCGGCAAACCAGCGCATATCGGCATTGACAGCCTGTTCACGCGGCGAACGCAGCGGATCATCGTCCGAGAGCGTCGAGATGATGAATTTATCGAGCGGCTCATCGCTTTCGCAGAACTGCCGGATGAATTCCGAGATACCGTGATTGACTTTGAGCGACCGCGCCGGTGATGGATCGCGGTAGGAGTAGGTCAGGATGCTGTCATACCGGAGCGCAATGCCGGTGCCGTAAGCGCCGCCCTGAACGCGGACAACATTCCAGAGATAGCTCAGGGAGATCAGCTTAGCCGCCACACGCCAACCAGCGTTGTAGCCGAACTGCTCCTTCGGCAGATAATATCCCTGTACGGCAAAGCCAATCTGTGCCGGAATCTGATAGCCCATGTGATCCGGCAGATCCGACTGATAAGCGGCGTTTTCCGCAACAGGCGTACCATCCGGCAGACGGCGCAGCAGATCGGAGATATCGTGATCTTTCGCAGCGGAGACACTTGCAAAGATCAGGCGGCTGCGGCAGATCGTCTCATTCTGGAATTTCTGCATGAGGTCTGCGAATGCATCAAAGCGCGCATCAAAATCGCGGACCAGCGCCGCGGTTTTCTGAATCAGCGGCAGACCGGAAACAGCGCTGGAAACGGCCGCACTTGCAGCATAGCGGGAGAGCGTCGAAAAGACACCGAGCGAATGACCGGACATGACGCCGAGCTGCTTGAGCTGCTCATTGCTCTGTACGATGATCTCGCGGATTTTTTCCTTCTGCCGCAGATCGGTTTCCTTCAGCACTTCAATGATGAGATCGAACGCCTCCGGCAGCTTATCCTCCAGCACACTGCACCGGATCGTAAAGCACGGCGTGCAGACCGCTGTGACGTCCTTTTTGGCGAGAACATCCAGACTGGTGATCAGTCTGCCGAGCTTATTTTTGAGTGCCTGCTGCAAATCCAGCGCTGAAAAATGCGCAGTTGCGAGCTTTCCGTAGAGTGCGCTGATATGCGAGAGCAGCGTCAGCTCCTCGAGGGAATAATCGGTCATTGCAAAATAGAGTGCGATGTGGACAATGCCGCTGCACGCAACCGGATGGAACAGCACAGTCGTACCGTCAATCTTTTTCTCGATTGTATCCGTCCAGGAGGGGATTTCGCTGACCTCAGAGATCGGCAGTGTCGGGAGCGTAGCGAGCTGTTCGGCGGAATCGGGAGTCTGCTGCCATGTCTGCAACGAAGCGTTCAGCCTGCGGTTCGCATCGAGATCGGCATCGGACCAGCCTGCGCGGATTTTTGCAAGACGTTCGGCTTCTTCCTGACGCAATTCCTCTCCGCGCGTATGCGAGGGCAGCGAATACAGCACAGCAGTCCCGTCTTCGGCGACCAGCAGCTCCTCCAGCAGCGCTTCAAACTGCTTCTCCGCGAGCATTTTCCGGATTTCTGCGAATGCCTCGCGGTAGACGAGCTTCTGCATCGGATCGCCGCCGTAGAGCCAGCTTTCCATGCAGCTGATGCAGCGGTCAAGTCCCTGCGGCTCATCGGGTTCGAGCAGCCGGAATTCGATCCGGTTCGCGGAGGCTTCGAGCGCACGGTAATCGAGACCGTTTCTGACAAGCTCCGCAGCGGTTTTGCGGATCAGCGGCAGGATTTCGTCCGCCTTGCCGTCGGTGACATTTTTCGCATGGATCATCAGGACTGCCTGTGCAGCGGAATCATCGACGGAGATATCAAGCTCCTGCGCGAGTTCAGCGGAAAGCACAGCGCGCTTGACCGGTGTCTCATTCGATCCGCAGACAACATCGAGCAGGATGCGTGCAGCGATCAGCTTTGTGCGCTCCTCCCAGCCGCAGAAGATTCTGCCTGCGGTCAGGCGGCTCTGATCGGTCAGCTCCTCATCGGCAGCCAGCTCAAAATACTGCGTTGCGGATGCAGATTTGCGTGTCTGCATCGTAATGACGGGCAGATTATCGCTCTTTCCGAATTTTGAAAGATAGGATTCGATGAGCGCGAGCGTCTCGTCGATCGGCACATCGCCGTCGAGGAAGATGCGGGCGTTCGAGGGATGATAGAAGCGGCGATAGGTCTCCTTGAACTGTTCATAGGAGAGCGTCGGGATGACAGCCGGATCGCCGCCGGAATTGAAGCCGTAGCAGGTATCAGGGAAGAGCAGCTCGAACAGCTTGTAGTCGGCAAGCTCATCGGGGCTGCTCATTGCGCCCTTCATCTCATTGAAGACGACGCCCTTATAGCTGAGCGTACCGGCTTCGTCCTCCTCGATGTGCCAGCCCTCCTGATAGAAGATATTGGGATTTTCGAGGATTGCCGGTGCAAAGACAGCATCGAGATAGACTTCGGTGAGGTTGAGAAAATCGCGCAGATTGCGGCTTGATACGGGATACATGGTTTTATCGGCGAAGGTCATCGCGTTGAGAAAGGTATTCATCGAGCTTTTGAGCAGCTCAACGAAGGGTTCGCGGACGGGATATTTCGCCGAGCCGCAGAGTACAGAATGCTCAAGGATATGAAAGACGCCGGTGCTGTCCTCGGGGAGGGTTTTGAAGGCGATGGAAAACAGCTTGTTTTCGAGTCCGTTGTCAACCCAGACGAGTTCGGTTCCGGTCTGATCGAATGTCATTTCGACGAGTCTGCCGTGCAGTTCCTCGGATTCGCGGATCCGCGTGACGGTAAACCCGTGCAGTTGATCTCCAGTCTGATTCAGCATTGAAAAACTCCTTTCTTGCAGAAGAAAACTGCGTTATAATCATATTGTACCACAAATCCGCCAATAATGCAAGCGGGCACGCAGGGCGTGCAGCCGCTATTCTATAGCTGTCGGAGAACCATGCTCCGTTTCAGCGGAATGGGCTGAGGATATTCCACACCCGGTATTGTTTTTCTGTATCAGCTTTCGGAACACCGCAGCTCCTCTCTTCTCACTACACCTCCTCCCTCCTCCTTCCTCCCCCTCACTACTTACTCCCTCCTCCTTTCTACTTCCTCCCTCCTCCTTCCTATCTCCTCCTTCCTCCTTTTTCAAGGGCTGTTGCGTTTTAGGGGAGAATGTGATATAATGAAAGCAGAATCGGTCGAAAGGGGGCGGCGGCATGGCAGCGGAAAAACAACCGGAAAAACAGCAGCAAAAGCGCAGAATGCTTCTGCTGGTATGTATTGTGCTGCTGCTCTGCGGCATCGGCGCTGAGGGATATCTGCTGATCCGCCGTGCTGAAAGCGGTATTTTCACGATCCGGCGTGATCCGGCTGCGGAGCTGCTTGAGGCGGTGCAGTCGGGTGATTATACCGGCGCGAAGATCATCCGCCTGACGGATTTCCCCGAGGGCGAGGTACCGGAGAATGTCACGAAAAAGCTGACCGAACAGGCGCAGGCGATCCGCGATGCATATTTTGCCGGACAGACCGACGCAGAAACCGCAAAAGCGCTGATGCAGCAGATCACGGATCTGGAGATACCGGCGGTGACGGAAGCCGTCAGACCGATTTCCGAGGAGATCCGGCTGCACGAGATGTGGCTTGCACTGATCCGCAAAGCAAATGCATCTGTCCGTGCAGGGGATTATGAGGACGCATTCCGGCAGTACAGCAGGCTCCCGAAGGACGATGCATCGCTCACGGAATTATACGCGGAACAGCTTGAGCAGACGGTCTCCTGCCTGACCGAAGAGGCGCAGGAGCAGATCACCGCTGCCGAGCAGGCGCACGATTATGATACGGCTGCATCATGTGCAGAGCATATGCGGCGGCTGCTGAACGATCAGGCGGATTTCTGGGATGATGAGCTTGCCGGTATCCGGGCACGTCAGCAGCAGTATCAATATACGGAAGCATGCCGGAATGCACGGATTTTCTATGATTCCGGTGAATATGCAGCGGCATTTGATGCACTGCGCAGTCTGCCGGATGCAGTCCGTGAGACATATCCGGCGGAGGATACACTGCAAAGCTATCAGGACAGCTATTTCCGGATATTGCCGGTCACGGTGCAGAATCTGCTCGATGCCGGAGAAACGGAGCAGGCAGAGCAGCTTGCCGGAGAGGCAGCGGCGCTGTTTCCCGATGCAGAGGAGATTGCCGCATTGCAGGATCAGATCCGGAGCGCCGTGCCGCAGGAGCTGATCGCGTTCGGCGAGCCGGTCCTCAGTGATTTCACACAGTCCGACACAGCGCTGACCGGTTCAGACGGCAAAACCTATCAGAGCGAAACCGGCAATTTGTATTATTCGTATGACGGCGCGCAGTCCGGCAGAAAGAACTGCACCGCAGAATTCAGAATCGGCGGCGGTTACGGCAGACTGACACTGACCGCCGTGCCGCTGAAGGATTTTGACCGTGATACGACCGTTCTGCTGGAAATCAGCGACGGCAAAAAGGAACTGGAAACCTACGCAATCTCGCGGAAAACCGGCGCGCTGCATATTGATCTGGATATCACCGGCGCGGAGCGGCTCCTGCTGCGGATCCGACCGTCCGCCGGAGCCGAGGATCTGCGGAATGCCGGTGTGATCATCGCGGATGCAATCGTCAGATCGTAACAGAATCAGAAAAAATCGTCACAGAAAGAGGGATTACAATGAGCAATACATGGATTTGTCCGCACTGCAATTCTGAAAACGCCGACAGAATGAAATTCTGCCAGCTCTGCCATAAACCGCGCGAATATCCGGAGGGCTATGTGCCGCCGGAGGAGCCGAAGCAGATCCCGAAATCCGCGATTCCCGATCCGCGGATGCCGAAGAAGCAGGAGTCCGAGCCGCAGCCTGTCTATGCGCTGCCCTCCGCGCGCGCAAAAACGCTCCAGACCGTATTGATTGCTGCAAATGTGATCCTGCTGATCTGCAACATCATCGCGCTGGCGGTGCTGCTCAAATGAGCGGCGAAACGAAATCCGGCAATGCCGCGCTGATTGTGCTGACGGTGCTGCTTGCGCTGATCTGTGCAGCAGGCGGATATCTGCTGTATACGGGCTGGACACCGCCGCAGCCGCAGGAATCCGCCGCAGAGATCACATTCCCCGTGCCGGAGACAACCGCCGTGCAGACGACCGTCACGACAACTGCGCCGGAGACCACCACAACAACCGCTGCGACAACAACACCCGATCCGCATGCGCCGTATCTGGAATATCTGCATGATACGCTGCTGCCGGAGCAGGGGACACCGGATACATCCGGACCTGCGCCGAGCAGCGAACAGACCGGCATCGCAGGCGCATTTTTCGCGGATCTGCGCGATACCGGCACCGACGATATGGTTGTGATCCGTCTGGATCTCACGGACAGCAGTCTTGCGGCGCTCCCTGTGATTTTGTGGTACGGGCTGACCGGCGAGAACACGGTCACATTGCTGGATACCTTTGAAGTCAAGCCGCAGTGGTCGGGATACAGCATCCGGTATGCGGATAAAGTGCTGTATCTCAGCGGCGAATATCTTGATGCAGACGCCGATGCAGGCGCGTGGCGCTTTACCGAGGTTGCAGTGGCGTTTCAGCCCGATCCGGATCTGGTATTGCAGGATATACAGGATGAACACGCAGCGAACCGTCCGGAACCGATGTATCCGGAGAACGCGGAGCTGCTGCTTGAAATGCAGCTTGATACTGCAAAGCCGATCGCACCGATGACAGACCGGCGGTATCTTCTTCGTACCTATACGGAGTATTCCGGTTCGGCAGCGAAGCCGGAACCATAAAATCCCAAGCGCGCACTCGTTTTTGGCACAAAGTCAGGTTCACGATTGCGATTCTGCAAGGGCTTCGGCTTACAGACACGAAGCTTTTTCAGAAGTCCTTTTTCGGCATTGTGCTGTAAGATCAATCGGAAACAGCAAATAGTAGAAAGGAAACAGAAAAAGTGAAAAAGCCTATTTTGATTCTGTCTGTGCTGGCAGTCATTGCAGGTGCTGTCGGAGCTATTGTATTCAGAACACAGTATGTTTTTCTGAAAGATACAGTCTACAAAAAAGATGTAAAAGAACTGAATTTAAACTACCGTGGTATTGACGTTGATGAACTGAATAAATGCAGTGAGCTTGAATATCTCAGAGTCAAGGGAATAGATGATGATTTTTTGACAGAAATGAGAACTTTTCAGCATCTTGAACACTTCTATGCTTCTGTCAGCGATATCACGAACAAAGGCATATTAAAAATCAATTCCCTTCCGGTTCTGAATGATATGCTGATCTCATATTCAAACATAGACTTTGGCAAAATACACAATGATTCTGTGAAAGAAATCTCTCTTTATTTAAGTGAAATTACCAATATCACAGAACTTGCAAATTGCCGTTCATTGACGAATCTGGAGCTGTTCAGAATTGTAATGGATAACAAAATGATTGTTACAGAAGGAGCAGATACTCTTGATCTGAAATATTGTCTGAAAGACAGTTCCGATTTTTCCTTTCTTGACAATATCAGAACATTGAAGATTTCCGATATTGATATTGAGGATATCTCAGGCTTTACGGAAATGGATTCACTGGAAACCTTAACAGTATCGCCGGGATCTATTTCAGAAGAAAATATATCTGCTCTCGAACATAACGGTATTACTGTCATCACAGATAATAAGGAAGAATCATGATAAAATCAATTCTGATTCATCACAGAAACATCTTTCCTGAAAAAAGTTCCGGAAACCGCTTGACAAACGATTCCGGATATGCTATAATACAGATAGTTGAGCAACCGTTCAACTGTTGAAACGGAGGTACAGCATGGAAGAACAGCCGGTCTGCTCCTGTGAGATCATCCATGAGGATGTTGTGTGCGATGTGCGCGCGCAGCTTCTGGATAAGGAGCGTTATATTTCACTTGCCACCCTTTTCAAGCTGTTCGGTGACGGAACGCGCGTGCAGATTCTGCATGCACTGGAGCAGCACGAGCTTTGCGTCTGTGATCTGGCGGCGCTGCTCGGTCTGACGAAATCAGCCGTTTCGCATCAGCTCAAGTCGCTGCGGCTTGCAAGGCTTGTCAAATACCGCAGGGACGGGCAGAATGTCTATTATTCGCTCGCGGATGACCATGTGAAGAAGATCCTTGACATGGGCTATGAGCACATTTCAGAATAAAATGAATGCGGGATTTTCCCGCATTTGTTTCGGGCATATAGTTGAACGATTGCTCAACTGTTTATCGAAGATCGGAGGAATCACATGGAGCTTGTGTATACATTGAAGGGACTGGATTGTCCCCATTGCTTAGCAAAAATCGAGCGTGATGTCTCGGCACTCGAGCAGATCACGGAAGCGAATGTCAACCTGATGCAGCAGACCTTGACGGTCAGGACAGCGCATGCGGCGGAGGAGATCCACGAACTGATCGAGGGCATTGTCCACAAGCACGAGCCGGATGTCGAAGTGATTGCAAAGGGCGGTCACGCGCATGACCACGACCACGCACAGGTATTGACCTACACACTGAAAGGACTGGACTGCCCGAACTGCTCGGCGAAGATCGAGCAGGAAGTCGGCGCACTCGAGCAGATCACGGAAGCGAATGTCAATCTGATGCAGCAGACCTTAACGGTTAAAACGGCGCATGCAGCAGAGGAAATTCACGAACTGATCGAGGGCATTGTCCACAAGCATGAGCCGGATGTCGAAGTGATTGCAAAGGGCGTTCACGCGCATGACCACGCCCACGACCACGCACAGGTATTGACCTACACGCTGAAAGGGCTGGACTGCCCGAACTGCTCCGCGAAGATTGAACAGGAAGTCGGCGCACTCGAGCAGATCACGGAAGCGAATGTCAACCTGATGCAGCAGACCTTAACGGTCAAAACGGCGCATGCGGCGGAGGAAATTCACGGGCTGATCGAGGGCATTGTCCACAAGCATGAGCCGGATGTCGAAGTGATTGCAAAGAGCGGTCATGCGCATGCCCACGATCACGCACAGGTATTGACCTACACACTGAAAGGGCTGGACTGCCCGAACTGCTCGGCGAAGATCGAGCAGGAAGTCGGCGCACTCGAGCAGATCACGGAAGCGAATGTCAACCTGATGCAGCAGACCTTGACGGTCAGAACGGCGCATGCAGCAGAGGAGATTCACGAGCTGATCGAGGGCATCGTCCACAAGCACGAGCCGGATGTCGAAGTCATTGCAAAGAGCGGTCACGCGCATGAGCATGATCACGACCACGCCCATGACCATGTACACGACCACGCGCATGAACATACACACGCGCACGCAGAAACGCGCACCAAAGCAAAAAAACCGGACCGCAGCCGCGTCATGACGATCCGGATTCTGGCAGGCGCGGCGGTCTTTGCCGTCGGCGCAGTGATGCATTATCTGCTGCACGCACCCTCAATGGCGGTGCTGGCTGTGATGCTTGTCTCGTATATCATCCTCGGCTGGGATGTTGTCTGGACGGCGCTCCGGAATATCACAAAAGGTCAGATTTTCGATGAGCATTTTCTCATGAGCATCTCGACGATCGGTGCATTTGCACTCGGCGAATATCCGGAGGCGGCAGCGGTCATGCTGTTCTATCAGGTCGGCGAATTCTTCCAGTCGCTTGCGGTGCAGCGTTCGCGCAAGTCGATTTCGGCGCTGCTCGATATCCGCCCCGATACAGCGAATGTTCTGCGCGGCGGCACGGTCACGGAGACCGCTGCGGAGGATGTGTATATCGGTGAGGAGATCATCATTCGCGCAGGCGAGCGCATTCCGCTCGACGGCGTGGTGACTGAGGGCGAATCCATGCTTGATACGACCGCACTGACCGGCGAATCCGTACCGCGTCATGTACGTCCGGGCGATGAGGCACTTTCAGGCTGCATCAACCAGAGCGGCACGCTGACGGTTCGCGTCACAAAGCCGTTCAGCGAATCGACCGCCTCGAAAATCATTGATATGGTCGAGAATGCAGCCGCGCGCAAAGCTCCGACCGAGAATTTCATCACAACATTTGCGCGGTATTATACGCCTGTCGTCGTGATTCTGGCAGTTCTGCTTGCCGTGGTGCCGCCGCTGCTGATGCACGGTGTCTGGTCGGAATGGATCCGCAGAGCATTTGTATTCCTGATCGTATCCTGCCCCTGTGCGCTTGTGATTTCGATACCGCTGACGTTCTTCGGCGGCATCGGAGCGGCATCGAAGCACGGTGTCCTCGTCAAGGGCAGCAATGATCTCGAGGCACTGAGCAAGGTGCGCGCAATCGTCTTTGATAAGACTGGTACGCTGACAAAGGGCGAATTCAATGTCGCACAGATTCTTCCGGCAGAGGGCGTCACCGAATCCGAATTACTGCAATATGCGGCAGGCTGCGAGCGCAATTCCAACCATCCGATTGCAGCGTCGATTCTCGCAGCATATCCTGAGGATGTCAATGCGCTGACGGTCACGGACAGCACGGAAATCTCCGGATACGGCATACAGGCGACGGTTGCGGGCAGAAAGATCCTCGCAGGCAGCGGCAGACTCATGGAGAAACAGGGGATTTCCTATCCGCCCTGTGAGGGAACGGGTACAAAGGTGTATCTTGCCGCGGACGGGAAATATCTCGGCTGCATTCTGATTGCGGATTCGCTGAAGCCGGATGTCAAAAAGACGCTTGCCGGACTGCGCAGCGCAGGCATTTCGCAGATGGTCATGCTGACGGGCGACAACAGGGAGATAGCCGGCGCAGTTGCGAAGGATCTCGGTCTGGACGCATATTATGCGGAACTTCTGCCGGAAAACAAGGTTGAAAAGCTCGAAGCGATCGCGGAGAAAATGCCCGAGGGCGAAAAGCTCGCGTTTGTCGGCGACGGCATCAATGATGCGCCGGTGCTTGCGCGCGCGGATGTCGGCATTGCGATGGGCGCGCTCGGAGCGGATGCAGCGATCGAGGCGGCGGATGTTGTCCTGATGACGGATGAACCGGCGCGGCTCGGGGATGCGATCCGTGTCGCAAAGGAGACCAAGCGGATCGTGATGCAGAATATTATATTTGCACTTGGCATCAAGATTCTGCTGCTGATCCTCGGCGCATGCGGATTCGTCGGCATGTGGTGGGCTGTTTTTGGGGATGTCGGTGTCACGGTGCTTGCCGTCCTCAACGCAATGCGCATGCTGCGAAAGTAAAAAACAGCATTTTTGTATGCATGAGAAAAATGAAACCGCTGAGATTGACGAAAAGCCGGTCTCAGCGGTTTTTGCAGCATCAGTATGATATTTCATGTAAATTTTATGATATTTCGCGCAAACTTTCAAATAAGTTGCACGCACCCGTACAACTTTCGGGTGTTTTGGCACCCCTTTATAGAAGACGTTATTGAAAAAGGAGCAAGCAGGGAGTCCAGTGAGGAGGGAGGAGGTAGGAAGGAGGAAGGAGGAAGTATTCTTCTCTTTTCACTTCTGATAATTCTCCTTAGTCCAATTACTCCTCACTTCTTCCTCTTTAATATCTACAGATTCGTCCGCGCCAGCGGACACCGCAACTCCTCACTTCTCACTCCTATC
>JAGKVC010000203.1 GCA_021152595.1 Clostridia bacterium
CCGTGAAACAGCCGGTTTATCAGGATACCGATGCAGCAAATGCTCCGATTTTTCAGGATGCGCAAAAGGAGGTATTCATGGGTAAGCATGGAAAGCTGTTCCGTACCATGACCGGTATCGCAGCAGCAGTTGCCATATGCAGCATTGGCATTGCCGGTTATTTTGCAATTCATCCAAAAGTGAGCGATCAGCCGGATTCCGTCGCATCCGCGATTCCGGATTCATCAGAGACCGGAGAACGAACCACAGTGACCGTCAGTGAAATCGGCGCAGTCACAACGCAAACAGAAACCAATCCGCTTCCTGACGATTTTGAGGAAGAAACTGCACCGCCGCAGGATGATACAGAAGAAAACCCTGTGGATTGGTTAAATGATGAGCGTATGTTTGACGATAATAACTTCGCCAACGGCGCCGGATTTGTAAACGGCGATCCGGATTTGTCCGAAGTAATCAACAAACCTGTTGATGCTGAGAACGGGAAGAAAATGTCGCTCGATTTATCTATTCTGTACGAAATGGGCGGCAATGAAACAGCAACACAAATTCCTGCGACGGTTGTTCTGATGCAGGACGGTGAAATTATCCCGTTTGCACTGACTGAAAACGGAAAAGCGGAGACATCACAAACAGTGGAACTAGACATACCGGCAAACAAGTATACAAATGTGCTGACGCTCTATTTGATGAACGGTCTGAGCGATCGTTCGATTGAGAAAACCATTGGGCTTCTCAGTGAGCTTGATGGCATCACGGTCATCAGACAGCGGGAGGAATCGGATCCGAATTGGACTCAGAAATATCTGGATGTGACATTGACCAGCGACCTGCTCACAAACGATGCGGATCTGTATGCTGAGATCTACGACAAAATCAGTGCGACCAGCGGAATCCAGTCAATCAAACGAAATCCTGAGCGTGAGGTCTGGGACACTAACAACGCCACACTCCAGAAGATCTGGTTCACACCGCACTGCCGTACTAATTACAGTACACTGACCGCTGCTGTGACATACCACACCCCGAAGAAGCGGTTTCCGGTATCCGGAGATACGACCGCTACGACAAATGTCCAGCTTCATTGTGATAATCCGGATGAAAGCTCCGAACTCTCTGCGGCATGTTACATCGCTGCTGACGATGATTACATTGAATATCCTGAGGCGGTAAGAGGTGCAAACTTTTCCGGTGCAACCGGTATTGCAATCGGAAAATGCCAGAACTACGGCTTTGATGCAGGACCGAATAAATACGCAATCAAAAATAATGCCTGGTCACATGCCGATCCGATCAACCGGAATGAGATTTACCTCAAAGCACATTTCGATGAGAACAACATAATTGGTGAAATATTCCCGAAGCACTACTATGCGCTCGTGCTCTGCGACGGAAAACCGGTCGGGCTTGCAAACGGAAAGGACACGGTAATATTTGAAGCACGCAGCGAAACCACCTTAAATCTCAAGCTGACACTCGACAATTCAATCGCTGACGGTCAGCATAGCTTCTCCGTCTTTCTCGCGGATGCTTCTGCGCAGCCCGCAGATGAAAACGCAGACAGAAAGTATTATCCTTGGGACAGCTCCGTCTTTGATGTGCAGTCATAATCGAAAAGCCGCATACCGGAACAGGTATGCGGCTTCATTTTACAGCAGATGGGCGATTCCGGCGAGCAGCATGCAGAGGACTGTGCCAATCAGCGTTGGCAGCAGAAATGCAGCAAATGTCCAGCGGCGGCTGTGTGTCTCCTTGTAGACGGTCAACAGTGTAGTTGCGCAGGGGGAGTGGAATAACGTGAATATGAGGAAGCATGCTGCTGTTGTAAGCGTCCAGCCATGCGAAACAAGCAGCGTATGCAGGGAGCCGAGCGAATCATAATCGGTCAGCGTACCGGTACCGAGATATGCAGTCAGCGCAACCGGCAGAACGATCTCATTCGCCGGAAGACCGAGCAGAAATGCAAGCAGCATCACGCCGTCCAGACCGATCAATGCACCGATCGGAGACATCAAATCCGATAGCCGCTGCAGCATTGTTTCACCTGAAAGATTCAGATTGGCAAGAATCCAGATCAGAAGGCTGACCGGCGCCGCAGTCATAACCGCTCTGCCAAGCACAAAGACGGTACGATCCAGTACCGAGCGCAGAATCACATGTCCGATCTGCGGCTTACGGTAAGGCGGAAGCTCCAGTACAAATGATGACGGCTGTCCGCGCAGGACTGTCCGCCCGAGAAATGCAGATGCAGCAAATGTCACACCGATACTGGATACAATCAGCGCTGTCATAATAGCCGCAGCTCTGAATGAAGAAAACATATCAGATCCAGCAAAGAACACTGTAACGATTGCAAGCAGCGCCGGAAATCTGCCGTTGCAGGGAACCAGTGCATTGGTCAGAATCGCAATCAGGCGCTCGCGTTTGCTCTGGATAATCCGGCATTCTGTTACGCCGACTGCATTGCACCCAAATCCCATTGTCATTGTCAAAGCCTGCTTTCCGCAAGCCCTGCATCTTGCACAGCAGGAATCCAGATTGAACGCGATCCGCGGCAGAAAACCGGTATCCTCCAGCAGGGTGAACAGCGGAAAAAAGATCGCCATCGGCGGAAGCATCACAGACACCACCCAGCCCGTGCCGCGCAAAATGCCGTCAATCAGCGCGCCGGAAATCCAATTCGGCATGTGGATCAGTTCAGCCAGTTGATGCAGAACACGGCAGATGGTAAGGAACAGCTCTGAAAGCAGCGCCGAAGGATAGTTCGCGCCGACCATTGTCAGCCAGAATACACCAAGCAGCAGCATCACCATAATCGGATATTTCCAAAATGAACCTGCAAACAGGCGGTCAAGCCGGTCGTTGCCGCGATTTACATCTGACGGAATCTGTATGTTCTCTTCACAGATCTGATTTGCTGCGCGCAATGCATCGGAATGTGTATATCCGTCAAAACCGTGATTCACCTCAGGCAAATGCTCCGTCAGTGCGAGCAGGGGATTCAGTGAGCGTTTCTGCTTGCCGCTGACACCGATCACCGGAATCCCCAGTCGTTCGGAAATACTGGTAAGATCGGGGACAACTTTCTTCTTCTTCGCCTCATCCATCAGATTCATACACAGGATTACATGCTCATGTGCTGCCAGCAGCTCGATCGCAAGTGCAATACCGCGCACCGGACAGGTCGCATCGCAAACACAGATCACGAGATCATGCCGAATCTCTCTGAGCAGATTAGCAGTAACGGCTTCCTCAGCAGTTTCAGTCCGGAGCGCATATGTACCCGGCGTATCCACACAGCGGATCCGTTCGCCGTGATACATCAGCCAGCCCTCTGCACCGGCAACCGTCTTGCCGCACCAGTTGCCGGTATGCTGATGCAGACCTGTCAGCGCATTGAACACGGTACTTTTCCCGACATTCGGATTCCCTGCAAGCAGATAGGTTTTCGTGTGTGTCAGCGGACGCACCAGTATATTCCGGCATTCCTCTGAGCGCAGCGCGAGCGTCACACCGTGAATCTCAAATGCAACCGGTGAGCCGCCGCATCCGCGCATTTTAACAGTCAATTCTGTTCCGGTAATAATACCAAGCTCTTCAAGGCGGCTGCATTCAGCGGCTGACGCATGTATTTCAGCAATCAAAGCACGCGTACCATCCGGCAGCGCCGATAACGGTTCTAATTCATTCAAATAATCACCCCTTCATATCCTGATGTTACCAGAATATGAAGGGGTGTTCCGTTTGGTGCATATCAAAAACGATTCTTGAAATCGCTGAAACCGAAATTCCGAAGGATCTTGCAGTTACCGTCCGTTTCACGGACAGCGACCGCAGGCATCGGCATTCCGGTATACATTTTGGCTTTCGTCAGCGTATTGATGGCCATATCCGAAAAGACGAGGCGTTCACCGATTTGCAGCGGATGATCAAACGAATAATCGCCGAAAACCTCCTCCGGCAGACAGCTTCTTCCGCCAATCCGGTAGGTATAGGGAAGTACCGAAGGCTTATCCGCGCCAAGCAGCGGCGGACGATACCGAAGCTCCGTGACATCCGGCGTATGACAGACAGCCGAGGAATCGAGAATTGCAATCGGCATTTCGTTCTGCACAATATCGACGACCGATGTAACAAAATAGCCGACCTCCCAGACGACAGCCTCGCCCGGCTCAATATAAACCTTGAGGCCGTATTTTCGCTGGAGCATCGCAACAGTTTCCTCGAATTTTTCCATCTGATAGCCCTCGCGTGTCAGATGATGTCCGCCGCCGAGATTGATCCATTCCATTTCCGGCAGAAGTGCGCCGAATTTTTCGATTACAGCGTCAACCAGACGAACCAGCGCATCGGAATTCTGCTCGAACAGCGCATGAACATGGAGTCCGTTGATCATACGCCGCTGCGGCATCGGAAACTCTGCGATTGTCGTACCGAGACGGGAAAACCGCGCACACGGATCAAATTCGTCAAGCTGCTGGGAAAGATATTCCGGATTTACGCGGATGCCGACTGAAACATTATGCGTTTTTGCAACAACGCCGTATTTCGCAAGCTGCGACGGCGAATTAAAGGTCATATGATCACAAATCTCGACAAGCTGATCGACTTCATCCGGCAGATAAGCTGTCTGAAACACATGGTTTTCGCCGTGAAAAAACAGATGCGAAAGCTGCGCTTCATACGCCGAGCAGGACGAAACGCCGTCCAGATAGCGTGAGATCATGGAATAAAACGGAAAAGAAGAAAAAGCCTTCTGCGCATAGAGAATCCGGCAGCCGGAACGCTGCCGAAGCGCATCCAGCATCATCAGATTCCCTTTCAGCTTTGCCTGATCAATCAGATAGCAAGGTGAGGGAAGGGCTGATTCAAGCATGTTTTGTTCACCCCTTTGCGAATTATCTTTCATCTGATTTTAAGTATATCATATTCTGCGCGATTTTGCAAGTATTTCGATTGACTTTCTGCTGCAAATGCCAAATCTCGGAAAATCCGCCTGAACACTTGCTTTTTTATTGTAAATGTGATATAATAAAATAAATATATATTAGAT
>JAGKVC010000041.1 GCA_021152595.1 Clostridia bacterium
CATCAATGAGGTCGAAAAGGCAATGTGCGCGTATATCGGATGCAAATATGCCGTCGGTCTCTCCTGCGGAACTGCCGCACTGCATCTTGCCGTGAAGCTCGCGGGCGAAAAGCTCTACGGCGCGCCGAAGGTCGGTCACGGAACGCTGGAAGGCCACAAGGTCTTTGCTTCCGATACCACCTTTGATGCAACCGTCAACCCGATCGCCTATGAGGGCGGCGAGGCTGTGTTCATCGACACCGAGCGCGATACATGGAATATGGATCCGGCTGCACTGGAGAAGGCGTTTGAGCTGTATCCGGATGTCAGGCTGGTCGTTGTCGCACACCTCTACGGTACGCCCGGCAAGGCGGATGAGATCCGCGCAATCGCTGACCGTCACGGCGCACTGATCGTCGAGGACGCTGCGGAATCCCTCGGCGCTACCTATAAGGGAAAGCAGACCGGTCTCTTCGGCGATTACTCCGTCATCTCCTTCAACGGAAACAAGATTATCACCGGCTCCAGCGGCGGCATGCTGCTGTGCAGCGATCAGGCGGATGCGGATAAGGCGAGAAAATGGTCTACGCAGAGCCGTGAGGCTGCACCGTGGTATCAGCACGAGGAGATCGGCTACAACTACCGCATGAGCAATATCATTGCAGGTGTTGTCAGAGGTCAGATCCCGTATATTGATGAACATATCGCACAGAAAAAGGCGATCTATGAGCGCTACCGCGAGGGACTGAAAGATCTGCCTGTGACGATGAATCCGTTTGACAGCGCAAATTCCGAGCCGAACTACTGGCTGAGCTGCATCCTGATCGACGAGGATGCAATGGCACCGGCAGTACGCGGCGAACAGGATTATCTGTATCAGCATGTTTCCGGCAAGAGCTCTCCGCAGGAGATCCTCGATGCTATGGCTGCTTTCAATGCTGAGGGACGTCCGGTCTGGAAGCCGATGCACATGCAGCCGATCTACCGCATGAACGGCTTTGTCACCGCTTCCGGCAACGGCAGAGGTCAGTCCAATGCGTATATCAGCCGCGGTGCAGTCACCGATGTCGGCGCGGATATCTTCCGCCGCGGTCTCTGCCTGCCGAGCGACAATAAGATGACGCCGGAGCAGCAGGATATCGTCATCCGGATCATCAGAAGCTGCTTCAAATAAAAAAAGGAGCAGATATGCAGATCGAGATCAGAAAATTTGAGGCGGCGGATATCCCCAAAAAGGTCGAATGGATCAATAATCCGGAGAACAATCAGTTCCTTCACTATGATCTGCCGCTTGAGGTGGAAAAAACACAGGTCTGGTTCAGCAGGGTACAGGACCGCACCGACCGCTATGACGGCGTGATCCTTGCGGACGGCGTTCCCTGCGGCACGATCGGACTGCTGAATATTGACATGCGGAACCGTAAGGCGGAGTATTACATCGCAATGGGTGAGACTTCGCTGAAGGGAAAGGGCGTCTCAACCGAAGCGACGCGGCAGATGCTGCGATATGCCTTTGAGGAGCTCGGACTCAACCGCGTGTATCTGTATACTGAAACCGAAAACATCCCGGCACAGCGCCTTTTTGAAAAGACGGGCTTTGTGCGCGAGGGGCAGATCCGTGAGGATCTCTTCTCAAGGGGCAGATTTGTGGACAGATTTGTCTACGGGATCTGCCGGGATGATTATGTGAAAGCGCAGGCGTGAAATGCAGACGGTGATTCAGTATATCGGGACGGAGCAGGGATGTCCGCTTTACATGAAGCGTGAGGATCTGATTCCGTATTCGTTCGGCGGAAACAAAGCGAGAAAAGCGCTCCTGTTTTTTGAGGAGATTGACCGCGGTGACTATGACACGGTCGTCACATACGGCAGCAGTCATTCCAATCATTGCAGAGTGGTCGCCAATATGGCGGCGGCAAGAGGCATGCAGTGCATGATCATCGGGCCGCAGGAGGTCTGCGATGAGACCTACAACAGCAGAATGATGGCGCTGTTCGGTGCGGAGATCAGAACCGTTCCGGTGCAGGAGGTTCATGATACGATCGAACAGACGCTTGCGGATCTCCGCGCAGCCGGCAGAAAGCCCTATTTCATCGAAGGCGGCGGTCACGGCAATATCGGTACCGAAGCCTATGTTCAGTGCTACCGCGAGATTGCGGAATATGAGCGAAGCACCGGTGAACATTTTGATCTGATCTTTTTTGCGTCCGGCACCGGAACGACACATGCCGGTCTGGTCTGCGGTCAGATGATCGGCGGTGATGCGCCGCGTCTCATCGGCATCAGCATTGCCCGGAAGAATCCGCGCGGCAGAAATGTTGTGCGCGAAAGCATTGACAGCTATTTTGCAGCGAACGGCTTTTCGTTTTCTGATGCGGAGATTGAAAAATCGCTCTGCTTCCTTGATGATTATATCTGCGCAGGCTACGGCACCGAGGACGATGCTGTCAGCAGTGTGATCCGGTATGTCATGAAGCAGTACGGCATACCGCTTGACAGTACCTATACCGGAAAAGCCTTCCGCGGCATGCTGTCTTATCTGGAAGAAAACGGGATTCACGGTCAGAAGATCCTGTTTATTCATACGGGCGGAACACCGCTGTTTTTCGATGACCTAAATAAGATTTGATATGGAGAGCTATTGATGAATATTCTGATTCTCAGCTGCGGCACAAGAAATAAGATTGTGCAGTATTTCCGCCGGACGCTTGCCGGCGGCAGGGGCAATGTCATTGCGACGGACTGCAGCGCCATCGCACCTGCGCTCTATGAGGCGGACCGGCACTATATCGTTCCCAGAATGACCGATGCGGGCTATCTGGATGTCATTTATGATATTTGCAAGAAAGAGCAGATTACGGGCGTTTTGTCGCTGATTGATCCGGAGCTTTCCCTGCTTGCAGAGCATGAGGAAGCGTTCCGTCAGCTCGGCGTGACCGTGATCGGCTCTGCTTATGCACTCTGCGAAATGACGCTGGACAAGTTCCAGATGTACCACTGGCTGAAGGAGCATGGCTATCTCTGCGCAAGATCCTATATGGATAAGGCGGAATTCTTCCGCGATGCTGAGGCAGGGGAGATCACCTATCCGGTCTTTGTCAAGCCTGCAAGAGGCTCGGCAAGCATTGCAATCTCCAAGGTCAGCGACCGTGAGACCGTCGATCTGCTCTTTGCACATGACGAAGGTCTGATGATTCAGGAATTCCTCGACGGTCAGGAGATCGGCGCGGATGTCTATATTGATATGATCTCCGGCGAGATTGTCTCGATCTTCACAAAGAAGAAGATCAAGATGCGCGCAGGTGAGACGGATAAGGCTGTCTCATTCAAGGATGAAAAGCTCTTTGCACTGATTCAGCGCTTTGTGAAGGAAGCAGGCTTCCGCGGTCAGATCGATATTGATATTTTCGAGATCGGCGGCGAATATTACATCTCTGAGGTCAATCCGCGCTTCGGCGGCGGCTATCCGCATGCCTATGAATGCGGTGCGGATCACATGAAGCTGATCTGCAATAACCTTGAGGGCAAAGCGAATGCGCCTGTGATCGGAGAATACCGCTCCGATGTCTACATGATGAAATACAATGAGATCATGATTCGCACGGAGGATGAGATTTAACATGCAGGAACGGATACTTGTATTTGCACCGCACAATGACGACGAGCTGATCGGTCTCGGCGGCACGCTTGCAAAGCTCGCAAAGCGCGGTAATCAGGTGACAGTCTGTGAGGTCACTGCCGGATACAATCCGGATCGCGTTGCACGCATTCAGGGCGAAGCAAAAAAAGCACATCGGATTCTGGGCGTCGGGAAGCAGTATTTCCTGAACCTGCCCGTCGTCAAGCTGGGCGAGGTCTCTCAGATGGAGCTGACCAAGCGCTTTGCAGAGGCTGTTGCAGAGGTCAGACCGACGATCGCTTTCATTCCGCATATCGGCGATATGCATACCGATCACCGGATCACCGCAGATACTGCAATGGTCGTGCTGAGACCGTATGAGGCAAAAGATCTGCATACGATCTATGCCTATGAGACGCTCTCGGAGACCGAGTGGAATATGCCCACTGTCACAAATGCGTTTATGCCGGACACATGGTTCGACATTACCGATACACTTGATACCAAGCTGCGCGCGATGAAATGCTATGAGACTCAGCTCAATGCGTTCCCGCATCCGCGTTCGCTTGAGGCGATCAAGGCGCTTGCACGTTACAGAGGCTCAACCGTCGGCTGTGAGGCGGCGGAAGCATTCTGCACAATCAGAAGAATCGTAAGGATGTGACCTGAACATGTATAAGGTTGTCAAAAGACTGCTGGATATCATTCTCTGTTCGTTTGCCGTGATCGTGCTGTCGCCGCTTTATCTGTTTGCGGCAGTCGGCGTGTTTATCTCCAGCCCCGGCTCGATCCTCTATCATTCCATGCGTGCCGGAAAGGACAAAAAGCCGTTCAAATTCTATAAATTCCGCTCGATGCATCAGCCGAAGGGCAAAAAGAAGGATATGTTCATGGCGGATCCGGATCGTCTGTTCCCGTTCGGACAGCTGATGCGCCGTCTGAAGATCGACGAGCTTCCGCAGCTCATCAATGTCATCAAGGGCGATATGAGCATCGTCGGACCGCGTCCGATGACTGCGGAGCATGTCGATGAGATGTATTCCGGCAGATATGAAAAGGTTGCTTCGATCAGACCGGGACTCACCAGTGCGGCGAGTCTCTATGATTATACCGTCGGCGATACCTATCACGATGATGCTGCCTATCGCCGCGAGGTTCTGCCGGTCAAGCTGGAAATGGAACTGTATTACGTCGAACACGAGAGCTTCCTCTATGATGTGTCGCTTGTGATCCGAACCGTCACAACGATTCTGGAGGTGTTCTCCGGCAAAAAGGAATTCAAAGACCAGCCGGAGCTGAAAATTGTGAGAAAACGAATGAGGAGAGCGAAGAAATGAATTTTAAGGGTAAACGGGTACTGGTTCTGGATTCCGGCAAGCAGGCGCTCGCGATGATTCGCGGACTGAAAGAAATCGGATGCATCGTGACTGTACTCTGTAAAACACGTCTGGATCCCTGCTATGTCTCGAACCGTCCGGACAAAAAGCTGCTGATTCCCCAGATGGCGGAAATTGATGATAAGTACATCAAGCGCCTTCTGAAAATTGTGAAGAGCGGGGATTTTGATATTCTGATGCCGATCGGCGAGCTGACAACGAACCCCGTTACCAAAAACGAAGCACTCTTCAAGCCGTATGTCAAGATCGCCTGCGCGCCGCGTGAGACCTATATCAAGGCGTTCAATAAGCAGACGACCTTTGATACGGCAATGAAAAACGGGATTCCCTGCCCGTATACGCGCAGAAGCGATCAGGATATTGAGGATTTCCTCGCACATGCCAAATTCCCGATTATCATTAAGCCGAGAGAGGGCCTGGGCTCGATCGGCTTCCATAAATTTGAATCCGAATCGGAATTCCGTTCATGGCTCAAGGACGATTCGTTCAATGTCGATGATTATGTCGTGCAGGAGTTCGTCCACTTTGAAAACCGGATCGGCACCAATCTGTTTGTCGATCAGAAGGGCAATATCTGCTCCTCCTACGCTGTCGATGTACTGCGCTGGTTCCCGATTGATGCAGGTGCAGGCGTTCTGATCCGCACGGTCGATGCACATGAGGTGCTGGACTATGCCGGCAAGCTGCTGAAGGCACTGGAATGGAAGGGATTTGCGAATGTCGCTTTCATGATCGACAAAAATACGGGAGAACCCCGTCTGCTTGAGATCAACGGCAGAATTCCTGCGAGTATCAAAATGGCGTATATGTGCGGCTACAATATTTCGCGCCAGATGCTTGAGATGATCTATGATCAGGATGTGATTCAGTATCCTGAGAATACCAATTTTGATTTGTATATCCGTCACCTCGATACGGATATTGCATGGTTCCTGAAATCCAAGGATCGCTTCCGGACAAAGCCCTCGTGGTTCAGTTGGAAGAATACCAAAGAGATTTTGTTCTCTTGGGATGATCCGAAGCCGTTTTTTGCGAATTTCCTCCAGAAAACTGCTTCATATAAGTCCATTATGCAGAAGAAAAAGCATTGAGCAGGAGTAAACTATGACACTGAAAAGACTGATGCAGAGCATGCGTCTGCTGCTGATCCGGAGCGGCGGCGCGCGCGCGGAGTATTTGCGGAAGAACAAAATCTTTGCCTCGATCGGCAAAAACTGTTCGATTCAGAAGCGGAAAATTCCGCTCTATGCGAATTTGATCCGCCTCGGAAACAATGTTCATATTGCGGCAAATGTGTCGTTCCTGACACATGATATCAGCCATGTTGTGCTCAATCATCTGGATTCTGTAAAGAAAGCAGGCGGTGTGCAGGAGCGCGTGGGCTGCATCGAAATCGGAGATAATGTTTTTGTCGGTTCCGGAACGCATATTTTGTATGATACCAAAATCGGCTCAAATGTCATTATCGGTACATGCAGTGTTGTGACACATGACATTCCGGATAACAGCGTTGTCGCAGGTGTGCCGGCGCGCAGAATCGGCTCCTTTGACGATTATGTCAAGCGCTTCATGGATACAGAACGCTATCCGGATCGGATCGCGCCGCGGAAGCAGGTCGTCCCGGATGAGCTTGCTTCGATGCTTTGGGCGAAATTTGATCAGTCGCACAAACAATAACCGATAACAAGAAAGGAAATTGCAGATGGGAAAGGTGCGTGTTCTGCAAATCCGGCAGGCGGCAACGAATACAACGGTGTTTCCGTCTTTCTGCGAAGCACATGGAGATGCAGAACAAGCTACAGGAAGAGGTATTTCTTATGACAAATACTCAGCAGGGAACTGCTGCAGCAGGCGAAAAGCCTTTGGTCAGTATTATTGTGCCGGTCTATAAGGTTGAAAACTATATCCAAAAATGTCTGGATTCATTAAAAGCCCAGACATATGAGCAGATTGAAGTGCTTCTGGTTGATGACGGCTCGCCGGATGCGAGTGCTGACATTTGTGAGAAATTTGCACAGACAGATTCCAGATTCCGTGTGATGCATCAGGAAAACCAGGGACAGGCGGCAGCGAGAAATCATGCTGCGCTGGAAGCGAACGGCGACTGGATCATGTTTGTGGATTCGGACGATTATGTTGCACCGGATTGTGTCAAATATCTGGTAAGCCTGGTGCAGAAGTATCAGGCGGATATTTCGCTTGGCAGCTTTTTCTATCGTTATGAAAATACGCCTGAGCCTGTCTGGGATGAGAACGGCAAGGTCTTTGAAATGACTGCGCAGGAAGCGCTGATCCGAATGAACTATTCCCAGGGAATCGGTGCGATGCCCTGGGCAAAGCTGTTCAGAAAAGAAAACGTGCTTGCACATCCTTTTCCGGTTGGTGTGATCTATGAGGATCTTGCTACAACATACAAGCTGTTCTGCGATGCGAAGAAGGTTGTTTTTGGTACACGCAGAATTTATTACTGGCTTCAGCGGGAAGGCAGTACAATGCACATGAAGTTTGATGAGCGCCAGCTTTACGGCATTCAGGCGGTAAAGGATCAGTACGCGTATGTGCAGGATCGTTTTCCGGAAGCACTGCCGTCTGTGAAAGCAAGATATGTCGGCAAGATCATAGAGCTTATGGGGCTTGCATTGCAGTCTGACAGTAAGGAGGCATACAGAACTCTGAAAAATCAGCTCGCGTATACGAAGGAAGCACTGCATGATCCGAGGATTAAGAAAACGGTAAAGCTGCGCCTGATTGCTGTTAAAATGGGCTATCTGCCGGCAAAGCTGGTGTTTTCTGTGCATGAAGTGATGAAAAAACGTGCGACTGCAAAGCGATCCATCCGGCATTAAAAGAACGGTGAGAGCTGCGCGATATATGTCTGCTTCAGATGAGGAGAGTGAAAATGAATTATTTTAATGTGATCTTGAGAATGCTGAAGTGGTCGATCTCATCTACTGCAATAGGATGTTTTCTTGCTGCAATATTCTGTTTGATCAATAAGTCGGGAAAAAAGTTCACATTTGGTGATGCGGTTTCTGCTTTGCTGCTTGTTGTTGTATCCAGTTTTCGGTATGATGTCGGTTCTGATTATTTCAGATATATGGAGAGTGCAGCTTTTGCATCGCGCAAGTTTGCTGATCTTCATAAACTGTTCAACGCAAGTACGTTATCACAATACAATTTTGAAGTAGGCTATGAAACCATATCGGTTTTATCAAGCAGAGTGTTCCACAGCAAATTTGCGATATTCTGGATGGTTTCAATTTTACTGTATGTTCCTTTGGTGTACTATTGCCGGAAATGCACAGACAATGCGAAAATCGCACTTTCTTTTTATATTCTGTTCGGCTTCTGGGGACTTTCTCTGAATATTCTGAAGCAGGCACTTGCAATGATGTTTATTTTAATGGCATATGAAGCGTTAAAGAATCATCGTTACATCCTATTTGTATGCGTGACAATCGTTGCGTCTTCTTTTCATATAACAGCAGTTGTAGCAGCGCTGTGCATACTGGTAGTTCATTTGAAGCTGTTTCACAAATTGTTGATGCCGACAAAACGAAATCTGTATTTCATGGTTGCAGTCGGGGTTGCACTTCGGCTGATGACGGCAGTCTTTGCCAGCGTTTTGCGGCATCTTGGTGTTTTTACGCAGTATTTATTCTATCTTGAAGCCGGAAACGGAGACAGTACAAGTCGTAACTTTATCCTTTACGGAGCATTTTTAGAAACAGTACTGGTCTTTGGAATTTTGTACAGCGCAATTCAGAATCTTGACCGGCTGCGTATCATCAACCGGAATATTGAAATGTATATATCAATTATCATGGTCGGGATTCCGTTTAGTATTATCGGCGTTTCCAAAACGCTATGGCTGGCAAATCGTTTCGCAAAGTTTTTCTTTTTATTTTTGCTGGTATTGGTTCCGGCAATGGCAAGTGCCCAAAGAGTCCCGAAAGGAATTCCGAAAAGTGTTCCGGACAAAATTGCGGCGTTGCTGTTCAAACCATGTCTGGTCAATACGCATTTCTCGTTATCGCTTTCGGTGTTCAGTATTGTCATGATCGGTTGGCACGCAATGTATTCGGTTCTGATGATGGATAATAACCGTTTTAATCTGCAAACATATCTTTTTGGTATCCCTAAATAATCGCATGGAGGAGAATCCACTTTGAAAATCGCATCTGCAAAGAAAACAATGCGCGGTGCTGTATTCGGCATCATCAATAAGGTTGTTATCATCATCATGCCGTTCATACTCCGTACCATCATTATCCACCGGATCGGAACGGACTATGCAGGACTGAACAGCCTGTTTACCTCAATTCTCCGTGTATTGAATATGGCGGAGCTGGGATTTGCCAGCGCGGCTGCCTTCAGCCTCTATAAACCAGCGGCAGAGGACGATACCGAGAAAATCTGCGCGCTGCTGAGCTTTTACCGCAAAATCTACTATGCCGTCGGCGGCGTGATGCTGGTGATCGGCCTGTGTCTGCTGCCGTTCCTGGATCACCTGATCAAGGGCTCTTATCCGGATGACATCAATCTCCAAATTCTCTATATTATCTATCTGGTCGATTCTGCCAGCAGCTATTTCCTGTTCTCTTACAAGAACCTGATCCTCAATGTCTATCAGCGTGTCGATATCATCAGCATTATCAGCACGATTCTGCACATGGCTGTCTATCTGGTGCAGGTCGTTGTGCTGTATGTGTTCCGTGCTTACTATGCATTCGTGATTCTGGATGTTGTCTATACAGTATTCAACAATCTGTTTGTTGCAAGATATGTTTCCAAGCACTATCCGCAGTTCCAGTGCAGGGGGACGCTCAGCAGTGAAGAGAAAAAGGATATCATCAAGAATTCATACGGCATGCTGCTGTTCCGGATCTGCAATGTCACGCGGAATTCGCTTGATACTGTCTTTATCTCCGCATATATCGGTCTGACCGCCGCGACGATCTACGGAAACTACTATTATATTTTCGCCGGCGTTGCTAGTATCCAGACCATTATCCGTGAAAGTATGAAGGGCGGTATCGGTAACCGGATTGCGACACAGACACCGGAGAAGAACCATGAGGAGATGATGACCTTTATCTATCTCTATGCATGGCTTTCCGGCATCTGCACGGTCTGTCTGCTTTGTCTTTACCAGCCGTTTGTTCAGATCTGGGTCGGCAAGGATCTCATGCTGAATGAACCGACCATGATCATGTTCTGCGCGTACTTCTATATTGCAACGATGGGCAGCATCCGGTTCCTCTATCACCAGTCGGCAGGTTTGTTCTGGGTGAAGCGGTACTGGACGCTTGCGGAGGCAGGCATCAATCTTCTCTGCAACTGGCTGTTTGTGCAGTGGTGGGGTATGTTCGGTGTTATCACCGCGACCATCGTTTCCCTGCTGATCATCGACTTCGGCTACAGCACAACCATCGTTTATGACTATTATTTCAAAAACGGCAAGATCAAAGAGTATTTCCTCAAGCACGGACTGTATCTGATTTATACATTCCTCGGCTGCGCGCCCGCCTATTTCGCCTGCAAATGGATCCCCGTCGGCGGAATTCCGGGACTCGTGATCCGGCTCGTTGTTTGCCTTGTGATATCCAACGCCGTTTTCTTTGTCTGCTACAGCCGCCATGCTGAATTTCAGCCTGCAAAGCAGCTCGCTTTCAAGGTGCTGGGCATGGTGAAAAAGAAACGGGTTAAGAACAGCACAGATTGAAACGGAGAACGCTCATATGAATAATAAGAATCTGACTTCACAGTTTCTCGAAGCGGTCAAAGGCATTGATCAGATGTCATTTGATGAAACGGTGATGCGGCGCGCAAAGCGCTCGCTGCTCGATTATCTCGCCGTGACCTGTGCCGGTGCAGGATTCCAGAACGAAAAACTGCAGCGCTACGAGTCCTTTGCCATGCCGGAAGCCGGTGACTTCAGAGCGATCGGACTTGGCAGAGATTATGCGTTAAAAGAAGCGGTTTTTCTGAACGGCTTGAACGGTCACGCGCTCGATTACGATGACGGCACAAATTCCGGCATCATTCACCTCGGCTCTCCGATTTTCTCGCTGCTGATTCCGCTCGCACAGCGGTATGATATCACAGTCGGCGAGCTTCTGAAGGCTGCGGTCACCGGATATGAGGCATCCTATACAATGGCGGTTTCCATTCAGCCGGGACATAAGGCGCTTGGCTATCACGCAACCGGAACCTGCGGTGTACTGGGCGCGTCGCTTGCAGCAAGCTATATGCTCGGATTTACGGATGAAGAGCGTTTTCAGACATTTGCGGCTGCCTGTGTTTCCGCATCCGGCATGCTGATGGTGCTCGATGACGGCTCTGAGCTGAAGCCCTACAATGTCGCAAAGAGTGCGCTGCTCGCACTGACCTCGCTTCAGCTTGCAAAATCCGGCTTCAAGGGACATCCCGATCCGCTCGGTCACAGCCGCGGCTATCTGAAAATGATGACAGGGCGCAGCGATGTGGAATTGAAGCCTGTGCTGCTGAACGGCACCTATGCGATTATGAAGAGCTATACAAAGCCCTACGCATCCTGCCGCTATACGCATCCTTCCGTCGAGGCGGCGATCCGGATGAGAGACCGCGTGAAGCCTTCGGATGTCGAGGAGATCGTCGTTCAGACATATGATCTCGCGGTTTCCGGACACGACCATACAGAGATCCCCGGCAGCTACAGCGCAAAGATGAGCATTCCGTATGCTACGGCGGTCGGACTGATCTACGGAAAAGCAGGCTTGCAGGAATTCAGTGAGGATATGGTGAAGCAGCCCGATATTCTGAATCTTGCCAAAAAGATCAGGGTGTATGCGGATGATGCATACAGCAAGGCATTCCCGGAAAAGCAGACTGCTTATGTGACAATCAAAACCGGCGATGCAGTGTATTCCGAACGTGTTGATTTCCCGAAGGGCGAGCCGGAAAATCCGATGTCAGATGCGGAATTCCGTGACCGGTACGACGGATTGATGTCCTATGCCGGAATCGCACCGTCCGTCAGCGCTGCCGTTTTCGATGCAGTGATGCAGGACGGCACAAAAATCGGAGAAATCATCAGAAAGTTGTGAGGTCAGACATGAAACTTATTCTCGGCACCATGACATTCGGTGAGAGCGTGTTTGCGCCGGATGTCAGCGATTTTATCAATACCTATCTTGCGGCAGGCTATGACGAGCTGGATACCGCATATGTCTATAACGAGGGGCAGAGCGAGAAGCTGATCGGTGAGGCGCTCCGTACAATCGGCAGAGACCGCGTGAAGCTCGCTACAAAGGTCAATCCGCGCATTACGGGCAGACTGGACGGCGATGCGGCGCTGATGCAGCTCAATGAATCGCTTGCACGGCTCGAAACAGACTGCGTCGATACCTTCTATCTCCATTTTCCGGATCCGGCTACACCGGTGATTTCGGTGCTGGAGGCTTGCGCAAAGCTGCATGCAGAGGGCAAATTCAAAGAGCTCGGTCTCTCGAATTTCCCGGCATGGATGGTCGCGGATGTCTGGCATCTCTGTGACCGGAAGGGCTGGGTAAAGCCGACGGTCTTTGAGGGCATCTATAATCCGCTGACGCGCCGTGCAGAGGCGGAGCTGAATGCCTGCCTCAATCACTTCGGGATGCGCTTCTGTGCATATAACCCGATGGCTGGCGGTCTGCTGACCGGCAGATACGGCAAATTCGAGGATGCGCCGACCGACGGCAGATTCACCCACCGCCCGAATTATCAGAACCGCTACTGGAAAAAATCCTATTTTGATGCAGTCGATCTGCTCAAAGAGGTCTGCGGAAAATACGGCATCACAACGATCGAAGCGACCTACCGCTGGCTCTGCTATCACTCGATGCTCAATGCAGACCGCGGCGATGCAATCATCATCGGCGCTTCCAAGCTGCATCATTTGCAGCAGAATATGGATACTGTCAAAGCCGGACCGCTGCCGGAGGAAATTACGGCTGCGTTTGAGCAGGCTTGGACAGTCTGCAAGGCGGGCAGCCCCGATTATTTTACGCTGTTCAAGGCAAAGAAATAAGGAGGCAGCATGTTAGATCAGAAACTTGTATTCGAGGCGCTCGCGGAACAGGGCGTGACCTATTTCACCGGCGTTCCGGATTCCTATCTCAACGGCTTCTGCAACTATGCGCTGGCAAATTTCCCCTCGCGCAATATCATTGCAGCGAATGAGGGCAATGCAGTCGGCATTGCATGCGGTCATTACTTTGCAACCAAGGAGATTCCGCTCGTCTATATGCAGAACAGCGGACTCGGCAATGTGGTAAATCCGCTGGCATCACTCGCGGAGCATGATGTCTATGCTGTCCCGATGATCCTGCTGATCGGCTGGCGCGGACAGGGCAATACCGAGCCGAATCATCCGCAGCACCGCTTGCAGGGCGAGATCACACCGGGTATGCTCGATGTCATGCATATTCCGTACAGCATCCTCAAAGATGACGATGCGGATTTCAGGGCAGTCATTGAGAAGGCTGCTGCATACTGCCGCGAAAACCGCCGCTCCTATGCGCTGATCGCACCGAAGGGTGTCATGGCGGCTGCGGAGAAGGCGAACAATGTCGATGATGTCTACCCGATGAGCCGCGAGGAGGCAATCGAGGTCATTCTCGACCATATGCCTGCCGATACGGTCTATTCCGCAACAACCGGCAGAGCAACAAGAGAGCTGTTCTTCCTGCGCGAACGCCGGAATGAGACAAAAGCCCACGATTATCTCAATGTCGGCTCGATGGGACATGCGTCCTCTGTCGCGCTCGGCATTGCACTGGAAAAGCCGGAGCGGCATGTCGTCTGTCTGGACGGCGATTCCGCCTGCATGATGCACATGGGCGCTATGACAATGGTCAGCAAGCTCGATGCGCCGAATTTCCTGCATGTCGTGCTGAACAACGGCGCACATGAATCCGTCGGCGGTCAGCCCTCTGCCGGTCACAAAGTCGATTTCACGAAAATCGCGGAGGCATGCGGCTATGCAACCGTCGGCAAGGCTGCTGAAACCGAGCAGGAGCTGATCGACGCAATCGAACAGCTCAAGGACTGCGGCAGGGCGGCATTTATTGACTGCCGTATCCACAAGGGACTCAACAGCAAGCTGCCGCCGATTATTTTTGATCACCGTGCAGCGATCGACGAACTGATCGCTGATCTGAATGAAAAATAAGGAGGAACTGTTATGAACAGCATGGAGAAAACCAGAGAATTTCTGAAGTCGATCGGACTGCCGGGCGGCGACGCCTACGATCTGCCGACCTCTGAAAAGCGCTTCAAGGACGGCGGTCAGTACCGCTTTGAGGTGCCGGGTATTCAGGGACCGAAGGTCATGAAGGCTCTGCTCGAGGCAATGGACGGCTACGGCCTCTATCTGCACCGCGTTACCCAGACACAGGGCATCATGCGCCTGACCGATGAGGAGATCAGCAAAATGGTCGAGCTGGCACATCAGTGGCAGACTGACCTAATCCTCGCAATCGGACCGAGAGCGACGACCGACACCTCTGCATCTGTTCATACCGAGGAGGGTGTCCGCATGGGCTACCGCCTGCGCGGTCAGGAGCAGATCGTCCGTGCGATCGAGGATGTCAAGCGCGCTGCAAGACTCGGCTGCCGCGGCTTCCTTGTCTATGACGAGGGCTGCCTCTGGGCACTCAATGAGATGCGCAAGGCAGGCGAGATTCCGGCAGACTGCCACTTCAAGATCTCTGCACACGCCGGTCACGGCAATCCCTGCGCTGCAAAGCTGCTGGAGATGAACGGTGCCGATTCGATCAATCCGGTGCGTGATATTCAGCTTCAGATGCTCGCAGCAATGCGTCAGGCTGTGGATTGCCCGATTGACATTCACACCGAAAATCCGAAGTCCACAGGCGGCTTCATCCGTCATTATGAGGTGCCGGAGATGATCCGCATTGCCGCACCGATCTATCTGAAAACCGGCGGCTCTGTTGCTGCGACACACAGTTGGGACAGCACCGAGGACGATGCAAGAAAGCGCGCAAAGCAGTGCTCGCTTGTCAAGAGAATGATCGACGAATACTATCCGGAGGCAGTCTGGTCTCCGAAGGGCAGCCTGATCTGAGAAACGATTAGAAAGAAGGAATGATCCATGAGACATCATCTGTATAATCCGGATTTTGAGTTTGTTGTCGAGCCGGAGAATTTTGATAAGTATACCGATCGGGAGCTGCTGCAATACTGCCTCGGCGCAACGATGTATATGCCCGGTACAAAGGATTTTGCACCGAAGATTCTCTCGCGCGCAATGCCCGGATTGACGACGATCGTCCTTTGCTTTGAGGATGCCTGCCCGGAGGATCAGGTTCCGGCAGCGGAGGAGAATGTCCACAAGCTGCTCGATACCGTTTCGACGGCTGTCGAGACCGGTCAGCTCGATGCGACCGCTGTTCCGCTGATCTTCGTCCGGATCCGCAATCTGGACCAGTTCAAGCATTTCGGCGAAAACCTGACAAAGCATCAGGTCAAGTCGCTCTGCGGCATCAATTTCCCGAAGTTCAATGCGGAAAACGGCTATGAGTATTATGCATACCTCAAGGATCTGAACGAGCGCTTCGGCGAGGTGCTTTACGGCATGCCGATCATCGAGGATCCGGAGGTCGCCTATAAGGAAACCAGAATGGCTGAGCTTGTCGGCATCAAGAAAATCCTTGACAAGTATCACGATCTGGTGCTGCAGGTGCGTGTCGGCGGAACGGATTTCTCGTCCGTATTCGGCGTGCGCCGCGGTGTCGATTATTCGCTCTATGATATCATGACGGTGCGCGAGTGCCTCAGCGATATCATCAATGTCTGCGGCAGAAACAATGATTATGTCATTTCCGGCCCTGTGTGGGAGTATTTCCGCGCACCGAAGGAGCTGATGTTCGAGGAGCTGCCCAAGCACGGTCTCGAGGATTATCTGATGCGCAGAAAGCCGCTCGTCAACAACGAGATCGACGGTCTGCTGCGTGAGGTCATTCTCGATAAGGCAAACGGCTTTATCGGCAGAACGGTCATTCATCCGACGCATGTGAAGTTCGTCAATGCGATGATGGCTGTCACAAAGGAGGAATACGATGATGCCTGCCAGATTCTCGGTCATACCGAGGGCGGTGTCGTCAAGGGCTCCGGCGGCAACAAGATGAACGAAATCAAGCCGCATACAAACTGGGCAAAGAAAATCTACAACCGCGCTAGAGCTTACGGCGTCATCAAGAATGAGAGCGGCTATGTCAAGCTGTTTGCTGTCAATGAGTAATCGGGGGAAGGAATATGGCATTTGATCTGACAACGCCGATCTCCGATGCGGATATCGACAAGCTGAAGGTCGGGGATACAGTCACGATTTCCGGCTATATTCTCTGCGGACGCGACGCGGTTTTGCCGAAGGTGCTGAAGATGATCGAAGACGGCACTGTCGGGGAGCTTGGCGTCGATCTGCACGGACAGGTGATTTTTCATACGGCAGTGAGCCCTGCCGGTGTCGGCCCGACCTCGAGCAATAAGCTGGAGATCGAGAGCAGCATCGCGCCGCTTTCCGCGGCAGGGATCAAGCTGCATTTGGGAAAGGGTGCGCTGCATCCGGAGACCGTTGCGGCACTGGACAAATATAATGCGGTCTATGCGGTGATTCCGCCCGTCACGGCGCTGCTCGGCGCAAAAACAACGGAACAGCGTGTGGTTGCATTTCCGGAGCTTGGCATGGAGGCGCTGCATCTGATCAAGGTGGACAAATATCCTGCGATCATCGGCGCGGCACACGGGAGGAGTATTTATGAGTAAGAGTTATGAGGAGATCGTGACGCTTGTCAGAGATACGCTCGTCGAAGCCGGCTCGACATTCCGTCAGGATAAGAAGGACGCCTATACGCGCGCCATTGCCAATGAAACAAATGACAAGGCAAAATGGGTACTCGAGACGATTCTGGAAAATGCGGAAGCTGCTGAGAAAAATCGCAGTCCGCTCTGCGATGATTCCGGTATTCCGCATATGGTGCTGGAAATCGGCGAGGATACCCCTGTAACCGGCAGAACGCTCGACGCGATCCGCGATGGCATCACCGCAGGTCTGCGCAAGCTGCCGGGACGTCCGATGGGCATTATGGGTGACGACAGCCACCGCATTGACCAGTCGGGCGGGCTGAATCCGGATTCGGCAGGTGTGGAGCCTGCACCGATTCTGATCCGCAGATGCAAGGAGAATGTTCTGCGCCTGCATATTCTGATGTTCGGCGGCGGCCCTGCGATCCGCGCAAAGACCTACCGCGTCTTCCACAAGCACAATACGCAGGTCGTGCTGGATGAGATCGTCAACTGGTCGAAGGAAGCGGTCTCGCAGCTCGGATGTTCGCCGTGTACGCTGGCAGTCGGCATCGGACGCTCGCATTTTGAGGCGGCATCCATGATGCTTCAGGCACAGGTGGACGGCTGCTACGATGTGCAGTCCGAAATGGAGCAGGAGATCACCAGAAGAGTGAATGAAGCCGATATCGGACCGCTTGGTCTGCACGGCAAAACGAGCGTGATTGCGACCTTTATGAAGGTCGGACCGCAGCGCGCAAGCGGTGTCCGCATTGTCTGCGTGAGACCGTGCTGCTGCTTCGAGCCGCGCATCGCTACCGTGACGCTCTCGGATTGATTCTGATATCATTATGAAAAAACCGCCGGTTTGCGTGTCAAAGCGCAGATCGGCGGTTTTGATTTGTATATGATGTGCGGCAATGCGTGAACCTGTCAGTTCAGCCCGACGCGCGGAAACCGGATGATACCGTCTCCGGATGCGGGAGCCGGTGCATCGGGGGGATCAGGCGCAGAATCGCCTGCTCTCTGAGAAGCTGCTCTCGGGCGCTTGCGGCATTATTTTTTCATGCGGCGGATATAGGCAAAGGTTGCATCCTCACCCTTTTCGGCGAGCATTTTAAGCAGAAAGTGCAGGTGCTTCGCGGTGTTTTTGTGCATCGGCCGTCCGCGCTTCATTCCCATGAGAAAGTAATCGAGCGGATCGCTGTCCTTGTAATTGCTGCCGCGGTAGATCTTGCTTGCGGCGACGCGGTCGCAGAACATTTCGATCAGGTAGCGCGTCGGCATTTCCACGGGTTCATAGACCTTTGATTCCGGATTGACGTCGATCCAGTATTCAAAGTGGTGCTTGTTGCGTCCCTTGTGGTGCATCCATGCGGAAGAGTAGCCGTTCCGTTCGCGTTCCTCCTCATTCGGGCTGCGTGTACCCTGATAATAGAGTGCGCCGGGGATAAATTCCGACGGGGTATATTTGGAGAGATCGTGCAGCAAGCCCTGAATGGGAATCCCTGCCTTGATGCAGTGCCGCATGACCATATGACGGTGCTTTGTGATGGTCTTGAAGTGCAGAATGGGGTGCATGTGATTCGCCTCGGTTCTCAGTAATCTATTCCATATTATACCATACTTTCCGTCAAAATGCAAGATGAGAGACTCACCGCATCCCCGCTATAAAAAACATCGCCGCAGGCGATACCGCAATTTCTCATTTCTAATTTCTCATTTCTAATTTCAAAAAAGCAGCATCCCGGACAGGATGCTGCTTTCGTGATTACATTTGCGGCTTGGGCTGCTCATCGTCCGAAGCGATTGCCTTGAGGGCGCCGGTGAGGCTTGCGAGCCCCTGAATTTCGCTCGGGATGATGATTTTGGTTGCTCTACCGTCTGCGGCTCTTGCGAACGCATCCAGCGACTTGAGCTGAATGATCTTTTCATTCGGAGAAGCAGCATTGAGCATTCTGAGTGCTTCCGCTTCGCCCTGTGCCTCAAGCATTTTCTGCTGCTTGATTGCCTCAGCGCGGAGCAGCAATGCCTGCTGCTGTGCCTCTGCTGCGAGGATCTGGGATTCCTTCTCAGCCTGTGCGCGGAGGATCTTGGATTCCTTTTCACCTTCTGCAACGAGGATCGCGGATTTCTTTTCACCTTCTGCCTGAAGGATCTTTTCACGGCGCTCACGCTCAGCCTTCATCTGCTTTTCCATGGCGTCCTGAATTTCACGCGGCGGCAGGATGTTCTTCAGCTCGACGCGGTTGACCTTGATGCCCCAGCGGTCGGTTGCCTGGTCGAGGATTGCGGTGATCTTGGTATTGATGACATCACGGGAGGTGAGTGTCGCATCGAGCTCCATCTCACCGATGATATTACGCAGTGTGGTCGCGGAAAGATTCTCGATTGCAGCCATTGGGCGCTCAACGCCGTAGGTGTACTGCTTTGCGTCGGTCACCTGGAAGAAGACGACTGTGTCGATCTGCATGGTGACGTTATCCTTTGTGATCACAGGCTGCGGTTTGAAATCAACGACCTGCTCCTTGACGGAGACGACCTTTGCGACACGGTCCAGGAACGGAATCAGGAAGTGCGGACCGGTGTGCCATTCCTGAGAGAATGTACCGAGACGCTCAATGACATAAACGCTGGCCTGCGGAACGATACGGATATTTGCGATAACGATGACCAGTAAAATGACGATCAGGATGAGGGCGACGATCAGCGGACCGTTGCTTGCAAAAAATGTAGCGAGCATAGGATTTACCTCCGTTTAATGTTAAAGATTCGGAAATGGATGCGGTTCAGTAGTCGCGTGCATAGGGTGCGGCGTATTCGGCAGCATTGCGGACAACGAGCTTTGCGCCGTCCACGCGTGTTACCATAACGACGGTCTCCGCAGGGATATTGTCGCCGGATTCGGAAACTGCGATCCAGTCCACGCCGCCGAGCTTTGCTCTGCCGGTTCCGAGTGCCGGGTTGATCTCCTCAATGACCACAGCCGTCTGCCCGATATTGAGATCGGCGTTTGTACGCGGCTGCTGCTTGACGCGCAGCTTTGCGAGCAGCGGACGGGTGATCAGCAAGAGGAATACAGAGAGTACAACGAAGATGATAAGCTGTACTGCGAAGGAGAGATTCAGCATCGCTGCGGCGAACGCACCTGCTGCGCCGGCTGCAAACCAGATACTGACAAGCTGCATGCTTGCGAACTCTGCGATCAGCATGACGACGAAAACTGCACCCCAAAAGATCAGATATCCCATAATGTTCCTCCTTTCCGTGTCAGTGTTCCGCGGCGGTTCATGGTTTTATTGTAGCATATCCGGCGCAAATTTGCAAGAAGCAAAAAATGACAAATTCAGCACGGGGGAGCAAATAGCCCGATTTTGGAAAGATTTTCGGGTGAATGCACCCGAATGCTCTTTATTTCGCCGCCGTTCAATGCAATCTGCAATTTGACGGAATGATGATGAAACCGGCGTATCTGCGATAAATTTCGTATCGGATGCATAACCGCGCAAAATCGGGACAGCATAATCCTGCACGGCAGAAAAGCCGCGGCGGAAAGGAGCCTTTGCCATGAATAACCGAAAGAATCCCAATATCCACTGTACGGTCGGTCAGTGTGCGCACAATCTGTGCAGCGAAAATTACTGCACGCTCGATCAGGTTCACATTGATACGCATGAAGCCGATCCGACCGTCAAGGAATGCGTGGACTGCGCATCCTTTGAAAAGCGGCGCTGCTGCGATTAAATCCGGCAGCCGCAGCGGCAGAATCCCCGTGCAGATCTGCTGGACGGGGTTCTGCTGCATTTGTCTAGGATGCACAAAATCAGAACTTCAAAATCGGCAATGTGCCAGTTTTTGATTGAAATGCTTGCAGTCGCTCCTGATTTGCAGTATAATAAATCATGTAGTGGAAGAAGTGAAAACGGAATTGATACCGCATGAAAGGAGTGCTATGCAATGTCTGATAAAACAATCACTTTCTCGCTGAGCGAGGAGCGCGAAAAAGAAATGCTGCAAATCCTGCGCACGGTCTATGATGCGCTGAATGAAAAGGGCTATAATCCGATCAACCAGATCGTCGGCTATATTCTCTCCGAGGATCCGACCTATATTACGGTACATAAGAATGCACGCAGCCTGATCCGGCATATCGACCGCGACGAGCTGATGCAGGTGCTTGTCCGGAATTATCTCTCCGAATAATCGGATCAGCGGACGGTTTTGCCTTGCGCGCGAAACCGGTATCTTTCGCAGGCATGCAAAATGGATGCCGCCGCAGGAAGCACAGACGCGAAATTTGTATATCTCTCCGAACACAGGCTGCAATGCTTGACAAAATCCGACTGAGGTGATATGATATGGATGTACCAATGAAATCATGAAGATGAGATGCGCAGAATTTTTGTCGTGAGACAAGGCAGAAAGCCGCAGCCTTGCTGACGCAAGGCAAGGATTTCTAACGCAGTATCACGGCAAAA
>JAGKVC010000042.1 GCA_021152595.1 Clostridia bacterium
CGCTGCTCGGCGGACTCTTCGGCAAGAAAGAAGAATATCGCGTAGAGGCAACTTACACTGCCCCTGCTGCTCAGGAACCGGCTGCTGAAATCGCAGCAGATACGGTGGAAACCGTTGCTGAGGAAGTCGCTGAGGAAATCAGCGCAGAGCCGGAAGCAGATTCCGCTGAGGATGCTGAAGTCTCTGGCAGACCTGCCGTTCCCGAGGAGATTCAGCTCGAGAAAATGCAGATCGGCGCTGCGTATCTGGAACAGGTGCTTGCTCAGCTTGCACCGGAAGTCAAATGCACCGGCAAGCTCGAAAACGGCATTTCGTTCTCGCTCGAGGGCAACGGCGCAGGCAGCCTGATCGGCAGACGCGGCGATACGCTCGACGCACTCCAGTACCTCACATCGATGGTTGCAAACCGCGGCGATAAGGACTATGTCCGCCTGACCATTGATACCTGCGGCTACCGTGAAAAGCGCCGCAAGGCACTTCAGGATCTCGCGCAGCGTATCAGCAAGAGCGTTCTCCGCACCGGCAGAAGCGTCGCGCTCGAGCCGATGAACCCCTATGAAAGACGCATCATCCACTCCGCAGTCACCGAGATCGAGGGCGTTTCCTCCCATTCCTCCGGTGAAGAGCCGAACAGAAAGGTCATCATCACAAACGATTCCGCACCGGAATACAAGCGTGACGATCGCAATGCACGCGGTTTCCGCGAGAACAACAAGTTCAACCGGAACGATCGCAGAGGCGGTAAAGGCGGCAGACGCAATGATCGCGGCGACCGCAGAGACCGCCGTCCGAGCGGTGAAGGTCCGCGCAAGCTCGATCTTTCCACCAGCTTTGAAAAAGATTACAAGCGCCCGAAGCCGGAAGATGCACTGAACGCCGGTGTTTACGGCAAAATTGATATCTGAACCACAAGGGCGGCAGTTAAGCCGCCCTTCTTTTTATGAGGTTGATATGAATACGATTGCTGCAATTTCTACGCCGAATGCAGTCGGCGGAATCGCAATGATCCGTGTCTCCGGAGACAATGCGATCGAAGCCGCATCCGCGGTCTTTCAGCCTGTCGGCAATATCAAAGTCACGGAAATGCGCGGTTATACATGCGCATACGGTTATATTACGGATCACGGAGAACGGCTCGATGATGTTGTGCTGACTGTGTTCCGCGCGCCGCACAGCTACACCGGCGAAGACACCGTCGAGATCACCTGTCACGGCGGATTGTATCTCTCAAAGCAGATCCTCGCGCTTCTTTATCGCTGCGGATGTGTGCCTGCCGGTCCCGGTGAATTTACAAAGCGTGCATTCCTGAACGGTAAACTCTCGCTCTCGCAGGCAGAAGCGGTCATGGATGTCATTCGTGCAGACGGAGCTGCATCTCTCAGGCAGGCAAATCTCGCAAAGCAGGGCAAGATGCACGAACGTATGTTCACCATTAGCAATCATCTCGTGGAAATGCTCTCCGCATTCGCCTACTGGCTGGACGATGCCGAAGATATGCCGCCCGAACTTGAACGCGATACACTTGATAATAAACTGCAATCCATTCAGCATCAGCTTCAAACAATGTCAGATAACTATCAAAATGGCAGAATCCTTCGTGAAGGCATTCGGACTGTCTTGCTCGGCAGACCGAATGCAGGTAAATCCTCGGTTATGAACTGGCTCTGCGGCATGCAAAGAAGTATCGTAACCGATATCGCCGGAACAACACGCGATGTTATTACGGAACAGGTCAAAATCGACGAATATACGCTTCTTTTATCGGATACAGCAGGTCTGCGTGAAACAGACAATCAAATCGAATCAATCGGAATTTCACAGGCATATCAGGCTCTTGATACAGCGGATCTTGTATTATATGTTGTGGATGCTGCGGTCGGAATCACGCCCGAGGATCAGGATACACTCAGCAAATGTGTAGGTTGTCCGGCACTTGTACTGTGGAACAAGACCGATCTGACCGATGCAGAACCGCCTGCGCTGGATATTCCAGTATTGTCGATATCCGCCCTACATGCTGATTCTGTCGCTCCGCTTTCGGATACTCTTCGCAAAATCTTTTCAAACGCATGTATTCCGGATCAGCCGACAGTGATGAATGAGCGTCAGAATGCTTTGATTTTGCATGCAATTGAACGCATTACAGAGTCCCGAGCACTGCTTACAAACGGAGCTGAGCTCGATATGATCTATATTTGTCTGGAGGACGCCGCGCATGCACTGCGTGAGATTGACGGCTCTGACGTATCAGATGATGTCATTGACGGCGTTTTTTCAAAATTTTGTGTCGGAAAATAATGTTCCACGTGGAACATTGTCAAATATCAGCACGCGGAGCACAAATTGTTCCACGTGGAACATTGAGGTGATCAAATATGCCGGAAATCATTCCTTTTGATGTAGCGGTAATCGGAGCAGGACACGCAGGCGTAGAAGCGGCGCTCGCATCCGCAAAAAGGGGATGCAAGACTGCATTATTCACGATATCGCTCGATCAGATCGGGAATATGCCATGTAATCCATCGATCGGCGGCAGCGCAAAAGGGCATCTTGTACGCGAAATTGATGCACTCGGGGGAGTCATGGGAGAAGCAGGAGATGCATGCTGTATTCAGATGCGAATGCTCAATTTAAGCAAGGGCGTATCCGTCCACAGCCCGAGAGCGCAGGCGGATCGCAGGGCATACCATACATACATCAAGAAAATCTGCGAAAATACGAAGAATTTACAGATCATACAAACAGAAATCGCAGATGTAGAGATTGATGAAAACAACCGCGTACAGGCTGTTATCAACCGTTTTGGCGCAAAATACCCCTGTAAAGCTGTGGTAATCTGCGCAGGTACATTTCTCAACGGTATGGTATATATCGGAAAAACCGGCGTTGAGAGCGGTCCTGATGCATGTCTTCCGGCAAGATCACTTTCCGCTAATCTCATAAAGCACGATATCAAGCTGAGACGATTCAAGACAGGAACGCCCTGTCGCGTTCATAAACGCAGCATTGATTATACGGTTCTACAGCCGCAATACGGTGATCCCGATCCCCAGCCTTTTTCTTTTATGGCAGAAAGAGGCTCTCTTCGCAATGAAGCCGTCTGCTACATAGCAAATACAACGCCTGAAACGCACCAGATCATTCGGGATAATATCTACGAATCACCGCTCTATTCCGGAATAATTCACGGTGTAGGCCCTCGATACTGTCCGTCAATCGAAGACAAAGTTATACGCTTTCCTGCTAGAGAGCGCCATCAGATCTTTGTCGAGCCGACAGGTCTGGACACCGACGAAATGTACATGCAGGGATTCAGCACATCGCTTCCGGAGCATGTGCAGATTCAGATGTACCGCAGCATCAAGGGATTTGAACATATCGAGATCATGCGTTCAGCATATGCGATTGAATATGACTGCATCAATCCGATCTGCTTGTACCATACGCTTGGGTTCCGAGGATTTCACGGTTTGTATGCTGCCGGACAGTTTAACGGCACATCCGGATATGAAGAAGCTGCTGCGCAGGGGATTATCGTCGGAATCAACGCATCTGCGTATGTAAAAGGCGAGGAAGAGCTCAGTCTGACAAGAAAAAGCTCATATATCGGCACCCTGATTGATGATCTTGTCACAAAAGGAACTGAGGATCCGTACCGAATGATGACAGCACGAAGCGAATACCGGCTTTCGCTCCGTCATTCCAATGCAGACGCGCGTTTAACGCCGATCGGACGAAAATACGGACTGATTTCAGATGCAAGGTGGTCTGCTTTTACAGCAAAAATGGAGCGGATCGCAAATGCAGTCGAAACAATTAAAAAGACGAGCGTTCGTCCGGATACAGTTAATGACTATCTGGAGCGCTGCGGAACCTCCCCGATCACCCAGAAAGTTCGGCTGGATGCGCTGATCCGCCGCCAGCAAGTTCACTGTGAAGCAATTTTACAGGTCTTAGGGCTTGATTTTGGATTGCGCGGAGAAGAATCGGCAGAGGTCAGCCATCAGATCAAATATGAGCAATATATTGCGCGTCAGGATCAACAAAATGCGCATCTGGAGCATCTGGAACATATCCGGCTGCCGAAAGATGTCGATTTCACATCTGTACACGGTCTCTCTTCGGAAGCGGTTGAGAAGCTCGGAAAGCAGACGCCCGAAAACCTTGCTCAGGCATCCCGCATATCCGGCGTTTCTCCGGCAGATATTGCAATTTTAATGACTTGGCTGAAAGCAGGAGGCTATCATGGAGAATGAAATGCTGTATTCAACCTGTGCCGGACTTTTTGAGCGCAATGGGCTCTGGCTCAAGCAAAGCGCATATGACTTACTTAATCAATATGCCCAGCTTCTCATAAAGGAATCCGAAGTACAGAATATCACAGCCGTCAGGACTTTACCGGAAATCTGGTCGAGACACTTCTTAGATACGGCATTTCTGCTGCAATATCTTCCTGAAGGGAAAGTGCTGGACATCGGAACAGGCGGAGGAATCCCCGCAATACCGCTTGCAATCCTGAACCCGAAGCTGCAAATCACAATGCTTGACAGCGAAATGCGAAAAATTGATTTTTGCAGGCGCGCAATCAATACACTCAGCATTCAGGCGGAAGCAATCTGCGGCAGGGCAGAGGAAACAGCAAAGGAATATGACAGTCAATTCGATTATGTCGTTTCCAGGGCAATGGCAAACGGCTCAATACTGACCGAATTATCAGTCCGTTTTCTGAAAATTGGCGGAAAACTGATTGCAATGAAAGGCAGACAGTATGATCCGCAGACTGAGCGGTTCCGTGAAGCGGCTGAAAAGCTGGGCTGTCATGTAGATTCCGAACTTGAATATTCTCTTGACGGCGAGCAAAAGCGATTGATTACTGTTGTAAAAGATACAGAAACTCCTGCGCAATATCCGCGCAGATTCGCCAAAATCAAGCGAAATCCGCTGTGATATGATGGCTGAATGTTCCACGTGGAACATTCAGTTTTCTTTATCCGAAGTACTTTAGCGTACTAAAGTGCTGATTATGAAGAAAAACTGAAGAATACCGTAACAAAGCGATTGCAAATAAATACAGTTTGGAAATGCAGTTGACTTTCCATGCACAAAGCGATATAATATAGAATAGAAAGTATGCCCACAGATGAGAAACAGAAAGGACCAAAAGATGCAAGACGATCGTTATTCTGATACCGCAGAGCTGCCCGTGCCGAATCCGGAGCTGCCGGATCCGTTTGCAGAAGCGCAGCCCCCTTATCATACACAAAATACGGCAAACCGGCCGACTGCAAACGGAACGCCGCGCAGACGGCTAAACGGTGCTGCTGCACCAAGACAAACTGCTAACGGCTATCCGCCCGAATATCCGCAGCGGCAATACGGCGACGGTGCATACCACTCTGATTACCCCCAGAGACAATCCGGCGACGGCACGTACCGTTCTGATTACCCCCAGAGGCAATCCGGCGACGGCACTCACCGCACCGGTTACCCCCAGAGACAGTCTGGAAATCCCCAGCAGCGCCAGCAAAATCCGCAAAGACAAAGGCCGCGCCAGCCCGGCAGCAATCCGCCGCCCCATGCACAGATCCGCCGCGCATCCTATCAGGAGCAGATGCCAAACAGCGGAAAAGCCATGCCCTACCGGCAGCAGCCGCAGCACCGCGCCCCTGAATACGAGGAACCTGCGCAGGAACCCGCACCGAAAAAGAAAAAGCGCAGAAAGCGCCATCGTCACAGCTGTCTGCGGCGCATTATCACATCCGTGATTTCGCTCGTAGTTGTGCTGTTTTTGCTGTATTCCGGTGTCGTGCTTCTGGCAATCAAAAAGCTCGATTATGAGGAAACAGCACCGCGCACACTGACAACCAGCGCCGCCGATCCGGATGCCGATGTGCGGAATGTGCTTCTGATCGGCACGGATAACCGCGAGGATGAACGCGGCAGAGCCGACACCATGATCCTGCTGAGCTTCAGCAAGCATAATCACACGGTCACCATGACCTCTCTGATGCGCGATTCCTATGTCAGCATCCCGAATTACGGCACAAATAAGCTCAACGCTGCCTATGCCTTCGGCGGTGCAACGCTGCTCATGGATACAATCGTTAACAATTACGGCATTCCGGTCGATGATTATATCTGCGTCAATTTCAAGGCATTTGTCCACATTGCAGATGCACTCGGCGGCGTCAAGGTTGAAATTTCCGACCGCGAAGCCGAAGCGATCAATGTCATTCTGCAAAGCGAAGTCAATCAGATCATGGGTGATGATCCGATGGATGACTTCTTACCGAGCGGCGGCACATTTACCCTCAACGGCAAGCAGGCACTCGCCTATGCACGAATCCGCTACGTCGGCAATGCAGACTTCGAGCGCACCGAGCGCCAGCGCAAAGTACTCGATCTGATGCTGAACAAAGCAAAGCACGCAAGCCCGACGGCAATCCCGAAGATTCTCTCAAAGGCAATGCCGGAGCTCAAAACGAATATGACAACCAGTCAACTCTACCTGCTTTCGCTCGAGGCGCCGTTAAAGCTGATTGCCTACGATATGCAAAAGCTGCGTCTGCCGGCGGACGGCACATATTCCGATCAGACCGCGCCGGATGGTCAGATGGTTCTCGCAGTTGATTTTGACGCGAATTTGCAGCTTTATCTCAAAGCGATTCATGATGCACCGGAACCCGAGCAGCCTGAAGGAGAGGTGACCGCACCGTGAAAGGAAAGGCGATCTTTCAACTGCTGACAATTCTGCGCGAGGAGACGGACGATCAGCACCGCCTTTCGCAGCAGGCACTCTCCGAACGGATGCTGACACGCTACGGTGTCCGCCTCAACCGCAGAACGCTCAAAGCATATCTGGATGATCTGATCGAGGCAGGCTATCCGCTCAATGCCACGCAAAAGCAGCGCATTCAGCCGGACGGCGCGGAGGAGACACTGCTCACCGACTGGTATCTCGATCCGCATTTTGAAGTCAGCGAACTGCGCCTGCTCTGTGATATGCTCTCGGCAATGTCGTCGATCCCGCAGACACAGCGCGATGCACTCGCGCAGAAGCTGATGCATTTTGCACCGCCGAGCTTTCCGAAGCAGACCGTGCAATACCCGATCAATTATCTGCACACACCGCCTGCGCAGCAGATGCTCTTTTCGGTTGAGATGCTCTGTGAGGCAATGAACCGGAACTGCATGGTCAGCTTCAACTACGGCACCTATGTTCTCAATGAAAACGGCGAGCTGGAGCTGAGACCGCGCATCCGTGAGGACGGCACCGTCCGCGAATATCTGGTCAGCCCGTATGAGATTGTCGTTTCGCACGGCAGATATTATCTCATCTGCTGCAAGGAGCCCTACCGCACACGCTCCAATTACCGCATTGACCGCATGACCGAAATGGAACTGCATGAGGATTTTGCGCGTCTGCCGCTTGAGGAGCTGGATGCACCGGCTGAACTGCCGCATCAGCTCGCGGAACAGCTTTATATGTACAGCGGAGATGCCGAAGAGATCTGTTTTGTCGCAGACCGCCGTATCCTCGGGGATGTTCTGGACTGGTTCGGCTCTGATATCCGGATCGAACCGGAAGAACGCATCACGCATCTCCGGTTCACGGTACATGTGCATCCCACAGCAATGCAGCACTGGGCCCTGCAATACGGCAAATATGTCACGGTCATATCGCCTGAATCTCTCCGCAATGAACTTGCCTCGATTGTTTCCGATCTTGCAAGACGCTACATGGATTAAACATGAAAAGCCGCTGAAACGTGCATCCGGCATGTTTCAGCGGCTTTTTTATGATCAATCGAAGAGAACTTCCTTGAAGCAGACCTGCGGACAGTTGTTGTCAAAATCCCATGTGTGATAAGCGTCACCGTGGCAGTATTTCGCTTCCTTGCAGTTGCGGCACTTCTCGTTCTCGAGGCTCAGATCCTTGCGGAAAATCTGGAACTTATTTTCCCAGACATCCTTGAAATGATCGGTCAGGATATTGCCCTGAATGAACTCCGGACGACGCTCGATATCGAGACATGCCGTAATGTCACCGTTGACCATGATACTCGCAGTATAGAGACCTGCGGTGCAGAGGAAGTACCAGTCACGCACTTCGCGCTCAAATTCCATGCCGAGATAATGGCTGCATCCATAGCAGACCGGCTCACCGGCAATGCGCTTGTTGCGGATGTAGTTGAACAGTGTTCTGTAATCCTCTTTTGTCAGCAGCAGCTCCGGATGCTCCTTTGCTCTGCCGATCGGATCCATGTTAATGACACGCCACGAATCAATGTCGATATCCTTGAGGATATTATAGAGATCATCCAGCTCGACAATATTCTTATGCGTGACAACGGTCGTCACCTGGATCGACTGGAAACCGCCGATCTTGATGAGATTCTTCACGCCCTGCATGCCGCGCTCCCAGCCCTGCGGTGTCCGGCGGAATGCGTCATGCGTTTCCGGCATGCCGTCGAGACTGATCGAAATAGTCTTCATACCGCAATCCTTGAGCTTCTGCGCGACTTCCTCAGTAATCAGCGTGCCGTTGCTTGTCATGCCCCAGTTGAAGCCAAGCTCATTTGCATGCCCCATGATCTCGAAGAAATCCTTGCGCAGCAGCGGCTCACCGCCGGTGATGCAGAGCATGTAGCCGTCAGTGCCGAGATCAGCCTTGAGCTGGTCGAGAACACCGCACCACTGCTCGGTGGTCATTTCCTCAGAGGGGACATCACCGCAGCTTGAGCCGCAGTGCAGACAGCGCTCATTACAGCGGAGCGTCAGTTCAAAAAAGAGGTTGTGGATCTGCGGCATCGCCTTGAGACCTTCACGGTAAACAGCAAGCCGCTGCATATTTTGTTCTTTCAGTTTCGGATTCAGCATAATGTTCTCCTGTCGATTATCATATATTAGCGGCGGATTCGCACCGCCGGATCTGTTTGTGCATCAGTACGCAGTAGGCGGACCGTAAAGCGGCATCGGATAATCCCAATACGGATCGGTCGTTGTCTCAGGCCGCGGCGGAACGGTCGCATCGGTTCCGGTTGTCGTAACATCTGTTTCCTCGGGATCCTCCTCAGGAGCGCCGGTCAGTCTGCGGATCAGCTCCTTGACATCCTTCTTGTCAACCGCCCCGTCATCGTTGAGATCGCCGAGCGGCCGCCAGAAGCTGTCAAGATTATCATAGAGAACCGCACGCTTGAGCAGCGTAAGATCCTTTGCATTGAGGATGCGGTCGCCGTTCAGATCGCCCTTTTCAAACAGTACATAGGGCGGACCGTATACCGGCGCAACCATGGCTTCAGTGGTCGTGACAGCCGTTTCGTCGCCCGAAATTTCAGTCTCCCAATAGGGCGGACCGTATTCCGGCTGCGGAATCGGCTCAGTTAATGTGACCGAAGTTGTCTCGGACTCCGTAAAAGAAGGAGGCGGACCGTAAACATCCTGCGGTTCCGTTCCGGTTATATCCGTCAGCTCAGATTCACTCGTGAACCATTCCGGCGGACCGTATACGCACTGCGGCTCGGTAGTTGTCTCCGTGATCAGGTCATTTTCAGCCGGTGCTGCAGATGCATTCTGCGTATTGGAGATACCGCCGGCAGATGTTGTGACCGCGGCAGCAAACATCGCAGCCGTTAAAAGTGAGTGCAGTGATTTTTTCATGTGTTATTCCTCTATTTCGTCTCCGTTTCAGTTCCATGCAGACGGCGGTCCGTAAAGCGGCATCGGATAGTCCCAATACGGATCTGTGGTTGTCTCAGGGCGCGGCGAAACGGTCGCATCGGTTCCGGTTGTCGTAACATCTGTTTCCTCGGGATCCTCCTCAGGGGCGCCAGTCAGTCTGCGGATCAGCTCCTTGACATCCTTCTTGTCAACCGCCACGTCATAGTTGAGATCGCCGAGCGGCCGCCAGAGGCTGTCGAGATTATCATAGAGAACCGCACGCTTGAGCAGCGTAAGATCCTGTGCATTGATGACACGGTCGCCGTTCAGATCGCCCTTTTCAAACAGAACATAGGGCGGACCGTATGCCGGCTGCGGAATTTCCACAGTCACATCTGTCGTCGTTGTGAGCGTGGCTTCGGTTTCCGTATCAGTAAACCAGTGCGGCGGGCCGTAAGCCGTCGGCGGATCATTTCTTGTGACGTCAGTGATTGTTTCTGTTTCAGAAAACCAGCCCGGCGGGCCGTAAACATCCTGCGGCTCGGTGGTTGTCTCCGTAATCAGGTCATTTTCAGCCGGTGCTGCAGATGCATTCTGCGTATTGGAGATACCGCCGGCAGATGTTGTGACCGCAGCGGCAAACATCGCAGCCGTTAAAAGTGAGTGCAATGATTTTTTCATGTAAGATCCCCTCTTTTTTGTATGAGATTAGTTCCATGCAGGCGGCGGACCGTAAAGCGTCATCACAGTGGTTGTGATCGTTGTATCTGTTGTGGTGTCAGTCACGACAGCAGTCGTCGTCTCCTCGGGGAGATCCTCAGCCTCAGGTCTGCCTGTCAGCCGGCGGATCAGCTCCTTGACATCCGCCTTGTCAATGTCTCCGTCCTGATTGACGTCACCGAGTCTGGTATCCGACTGCTCATAGGAACGCTCCTCAAGCAGAAGCTGCTTGAGCAGTGTGAGATCGGTCGCATCGAGTCTGAAATCATAATTCATATCGCCCGGCGCCGCCATAATCCAGGGCGGACCGTAGATCGCAGCTTCCGTTCCGGCAGTATCCTGAATGAGCGATGCCTCTGCCGAAAGCGATGAAGTCGCCGCAGCAGTAAACATCGCAGCTGTCATGAGTGTCTGCATTGTCTTTTTCATTGAAATACCCTCTCCTTTTCAGCGATTATTTCCATGCAGACGGCGGACCGTAAAGCACCATATAGGTCGGTGCCGTGACATCCGTCGAGGTTTCGGGAAACGGCGGCATTGTCAGTGCAGTTGTGACCTGCTCCTCCTCGTCATCCGCCTCAGGGTTGCCCGTCAGCATACGGATCAGTGCCTTGACATCTTTCTTGTCCATGGTTCCGTCCCCATTGATATCAGCGGTACTGTTTGAAAATCCGACGCCGTCAAGCTGGAAAAGCAAAAACTGTTTGAGGATTGTCAGATCGCGCGCGTCAACGCTGCCGTCAAAGTTGAAATCACCCTTCTCGCTGAAAATCACCGGATCCCCTGCCAGCTCCAATTCCTGTTCCTCCGTGGTTGTATAGGGCATAATATCGCCTGCGAGGATCAGTTCTTCGGTGGTCGTTGTGGTTTCATCGTCCGGACAGATCACCGCATCACCCTGCGGAATCAGCGGTACATCTTCCTCATCCGTTGTCATCATAAAGACAGGCGGACCATAGCTCGTCTGCGGTACAGTGGTGATATCATCTGCATTTTCAGCACTGACAAGCTGCGGATGCAGCGTACCGCCGGTGCCGGTTGTGATGGCTGCGGCAAAGGCTGCCGCGGTCAGCAAAGACTGCATTGTCTTTTTCATAAAGAATCATCCTTTCATGTCACGCGCCGTACCGCATCCGAACGAATCAGATCAGTTCCATGCAGGCGGCGGACCGTAGAGCGGACAAGTTGTAACAAATGTTGTGGTTGTCGAAGTGACGGGATATGCCGTCTGATCGGTCTGCTGCGGCTCATCCTCATCCTCAGGCTTACCGGTCAGCAGACGAATCAGCGCCTTCACGTCCTGCTTATCGACATTGCCGTCCAGATTGACATCCAGATTATCGGGATAGGATTGGATATCGCCGTTTGCAAGCAGATACTGCTTGAGCAGCGATACATCGCGCGCATCGAGACTGCCGTCCTGATTGGCATCGCCGGGTTCCTGATAAATCGGCATAACACCGCCCGTCACAAGCTCACCCTCCGGAATCGGCGCGGTACCGTCGATACCGAGTGTTGTGCAGCAGGTGGTACTGGTGTCCTGCGGAACCGGCGCGGTACCTGCAAGACCGAGTGTCGTTGCAATCGGGATCACCGATGTACCTGCGAGAGCAAGTGTCGAGGTTGATTCAGTAGTTGTTTCGGGATAGAACGGCGCCGTACCTTCCGGAACGAGTGTCTGCTCCGGCTCCTCTGTTGTGAGCATTACTTCCGGCGGGCCGTAGACCGGCTGCGGCAGCATTGTCGTGACAGAGCCGCCGAGGAAATCCGCTTCCGAACCGTACGAAATGGATTGAGCCGACGAAAGCGTATCACTTGCACCGGCGCCGAGTGCCGCAGCAAAAACTGCGGCAGTCATAAGAGTCTGAACTGTTTTTTTCATGCATTGCCTCCTGTGTGCTAACATGGTGTCTGTTTCCGGCGCGGCAGTCCCCTGCGGCACCGAAGCATTCGATCAGGGAAAGAAAATGCATGCTGTTCGCTGAACACCCGAGGTCTCCGGACCGCATCTGCCGCAGCTATGATGCCGGCGGATCCGCCTGTTCCTCTGTGGGGGATGTTACAGATTCCGCTGCCTCCGGCTCAGCGTCGGCAGGCGGCGGACCGTAGACATCCTGCGGCTCCTCAGTCACGGACTGCATTCCGGATTGCGTCTGCATAGAAGAAGGGGGGCCGTAAACACTTACGGGTTCTGTGCAGCCGCTCAGCGAAAGCATACCGGCACAAAATGCAGCACGGATCGCGTGTTTCTTCTGATTTTTCAATCAGAACGCCTCCTCTTCTTAAAAATCAGGCTATACATTTTCATTATAGCATGTTCACTGATTATTGTCAAGAATCGGATTCAAAATTTAAGAAACGCACAATACAACTGCATTTATGCCTCCTATAATACATGGCCTGAAAATGCACCGGAAGGTTACACCAAAAAACGCAGATTTCTCCGCATCTCCGAAAAAATTTCAAGACAGCACAAAGCCGCTCCAATCAGCATGGTCTGCATGATTGAAGCGGCATATTGACTGATTTGATTACTGCTGAGATATTTCAGCTTCCGGCAGATTCTCCCCAGCCTCCGCAATCGTGCTGAGATCGAGAGAAAAATCCTGAACAAGCGAATGCTCGGGATCGGGGCCGTAAGCGCAGCCGAAAAAACTCGAAACGGAAAGCACACTGACGCAAAGCATCGAAGCGAGCTTCTTCTGATCGGAATGCTTCATAGGAATCCCCCTTTCGGGCGTTCACACACTCAGACGGTAAAGAACCGCTGATTTGCCTCAAATGCGCAGTGCGGCCGAAGCTCCTGATAGCCCGTGACCTCCGGCGGCAGATTGAGATTCGGCGCGTCGATCATGGCGGTCATCGGCTCAGGGCAGAAGTACCCGTTGAAGCCCTTGTCATTCCAGATGATCCAGAACTTGTACTCAGGGCTGACCTCATAGCAGATCTTTCTGCCGGAGGGCTCATCCTCAACGATTGCGCCGTAGAAATCCTGACCGTCCAGCTTGCCGGCCTCCGCCTGATACATATCGTTATCGAGATTCTGGAGAACCGGACACTTTGTGCCGTTCTTGTATTCGAGATCGGAGAGCTTGAGATCGAGCAGACGCTCGGTCGGCAGGCAGCGGTCATTCAGCTCGCAGCGCTTTCCGATCGGCACCATCAGGCGCATGTCCTCAGGCTTTGCGCCGTCCAGGAACGGAGCCTGAATGGTTGTATGTGTTGCAATGGAGATCGGCAGCGCCTTCTCCGAAAGATTGATCATTGCGATTTTGTGTTCCAGACCGTATTCGCTCAGCGTAAAGGTCAGCTCGACGCGGAAGCGAAGCGGCAGATACTGGAAGAACGGATCCTTCTCGTCGTAATCATAGGCGGTCTTGACAACAGCGCAGTTCTCGTCTGCGTGATGCGAAATCACCGTATGTACGCGCTTATGCAGAAATCCGTGGATATGGTTATGATAGGGCTCCGCCTCATTGACCGGAAGCTGATAGACAGCATCCGAGGTTTTCAGGATGCCGTCAGCAAAGCGGTTCGGCAGATAGAGTGTGGGCAGTCCCCAGACCTCAGCGGACTGCATCAGGGTTTCAGCGGTATTATCCGGAGAATAGCGAAAAACATCAATATTGTGCTTCACATCCCGAAGGCGGATGACATTTGAACCGATTTCATAGGCAATATATGCCTCATAGCCGCCGGCGGAGAGCATGATGCAGGGCGTACCGTTGAGGGTAGTTTGCTGTGTCGCATTCATGATACAGATTTATCCTCCTTACTCAAGTTCTATATATTTATAGTAATCCAATGATTCACTTTAGTATATCATATTTTCATCAAAAACGCAAGTCAAACGGAACTTTTTGTCAATCTGTACGAATCTTTCCGCAAATTTTGGGCATATCGTGAAAGAACAGGTGTCGGAACCTGTCGAATCAAAAAGCGCGCCCTGCATACAGCGCTGAGCCGCATACAGGACGCATGAGAAAGGGGGAAGGATTAAGCCTCGGCGCGCACAGGTGAGCGGTCGCGGAACAGGAACGAAATACACCAGACGGCAGAAAGTGCCACCAGAATGTAGATCAGCCTGCTCACGATCGACGCGGCACCGCCGAACATCCATGCGACGAGATCAAGTTCAAAGATTCCGACGAGTCCCCAGTTGATACCGCCGATGACCAGCAGTATCAGAGCGAGTTTATCCCACATGATCAGATTCCTCTTTTCGTGGATTTGCAGCGCACGGGAGGGAACGGCGCGCTGCAAAAGAAGCTGCACCGGAATCACTGCCGCGTCTGCGAAGGTAGTATATGCGGCGGCGCTGTGTTTATGCTTTTTTCTTCTGGTAATTATTTGCTGCATACGGAAAGCGCACAGATACGTGTAAATTCAATCGTCGAAGAATCATAAAGAAAAATATTCAGAATTCTGTGATATTTTCCGCGCCTCAATCGTTTACAATATAGAAGCGCTTCCAATCACATACACATTCCAATCAGAACCGAGGTGAGTACCCCCGTGAATCAGGACGAAATGGAACAAATCTACGACAAATATCATGAATCCGTCTACCGCTTAGCCTATGCATATACCAAAAACCGCGCAGACGCGGAGGATCTCACCTCTGAGGTGTTCCTCAAGCGCTTTACATGCGGAAAGAGCTTTGAATCCGAATCCCACGAGACCGCGTGGATCATGCGCGTGACGATCAATCTTGCAAAGGATCTGCTCCGCTCATTCCGATACCGGTTCACCGTCCCTTTGGAGGACGCGAACATCATATTTGAATCACCGGAGGAGAGCGAGGTCTGGCACGCCGTCATGAATCTGCCGGCAAAATACCGCTCCGTGATCCACCTTTATTATTACGAGGGCTATTCCGTCACGGAGATCGCAAAGATGAACGGAAAATCTGAAACCGCAATTCAGACACAGCTTTACAGGGCACGTAAGCTGTTGAAACATGCGCTTGGAGAGGAGTTTACTGATGAAAAGAATTCAGCAATATTGCAGCGCAATGGATAAGCTCCGGCATGATCCTGCCTGCAAACAGGAGGTTCTTAATATGGCACAGCAAAAACATATTCATGTGACGAAGCGCAGCGGAAAGATCGCAGGCACCGCGATTGCAGCGGCACTGCTGGCTGCGAATGTCGGCGGCGGCTATCTGCTGCTGCACGGCAGAAATCAGGCGCTCAATCCGCCTGCCGCCACAGAAATCGAATCGGAGATCGAACTTTCCGCGGCAACCGAAGAAGCCGCCGCGCTCCCCTGCTATGTTGACCGCATGCAGGAGTATTATACCGCGCTGACCGGCGAACCCTGCGATTTTGATTTCACCGGCTTCGGCAGAGATTTTGAGGGCGTTTCCGCCGAGGATGAAGACTGGCGCGTCGAGCTGAAAGCTGTCACCGGCTGCGACTGGGTGCTCTACTATTTCTATGATGTGACACCGCTGAAGGGGCAGAACTGGGAGCAGTTCCAGCACGAGTTCCCGCGTATGACTGCTGAAGTTTTCGGCGGCGGCTGGACCGATCATTTTGAAGGCTACGGAACGATTCCGGATGCAGAACATACCCTTGAGGACGGCGCATGGCATTGCTATGGCAGAGTCATCAATACGTCCGGCACCCCGTTCTTCCGTGCAGACAAAACAATGTGTGTGCGTGCTGCGATTCCGACTTCTGATACAGACACCGAAGCTGCAAGAGAGCCGCTCGATTTCGTCAGTACGGAATATCCGCTGACAGAAGAAACCGGTTTCAACAACTTCTTTCATGAAGTATACATTGGAAAAGGCGCATTGAAGCTCGGCATGGATCCGAAGATGACGCGCTATGCAGTCACACCGTTCGGCATGATCTTTTTCAGTGATTCTTACGAGACCGGCAATGATCAGAACAATTCCTATACTGACTTCGGCGAGCAGTCATTTGACATTACTTTTACAAGTATCGCCGACGGCACGGCAACGAAGGTCGCTGTCAAGGACGGTATCATCGGATACCGCGAATCAGCAGGCACCGGCATCGAATACAGCTTTGCAGCGTTTGAACGTCCGCTGGATCTGACAAAATTCACACCGGAAGCAAATGTGCAGACAGCAGAAGCCGAAACACCGGAAACGGAACCCGCAGCAGAAGAATCCGAAAATGATTTCTTTGCTGTGCCGCGCAAGGCACCGGCAGACGTACCGTGTGTTGTATATAGCGCAAGGGATACGCAGAATGGTGAGCCGATTGATTCCATTGCGGATTATTATCCGGAAACAACCCTCGAAGAGCGTGCGCAGTTTGAGCAGGTCGCAGTTTACAGCCGCTATGTAAAGCTGCTGGTGAACGGCAAAGAGCTGAAAGGCATCGGAGAGGAAATCTCGCCGGATGAAAACAATATGCTGAACGTCACCTTTGCGTGGACACCGGATGAGAGTGTGAAGAATCAGAATATTTCGATCGACATCCTGCCGGATCCGATCTTTGCTGATCCGCTCGTATACGGAAAATCCGAGGGGGAGAACATTGTAAGTATTGAACCTTACCAATTCAAGGACTATGTGGATCCCGAGACAAACGAAGTAATACCGCCTTCCCTGCCGGATGCGATCGCAGCATTCACACCCGATCCGACAGCAGAGAATTGTGTTCCGATGCGCTATTCGATTCAGATTGATATGAGCCAAGTCAATCTGACGGAATCGCCGCGCGGCAAGCAGCTTACATTCCTGGTTGACTACCACGCCGCCGATACTTCCGGCAGCAAAAAGGACGTAATCTTCTGTCAGGAATTTATCCTGATGGTAAAGTAATCCGCAAATCAAAAAGCCGCTGAACAAGCATAACGCTCATTCAGCGGCTTTCTTTTATTCAAATGACAGAACTGCTTTATGATATTAGTAGTCCATGCCGCCGGCAGGCATTGCCGGTGCAGGCGGAAGCGGCTCCTTGATATCGGTGACAAGGCTCTCGGTGGTCAGCACCATTGCTGCAACGGAAGCAGCATTCTCGAGTGCGGAACGGGTAACCTTGGTCGGATCGACGATACCGGCAGGAATCATATCGACATACTCCTCAGAATATGCATTGAAGCCGTAGCCGGTCTTGTTTGCGCGCTTGATGTTCTCGATGATCACAGAGCCCTCGAGACCTGCATTTGCAGCGATCTGACGGATCGGCTCCTCCAGTGCGCGGAGAATGATCTTTGCACCGGTCTTCTCATCGCCCTCGAGCGTATCAACGAGCTTCTGAACAGCATCCGCAGCATTCAGCAGTGCAACACCGCCGCCTGCGACGATGCCTTCCTCGACAGCAGCCTTTGTTGCAGCGAGTGCATCCTCAACGCGGAGCTTCTTCTCCTTCATTTCGATCTCAGTCGGAGCACCGACCTTAATGACAGCGACACCGCCGACGAGCTTTGCAAGACGCTCCTGCAGCTTCTCGCGTTCGAAATCGGAAGTAGAGTTCTCGATCTCAGCGCGGATCTGAGCAACTCTTGCCTTGATTGCCTCAGAATCGCCTGCGCCGTCAACAATAATGGTGTTCTCCTTGGAGATCACGACCTGACGTGCGCGGCCGAGCTGTGTGAGCTGGGTATCCTTCAGCTCAAGACCGAGATCCGCGGTAATGACCTCACCGCCGGTCAGCGTTGCAATATCCTTGAGCATTTCCTTACGGCGGTCACCGAAGCCCGGAGCCTTGACCGCAGCGCACTTGAATGTTCCGCGGAGATTGTTCAGGATCAGCGTGGTCAGAGCCTCGCCCTCGACATCCTCAGCGATGATCACAAGGCGCTTACCGCTCTGAACAATCTGCTCGAGCAGCGGCAGAATCTCCTGAATGTTGGAAATCTTCTTATCGGTGATCAGCAGGAATGCGTCGTCATAGACAGCTTCCATCTTGTCGGTATCGGTGACCATGTACGGGCTGACATAGCCGCGGTCAAACTGCATACCCTCAACGACCTCGCTGTAGGTCTCAGCGGTCTTGGATTCCTCGATTGTGATCACGCCGTCCTTGGAGACCTTCTCCATTGCCTCAGCGATCAGCTTGCCGATGGTCTCGTCAGCGGAGGAGATTGTCGCAACTCTTGCGATATCTGCGCTGCCGTCAATGGTCTTGGAATTGGACTTGACAGTTTCAACAGCAGTGTTGACAGCCTTGTCAAGACCTTTCTTGAGGATCATCGGATTTGCGCCTGCTGCGATATTCTTCATACCCTCGCGGACGATTGCCTGTGCGAGCAGCGTTGCGGTGGTGGTACCGTCACCGGCAGCATCGTTCGTCTTAACGGAAACTTCCTTGACGAGCTGTGCGCCCATGTTCTCGAACGGATCCTCGAGCTCGATCTCCTTTGCGATGGTCACGCCGTCATTGGTGATCAGCGGTGCGCCGAATTTCTTATCGAGGACAACATTTCTGCCCTTCGGACCGAGCGTAATTTTGACGGTATCCGCCAGCTTATCAATACCGGCCTGGAGTGCCTTTCTGGCTTCCTCGCCGTACTTCAGATCTTTTGCCATGATATATATGCTCCTTTCAGAATCAATCAGTTAACATCCGCCGGAATTACTCGACGATTGCAAGAATATCGTTCTGCTTGACGATCGTGTACTCCTGACCGTCCAGCTTGACCTCAGTGCCTGCATACTTGCTGAGCAGCACCTTGTCGCCGACCTTCACATACATGGCGACTTCCTTGCCGTCCACAACGCCGCCGGGACCGACAGCAACGACCTCTGCGACCTGCGGTTTCTCCTGTGCGGAAGCGGTCAGAATGATGCCGCCCTTTGTGGTCTCCTCTGCTTCGGTCATGCGGATCACAACTCTGTCAGCCAAAGGTTTGATAGTCATGATAGATTCCTCCTGTTCTATACTCGGAAGCCCCCAAGCGGCGGTTTCCGGTCATTTAGCACTCTCTGCGAGAGATTCTTAGCACTCTTTATCTCCGAGTGCTAAATCTATTATATCATGTTTTGGAAAAAAATCAAGGGTTTTCTCCATCTTTTCACATTCTTTGTATAGATGCATAAAATTTCATTCATGCAAAAGAAAAATATCAACAGTTTTTTGGCTGCTCCGCACCTGATTTCGACGGATTCCGTCTTGCGCGGCGTTTTCCTGCGGCAGCCTTGCAGGAGAGTGAAAGCCTGCGCGGAACCCCCGAAGCTGCATGCGAATGGCGCTGCGGAAGCGGCAGCTTTGTATTCACCCCAAGCACACCGCCGAGCATTCCGCAGGGTACGGTCAGCAGCAAAAGCCGCGGCACCCCGATTCTGCGGATACAGATGCACACAGCCGCGTACCAGAGCAGCGTCAGCAGAAAGGCGGCAGAAGCGCCGCAGCGCAGCCCGTTCCGGCGGATGCGTTTTCCGGCGCGGAATCCAGCAAGGAAAGTGCCGCAGAGCAGCGGCAGCGCAGCACCCGCCCGAAAACAGAAATGCGGCGCATCCGTGACTGTCAGAAGCGCCGCCGTCCCGAGCATCCCTGCACAGGAAACCGGCACGCCGCAGAGCAGCACCGAAAGAACAATCTCAAACATCGCAGTCCCCCCAAATCAGAATATGCAGCATCGCAGCGATGTATGCCGGTTGTATATATTTCGACATAACAGACGGATGAAAGCGCCATATTCGACAAATAGTGGCAACATCCTCACTTGACACAACAATTCTGCATCTGATATAATATTAGCGCAGATAAAATAGAATAAAAAAGGAGAAGCAAAATGAACAAACAACTTCGCATTATCGTTGCGGACACCGGCGACGAGACTGCAACAAGAATCGCAGCATGCTTCGCCGGAGAGGGCGCATGGGCAGTCACGCGATTGCAACGGCAGGATAAGCTGGTTCAGGCAGTGCGGAAAGAACATGCCGATGTCCTGATCCTGAATCTCTCAACAAGTACAATCCATGTACCGCTGCTGACAGATGCGCTGCTCCGCTGCTCTGAGATCGTGATTTTCGCGCTCTACCGCAAGGAAAGCGAGGGCTTATCGAAGATTCTGACGCAGCAGGGTGTCCATTATCTTCCGTATCCGGAGCATATCTCAGATCTGACCGCCAGTGTCTACCGGATCAGCGGCTTCCGCGCCGTCAATCCGGCAGCCGAAGAACCGGTCAGCGATCCGGAGCTTATGATTACGCATCTGCTGCACAGATTCGGCATCCCGACAAATCTCTGCGGATTCCATTTCCTGCGCGCCGCAATCTTAACCGCATACCGGCGCGATATCCGCAGCGGAAATATCACAAACCTGATCTATCCCGAGGTCGCAGAGTCGCAGCACAGCACCCCGACGCGCGTCGAGCGTGCAATCCGCCACGCGATCATTCAGGCATGGGAAAATGCCGACCGCCGGATCGAAATTGAATTCGGCATCCGGGACGGTCACCGCATGACCAATTCCGAATTCATCTCATTTGCCGTTGACTGGCTGCGCACCCGCCAGTGCGTCAGACGCTACGGCTGACCGCCGCCTGTACCACAGCGGTCATACCATATAAGATGTAACTGCGCGGCACCGGGTTTTATCTGCACCGGTGCCGCTTCTCAAAATTATTTCAAAAAAAATCCGAAATAGGGGTTGACAAATCCGAAAACATATGATATAATAGATTCTGTTGTGAGGGTGTAGCTCAGTTGGTTAGAGTACCTGCTTGACATGCAGGGGGTCATCGGTTCAAGTCCGCTCATCCTCATCCAGAAAACCGTTTCCGAAAGGAAACGGTTTTCAGCCTGTCCACAAAGCCCCTCTGCGAGCAACGCAGAGGGGCTAATTACACAGAATATCAGGCAAAAACAAGATCAGAACACAAAAATGGGATA
>JAGKVC010000204.1 GCA_021152595.1 Clostridia bacterium
ACGGAATACTGCACCGACATCGCCGCACGTTCATCCTCCGGCATCGGGATTTCTTTGCCGCTCCGGATAAATCCGCGCAGGATCGCATTGACCATACCGGAAGCGCTCGATTTTTTCAGCTTCTTGACGGCTTCCGTCCAGAGGTTGACCGCTGCCGAATCCGGCGTATGCAGATACAGCAGCTCATAGATGCCGCAGCGCAGAACGCACAGCACCTCGAGATCGAGCTTTTCGGGCGGACGTTTGGAATGTGCCGCGATACAGGCATCGAGCGTGATGATGCGCTCAAAGGTACCGCGGAAGATTCTTCTGCACAGCGCGCTGTCCTGCGGCGACATTTCCTCCGCATCCATGACAGCCTGCGTCAGTGCGAGATTGGAATAGCTTTTTGCGCGGATCGAGCGGATCAGCGTCCGCACGCAGAGCAGCCGTGCATCGAGCCCGATCATCTGCGCCGTCCTCTGATGGCAAGCAGACGCAGTAATTGCAGCAGCGATACCGCGACCGCCGCGACATAGGTCAGCGCCGCCGCCGTCAGCACCTTGCGGACGCCCTGCTGCTCCTCTGCGCTCAGCAGTGTGGAGCTTTGCAGTGCGCGCACGGCTCTTCCGCTTGCATTGAACTCAACGGGCAGCGTCACGAGCTGGAAGAAGATCACCGCAAGGAAAAAGATGATGCCGAGCGTGATCAGCGTGTAGCCGAGTCTGCCTCTTCCGCCGCCGAAGATGATGCCTGCCACGATCAGCAGATAGGAGATCATCGAGGAAATATTCGTGGATTTGACGATTGCATTGCGCAGCCTGACCGGCGCATAATTCTGTGCGTACTGCACCGCATGACCTGCCTCATGCATCGCAACGCCGACCGCCGCAACGCTGTCCTTATCATAGACATCCTGCGAGAGCCGGATCACATTGCTTGTCGGATCGTAGTGATCGGTGAGACTGCCGGGGATCGGTTCGATCTGCACATCGGTAATGCCGTGCTCAAGCAGAAGCTGTCTTGCCGCCTCCGCGCCGGTAATGCCGCGTGCATTGCGCACCCTGCTGTATTTTTTGAATGATGCCTGCACATGAATCTGTGCGGCAATCGTAATGACAAAGGATAAAATCAAAAGGATATACATATGCATGCTCCTTTCCGCGGATTACTCCGCAGCCGTCAGAATTGCGCCCTCCTGCACAGCCGAGCCGTTGAGGAAATCCTGAATCTTCATCGGTTTGCTGCCCTCGGGCTGAACGGCGGTGAGCCGCACGGCTTTCCCGTCGCCGCAAATGAGATACAGCGTATGCCTGCCCTCTCTGATCAGGGAACCGGCAGGCGCATCGCTCTGATAGCTGCTGCATGCAGAGCCGAGCAGCTTGATCCGCTTGCCGTTCAGCATTGCAAAGCCGGTGACCGCGCGGATGGTCCGGTCGATTTCGGCAGCCGTTGCGCTGAAATCGAGGCGGCTCATGTCCTTCGTGATCTTCTCGGCGTATGTGACGCCTTCTTCGCCCTGCGGAACGGGTGTCAGATGATTCTGTTCGAGCAGTGCGATTGTCTCCTGCAATGTCTCCGCAGCAAGCAGAGAGAGTCTGTCATGCAGCGTATCGGCGGTCTCCTCCTCTGCAATCCGTGTTTTCAGGATATGGAGCATATCGCCGGTATCGAGTCCCTCCGCCATCTGCATCGCAGTGATGCCGGTTTCATCGTCGCCGGCAAGGATCGCACGCTGAATCGGAGCAGCGCCGCGCCATCTGGGCAGCAGCGATGCATGCAGATTGATACAGCCGTATTTCGGCAGTTCGAGAATCTCTTTCGGGAGAATCTGCCCGTATGCAATGACGACGATCAGCTCCGGATTGAGCTTTTTCAGAATCGCAAGCGATTCCGCGGCATCGTCGCCCTTTCGCAGCGACAGGGGTGTATAGACCGGAATACCGGCAGCCTCCGCACTGACCTTGACCGGTGTCGGCTGGAGTTTTTTGCCTCTGCCGCGCGGCCGGTCGGGCTGTGTGAATACCGCCTGTACAGTATGACCGTCTTCGATCAGAATTTTGAGTGCAGGCACAGAAAAATCAGGTGTGCCCATAAAAACAATATTCATATCTGCCTCCTCTGACCGCTCAGGGGCGGTGCGGATTTGGGTTTGCTGTTCACCAGAGATACGGGAACAGTCTGTATTTTACTTTTTTCATATAATCGCGGTAGCCGCGCAGTCCCTCACTGAGAACCTGCTCCTCATTGCGGATTCTGCGCACGAGAATCACGGGATAGAGCAGAAACACCGGCAGCGCGATCACCGATCCCAGCACAAGCGGAATCGTGCAGAACATCAGAATCGTCGCGGTATACATCGGATGCCGGATGATGCCGTACAGTCCGGTGTCAATGACCTTCTGCTCCTCCTGCACCTCGACCGTGCGCGAAAGATAGGCATTCTCGCGCAGCACCTCGGCATACATGAGATATCCGAGCAGGAAGATCACCGCCGCCGCAACGGGAATCCACTTCGGGAGCGTCAGCCAGCGGAACCGGAAATCCAGTCCGCAGAGGATGAATCCCAGCAGAAACATCAGCGCACTGAGTTTGACGACCATCTGCTGCTCGGACTGCGATTCTCTGCGTGAGAGCCGCTTTTCCAGCAGCGCCGGATGTCTGATCAGCAGCACAGTTCCCATCACCGCCATCGGAATGAACAGCACACCGCAGAAGAGCCAGCCGCAGGGATAGGCAAATGTCCCTGCCGGCAGAAAGATCAGCAGCCCGACGGCAATCAGTCCGGCTGCGAATGCAGCAAGCGCTCTGCCTGCAAGCCGCGCCCTCACCGGATCACTCCTGTTCCGGCTTGCAGAACTCCTCAACCTTTTCGAGGAAGAGATGCCCGTCGAGATGATCGTTCTCATGGCAGGCGCAGCGTGCGCCGAGATCCTTGAGCTTCAGCTCATACTGCTCGCCGTTGCGGTTATAGGCACGCAGCACGACCGCCTTCGGGCGTGTGACATAGCCCCAGCGGTTCGGAACGGAGAGACAGCCCTCAACGTCGCGGATCTTGCCGGAAGTCTTGACGATCTCCGGATTGATCGCTTCGATGACGTCGCCGTCCTCCTCAAGGATCATGATAAAGTATCTGCGCAGAATGCCGACCTGCGGCGCAGCAAGTCCCACACCGCCGGAATCGCGGAGCGTATCCGCCATATCATCGAGGATCTGCCAGAGCTTCTCGTCAAATTTCTCGACCGGTCTGCACTTTTTCTGCAAAACCGGATCGCCCTCCTTCACAATCTTGCGAATTGCCATTTTTATTCTCCTTTATTCGTCTCCGCCGCATTCGGAAAGCCGTCCTTCCAGCGGCGCAGTGCGTCAGTTGATTCATAGGGATAGCTGCTCAGCCGGATCGGTGCCGTCGAGAGCTGTGTCTCCGTATACCACGGACATGTTTCTCCCAGCGGACTGTTATGCACGCCTGCAATGACATGTGCCGACTGCGACGGAATCAGCCCCTGCGCGAGCAGAAAGCAGCGTTCGCCTTTTTCATTGACCGCCTCATCGACAATCACGACAACATGCCCCGGCGCACCGCCCTTGCAGATGATGTCGCCTGCATGTGCCTCCGAAATGCCGATCGGCTGCGATTCTGCTTCCAGCGAAAGCGTGCCTGCATACCGCATGACCGCCTTCAGATAATTATGCATCTGCTGCGGCGAATCATCCTGTCCTTTCAGCTTCAGGCGGAATGTCCAGCCTGTCACCGGCACAGTCAGATAGCGCCAGCCCTTCTGCCAGTCCGCCCAGCTTGTTTCATATCCGTTTGAATATGAAAATGCGATGCGGTCTGTCTGTCCGGTCTGATAGAAATACTCGGACCACAGCCGGATGACGGTATCCGCGCACTGCTGCAAATCCACATCGGGCAGACTGAGCGTATAGACCGCCGCGGCATTGGCGGATGAGATTGCTTTGCCGTCATAGGTCATGATACTGCTGCCCTGTTCCCGGACCGGCATCTCACGCATAAACTGAAGAAAGCTGCCCTCTGCGGCAGGGATCCGTTCATATCCCTCCGGCGGTGCGACTGCCGTCTCCTGCGTGCCGTCCGTGCCCTTTACTCCCGGCGGAACCGATGTCTGCTCGCGCCACTTCGGGCATGCGCGCAGACACATCAGCAAGTAGAGCGCAATCAGAAATACCACAAGCAGAATCAGCCGGATGACGACCTGCTTTTTCGTCAGCTTCCAGAGTTTCACTGCGGTGTCATGAACATCTCAGGCGGCGTAATGACGGGTGATCCGTCCGGATTGAGCAGCGGTGTCAGACCGCCTGCTCCGCCGTAGCCGTCACTTTCGGAATGAAAAAAGTAGTTGACGCCGGTTGCCATATCGACAAGCACCTTGCTGATGCCCGGTGTTTTCTGTGTATAGATCTCGACAAATCTTGCCGGCTGCTTATTTCTTGCCATGATGTTTCCTCCTTATGATATCCTGTTACATTGATTATAACAGATTTTTCAATCAAAATGATGCATTTTCACAATATTTTCAGAAATTCTTAAATCATACGCCGCAGTCGCCGTTCATATCCGCGAACACCGAAACATCCGTGAATGCTTTATCGGAATATGCCTGTTCGAGCAGTGACCGGATAAAGCCGCGCATTTCGGCGGTATTCTTGCATTTGAGCAGCAGTCTGCGCCGGTATTTGCCGTTGAGTTTGCCGTAGCCTGCTTCGACAGGTCCGAGCACGCGAAGCGGCAGTTTCAGCGCGCACTGCTTCACCGTCTCCGCAAGGATCCCGACAAACCGCTCCGATGCAATCCGCACGCGGTCCTCGCGGATACCGGAAAACCCGATCACGCAGAGGTCGCAGACCGGCGGAAACATCAGTGCGCGCCGGAGCGCCAGCTCCTCGGTATAGAAGCGGTCGTAATCCTGTGCCGCAGCAAGATTCAGAAC
>JAGKVC010000043.1 GCA_021152595.1 Clostridia bacterium
CGGGACGATCATTTTACCACTTAATACATGATGCTACTAGCCTCGCCATTCCGGCAAGGCTAGTTCTTTACTGCAAGGCGTCGATTGTTTGTCGCATACATATAATCGAGTTATAGGTATAAATAATCCGCTGAAGAAGGTCATCATCAGCGGATTATGCATGTATAAGCTTTTATAATACTAATATTGAGAATCTATTTCTTCTATTTTTTTCAACAGCCTGTAAACTGTCGTTCCTAAATCCGTGGGATAATCCACAGGAGGCTCTGTATCCAATTCCTTAGCACGCCCCATGGCAACAAGTACTTTTTCTTTATTATAATGTTCTGTTTTAATGTGCTTTTTATCGTGTAATCCAACACCAAGAGCGGATAATCTTTCCTTAAAATGATCTGTAGGCTCATAAGCATGATTGGCTGTCACAGCCCATTTAGCATCATTATTTTCATCGTCAGGATTGGTATTCACTTTATCATGGTGAAGTAGCAACCACAATTCAAAGAAAGGATTGCTTACTGCATAACTATAGGACCTTTTTTTACATGCAGTTATTGCCTCATTCCATTTATCGAGATTACTCTTCTGCTCTTTATCAATTATAGTAGGATCTGTGTGATCATCTACATCCATGATCAACCAAAACTCATCTTCACTATGCGTGGTGAAATCATATACATTCTCGTTATCTCTTTTAAATTCATCCATTTTATTTACGAGATTTAAGGGGTGAGAACTGGATACAAGTTTGGCTTCAGTTGTTGTTCTTCGCTTGGCAGGCTTTCTTAATGCGTCTTCAAGAATGTTAATAACCTTGATTTTAGATTTCACTTTTTCAAAAGCACTATTAACTACATTTTCAAAATACTCCCATTCTGTGACAGAGCCTTCACATACTATGAATATTATTTTGTCACTTGTCCTTTGCTTAATTCGAGAGGGTGTAAATGGGAGTGACGACATTTTTTCAACAGCCATTATACCCCCTCCTTGATTACAGGAACAGCGCCAAATCTTCCTGCAAGATAATCTTTTATTATATCACTGCTTGCGGAAAGATCAAAATCAGAAAACGGTTTTAATCTTGTTTCTCCATTTACAGTTTTTTCAATGAACCATAGTTCTTCTTGCCGAAAAACATCCAAATTCAATAGGTCAACATCATGCGTAGTGAATAATAATTGCCTTCCGTCATCAAGATCGGTAAAGTTCTTAATAATATATTTTGTTAATTTGGTGTGTAAACTTCTGTCTAACTCATCGACAATAAAAATCAAATTGTCGTTTTCACCTGTTTCCTGCTTAAACAAGATCGGTAACAAATCAATTAATCGTTGGGTGCCGTCTGATTCATCTTCTATGTTGAAATCTATTTTTTGTCCATTCAGCAGATGTTCAAATTTTATTTGCCATACTCTGTCGTCCGAAAAATGATAGTATTTTCCATCAATGCAGACTGTTCCACGACCTATTGATTCTATATCTTTTATTATCTCAGCAGAAATCTTGACTTTTTCAAGCATTTCGATGAAATCAACAAGTTTCATTTCCTTTGGAGACGATATTTGCTGTATACCAGTATCTATAGCATTGAGATTATGTGATAAAAAATCTCTGAACTCTTTATTGCTCTGAACAATAAACGGCCAATTCTGGAGCGTCGAGTTGGGGTAAATAATGCGAATATTACTGAACCATGAGTATATTAAGTCCGCTTTATGAGAACCATTTTCAGCTAGCTTTTTCAAAAACAAATGTCCCGCTTGTTTCTCCTTGATACTTTCTGCTAACAGTTCCGCCAATTTTCTTTCTTTTGAGTTTGCTCGTGCATAAGCGCTATTAATCGTAATAAATGTTTTTTTAGCTTCGTCTGTGCGCCTTTCAAACATTAATTTGAATTCAGTGCCTTTCAGAATACCCAACCACTCTTCGTGAACATAATAACGGTCTAAAGAAAACCCATAGGTGTATACTTGTTTATCAACTAAGATCATGAATTGAAAGGTCGTAAGATGATCTAGTTCCTCAATGTTACCACGGAACTGATCAACTCGTGTAAACGAATTACTGATTGGGCCTTCCAACACATAGCTTACGGCAAAATCCATAGATTTAACAAATGATGTCTTACCCGATGCATTTGGGCCGAAAAAAGCGCCTCTTCGAAGAACTTTCATCTTTCCAGCTTCAGTATTAACTTCAGTAAGGAATTGATCATTCTCAGTATTTTCAAGAGGAAACATACTAAATTCAATATTATGTCCTATTGACTTGAAATTACTAACGGAATACTTTAGCAGCATTTATATCACCTTTCATAATAAGCTAAAGCTAATTTTCATTAGCGCTGATTCAAGTTTTTCTTATTAAAGCTTTGGCAAAATCGAAAATGCTAATTTTTGTATCATAAGCGAATTACAACTATACATCGATCTATCATATGAGGAATTCGCTCAAAAAACAGTATAAAATGATGTTATAATCACTATCGTATGGAATTATATATGAATAGTATATCATATTTTTATCAGAATTGCAAGAGAATATACATCTTTTTGCACTTTCACAATGTTGCATTTCATCTCCGCATGTCGAATTTGATTGCAGTTTCGCATAAAACATGGTATAATAGAAGCAGTACAGAAAGAAGGTGCAGATATGGTTTTCATTACAGGTGACATTCACGGTTCCATAGAGCCGGTTTATGATTTATATGTACGGCATCAGCCAAAGCCGGACGATGTGATCGTGCTGCTCGGTGATGTTGGTGTCAATTATACGGGAAAGATGCGCGACCGTCTTTTGAAGCAGGAAATGAACGAAATGAATGTCACGTTCTTTTGCATTCACGGTAATCATGAGAACAGACCGCAAAATATCTGTTCCTATCAAGAAAAGCAGTGGCATGGTGGCCGTGTGCTGTATGAGGAAGACTTTCCGAATATCCTTTTCCCTGTTGACGGCGACATTTTTGATCTTGAGGGCAAGCAGTGTCTCGTGATCGGCGGTGCCTACAGTGTAGATAAATTCTACCGGCTGCGGATGGGCTATAACTGGTGGCCGGATGAGCAGCCGACGCCCACGATCAAAGAATATGTCGAACAGCAGGTCAAAACACATCCTGTCGATGTTGTTTTCTCGCATACATGCCCGCTCAAATATACGCCGATAGAGTGTTTTCTGTCCGGAATCGATCAGTCTACTGTGGACAACAGTACAGAACAATGGCTAGATACGATTGAAGATATGCTGGACTACAAGGCGTGGTATCTTGGGCATTGGCACATCAATAAGCGAATTGACCGTATGCATTTCCTGATGCATGATGTGGAAGTGCTTATAGACGAAACAGGTCCACTGGAAAAAGATGAAAGCGTCTGAGAACTGTTGCGTAGTACATTGTTCTGAATATGATGCATCTTTCCGGCATACAATACCCTTGAGAAAGATGTTTTATGTCTCAAAGTGCAAAACATCTCGATTTCCAGTATAAAATATATAGAAAACGGTTGACTTTTTGCCGAATTGGTGTTATACTGGTATCAGGAGGGGTGTATATGATCTCTTATGTGAAACTCAAAAACTTCATTTCTTTCGGTGATATCTGCTTTGATTTCCGTAAAACCAAGAGCCAGGTGAAGAATTTTGCTGCGATCTATGGTGAGAATGGCAGCGGAAAGACAAATTTTGTCACCAGCATTCGGTTCCTGATCCAGAGCATGACATCCTTTTATTCTGCGCAAATGCTGCAAATCCTTCAAGAGAAGATGGATTCAGGGGAAATCGAGAAAAAGGTGTTTCAGGTAATAAAAGATGCCGGATGGGATACTCCCTACCAGATTCAGGACTTTACCAGCGTAATGCGGAAATGCCGCACGGTCGGCTGTGAAGCTCCTACCGAGCTTGAATATGGATTCCGTTATAATGATCATGACGGTGTTTATCGCATTGTCTTTACCGATACAGTTCTTGAAGAATCCCTGCGCTTCTGGACGGGCAAGCAGACAGGAATGATGTATTCTGCTGCACTGACAGACAAACATACCATCCAGTGCAAGCTGTCTCCGAAGGCATTTCAGAGTGCGCGCCTGCGGCAGGATATTCAGGCGGATGCAGAACGCTTCTGGGGAAAACATTCTATCTTAGGCATTATCATCAATCAGATTAACCGACAGAATGAGATTTATACAAAAGACAATTATTCTCCATATTTCATTGATGTTCTGAACTGTTTCAGCCGGCTGAATGTATTGACAAAGGATCAGCTATCAGCGCAGCTGCTTATTTCTAAGTACAACAATCGGATTTTGCCTAATTTGGAAGGCGGAGTGATTCCGCAGGCTGCGCTGCCGCTTCTTCAGCGTTCCGAACGGATTGTGAATTCGATCCTGACGCAAACCTATGCTGAAATCAAGGAAATCAAGTACCACATTGAGCAGGATAAAGATCAGCTTCGCTATCACCTGGAAATCTATAAAATGATTGCCGGAGAAGTCAGAAAGATTGATGTTGACGATGAGTCTGCCGGTACCATTCACATTCTGGAGATCCTTTCTCCGTTAATGGGCGCATTGGCAGGAATGACCGTGTTTATTGACGAAGCAGATACCGGCATTCATGATATTCTGTTCCGCAATATTATCGAATCTATCAAAGACGATATTGCTGGGCAGCTGATCCTGACGACGCATAATACGACTCTGCTGGAAAAGATCGACTCCCAGAACGCTTATATTATCTATGTGGATTATGAAGGCAATAAAGAGGCTGTCTGCATCGACGAATATGATGTCCAAAAGACCAATAATGCCCGTTCTCTGTATCTCAAAGGTGTGTTCGGCGGTATTCCGATAGCGGAACCGTTTGATGACAGCACGATTCTGAGTGAGTTGCAGCAATCATCCGTACCTGTAAAAGCGAGAAAAGACGGAGGAACCGGCAATGGCAGTTAAACAGAAAAAGCTCCGTTCGCTGCATTATTCCAAGGCGCTTGTAATCTGTCATGGATTATCAGAATTACAGATCACCAAATATATCTACACGAATCTGCATTTGCCCGTCCGGACTTATGCCAAGGATAACGGCAAGCACAGCATACAGATTACCTCACTTCTGAATTTGTTATCTTCTGCTCCGTTCGGATCGCTGTCACAGTTCTGCGATGAATACACTGTGCAGGCCGAAGGTTCCGGCAATAAGCAACGCTTGGTGAATTTCAAAGTGTTTATTATAATGGATACGGATGATTGCACGGATCAGCAAAAGGCCGACTTTATGAACGGCAGGATGTTTTCGGATCATTGGCTTTCGCCCTATATTGTCCCGATTGCCAATATTCCCAATCTTGAATCGGTATTTGAAAAAGCAAAGCTCATTCGTAAAATCAAAAGCAGTGAAAAGGGTACATATTACTCAGAGACATTTCCGATCAACAAAGGTCAGCTGACTCCCGGTACTGTGGCGGAAATAGAAGCATTCTGTAACAAACTTGAGAATCGGAAAGACACAAACTTTCCGGATATGATTCACTATTTCCTTTCGTTGCTGCAAAAGGTATGAGTATTAGCTGAATAATGCCAAAAGCAAGAACCGGTGTATATACCGGAATAAAAACAGCAACGACACGGACTCGGAACCGCACCTTGCCGGACCAGAGCCGCACTTCGCCGAATGAAAACCGCACAAGTTTCAGATCCGGGACTATCCATTCTTCACACTCAGCACAAGTGAGCTTTTATGCCGCAAAAACCGCTTGACAGTGAGTATAAGCGTGCTGCCAGACTACTGCGCTCATAGAGGCTTACTGTCAAGTGCACTGTGTGGAATAAATGCGAACTAACAGAGTGCAAGAATGGCAATTATCACGAGTGGTTCTTTTTCTTCGTGAAAGTGGCACTCAAAGTCCGTGTAAATGGCTCTGGTGTTCCGGCATAAACATTCTGTCAAAAACGTATAATAGACTCTTATAACAAAAGCACCCCCAAAATTGGACGATGCTTTTGTTATATTTCTGTTCAAATATCAAATTATAGCGGGATGGAAGATGTTCATGTCTTATGCTTTAGCAAACTTGAATCTTTGCTTAGCTGTTAGTACACTATTATTCAAATACGCAAATTTACTTTTATAAAACTGGTTTATTTGTTTCAGTTCTTCAGCATTATCGATACTTATACATTTTAAAGAACTATATGCAATTTTCTCTCCATCAAAATAACCCTGTACAAATCGATTAGATTCTTCTCCGTTTGACAGTAGCAAATCAAACAAAACTTGGCTTGGCTCTTGAAAACAAGAATGTAAAGCATCTGCTACTTTGCCCAGTTCCTCTAACGGATTAAGATAAGAAACAGAATAGATGATAATCGGATAATGCTGTGTGGCATGGTATTTCACATCAAATATCACAATAAACACCTCCTCACATCTAACGGCAAAAAAACATCACAGAAATCATAGTATTTCACAACACGACTGCATCAATTTAATTACTTCTGTAAACTTCTCATACGCGACATTTTTGTCAGAAATGATCGCAGTTTGGAAATCGTCTCCTGATGAATGTGCATATTGATGTCGTTCTCTATAATAGTAGCGATAAAGTTCTGTTAATACTTTTTCCGTATCTTCATCCAAATACTGGCTGAATTCCGAATACATATAGTGCAACTTGCTATCGCTGTCTTTTCCAAAAAATCTTCCGAGCTTGTTATCGGCTGGGTCTTCTTGCCCGATGCATTTTAATCCTTTTTCGGTGAAAAGTCTTTTAGCAAAGCCTTCCAACGCCCGCCAAGCAGGGAACACCAAGCAAGAATAATCTGTCATCTCAACACACGTTATGATTTTAAAATGAATAAAAGAAGAAGAAATAATTGCACGATTCTTATCACCTAAAAAAACATACAACCGATGTCCTAAAACGCTATCCATCTCTTCATATATTTCATCTTTTGTAATTGGAAGACGGCAATATTCAATTTGACTCTCAACCACATCGTCCATATTATCGTGATTCTCAGCTACCAATGCTACGATATCATTGAATAGCTTTAAGGGTTTCCCCTGAACTTGCATCCGCTTTGTATTAGGAAAGTATTTAATTGTCACACGATCTTTTTTTATACCCATTAACTGGTAAATATAATATGTAGCCTGTCTTTCTTTTTTAACATATTCCTCATGTACTGTCTTTACTTCATCTTCATCCTGAAGAAGTCCTATGACAGCATGAAATTCATCCTCTGAAAGACTAATGGAGAATCCATTTGCGTATGGGCTTTTTGCAAGAACATCACTGACTCTTCGATAAATGCTTTCTGCAAGCTGTTCAGATTCCGATTGTCTGGTTCCGACTTTCCATTGAATAGTCAGAAGGCCACCGTTACATTTGAAAAAAACAAGTTTTATTTGTCCTTTTTCATCTACAATAGTATACTGAATTTGTTCTTTAATGTCTCTTTTAGTGATCGTAAACGAAGCATCTAAGTTTTCTTCGCACCAAATCCTAATCCAACTGTCTAATTTAGTCAAATCGATAGAAAGTTTTGAATATTTATTAGCCATTCTAATCCCCTGTTTTTAACACTCTATTTAAGCATAAGACAAAAATAGTCCTATACCATGGAATCAAGTTCTATCTTCTATTGTAAGCTTTTCTTGAATAAATGTCAAGAAAAAAACTGGATTGTAATACTTTGATGTGCAGACGTTCTAAATGAGACCTTGGTTTTCACTATCCTTTGTTGAGAATGACTATTAATCGAATTCTGCGTTTATGTAGTAAGCGTCAAACATCCCGCGCCTATACTCCAATTGGAGAACCTGGTTAACCCCAATCTTCTGCAACATCATACGCTGGAATGCTGATATACATGATCGCTATGAAGGTTCATTTCGACAAACCGTCCATCCTTCTGTCAAGCAGTTATTAACTTGGCTTACAGCAGATTATCAATCAACAATTTGATTAAACACCTTGCCGTTTCCTGATCCAACTGCAGCGATTGACTGATTTTTTCAGGCTGCTGTCTTGTTGCTTTTCCATAGGTATCAAGCTGAAAATACTTTTTTCCGTCTTCCTCAAAGACCGTATATGTGGCACGGACCTCGGTATGAACGCTATTGCGCTCTTTGTCTTCACGGGTAATATTCGCTTCGTTAAGTAATGCCATTATTCTCGCTCCTTATTGAGTCCGCCAGCTTTTGAAGCTGCTCATCAGACACTTCACATTCCCAAATGACGATCACGCGCCATCCCATTGATTTCAGCTTCTGGTAATGCTCAGCATCTCGTTTTACATTGCCGTCGATTTTTTTGCTCCAATAATCGGTATTGCTTTTTGGCATAACGAACCTTGGGCAGTTGTGTTTATGCCAGAAGCAGCCGTTTACAAATACTGCGGTTTTATACTTTGGCAGTACAATATCCGGTTTGCCAGGGTATCGCTTGTCATTCTTGCGAAAGCGAAATCCGCACTTGTGCAAATATGACCGTACCTGCACCTCCGGCTTTGTATTATTCGATCTAATGCGAGACATATTGTAGCTGCGAACTTCTTTCGTATGATTATCTGCCATCGTTGTCCTTCTTTAGCAATTCTTTAACTTGCTTTGCGATTGCTTTCGCCATAATCGGCGGAACTGCATTTCCAACCTGCTGATACTGCTGATCCTTTGAGCCGTAGAATCTAAAGCTGTCCGGAAATGTTTGTAGCCGAGCTGCCTCTCGAATACTGATTGCACGGTCTAATCTGGGGTGTATCCACATGGACTTGCGGACGTTAACCACTGTTCCGCACGGTTCCTGATAATTTAATCTAAGATAGATGGTGTTTTGTGTCCTCTTAGGGTCTGTATAGGTATTAGACTTCATTTCCTCCGACAAAGCATGAAAGTTTTGCCCTTCTCTGATTGCTTTGAATCGGGATAATGCCGTCGGAGTAGTTTTTGTCACAATATGATTCCAAATGACGGCTGAATCTCTTAACTTATACAGAGGCCCGGTTCTGACCTTAACAGCAGGGACAGCACCATGATCCTCAGCAATATCATCAACTGTTGAGACCTTTTCGAGATCGGCGATCGCATCCTCCACTTTAGAATAATCCTCTGGCTTAACTTTAGGCGCAGGAAGATCAGGCTCCTCGGAAATGCCTCTTTGGACACCAATAATAACAAACCTCATTCTTTTTTGCGGTGCTCCGTAATTAGCTGCGCAAAGCACATCGGATTTCAGCGCGTAATTATATGTATCAGACTGAAGTATCTTTGACAAATATTCAAATACGGCGAATGTACGCACAGAGATTTTTAATCCGCACTCAGTATTTACATCATCAATAACAATATGATTAGTGAGGATTTCCTTCATTCGGCTTAACATTCGCTGAATCATAAGAGCGGGTTCAATTGATTCACGGATCTTCGCAAGGTTCAGGGTCTGTTCAAAATAATTCAAAATGCATTTGCATGCCCGAAGTGATTCACACACAATAGGATTATCGGAATTAGCCTCAGCTGAATTAAAATAAGACGTGATTGCTTTATAAATCCTGCTTTTATGCTTTTCTAATGTGGTTTGAAGTTTTGCCGCGTTTTTGGAGAACTTATAGATAACTCTTAATTCTGTCTGGAGAGCATCCGGCCATTCATACTGTTCGATTTTTTCAAGGTCGCCGATATACGCCTCAGCACCTTCAAAATAGAACTGTTCGTCCAGTAAAATCAGCGAGTCGTCACGAGTTTCTATTCCATAGCGCTCAACAGCCTCCACGTCGCCCTGTTCCAAATAGAATCGGTGGACATCCGATTTCAGCATACTGACGTTTTCCATGACAAACGCTTTAGGCCGCAGCTCAGTGATTGCCCGAATATATTGTTTAACCAATTTATTATTCAGATTTATAGCAGCATACCTTTGTCTGTTAGCATTTGAAAAGCCTTGGCAGGGCGGACCGCCAATTACAACATCGATAGGACCGTATAGCCGTTGTATTTCTTGATAATCGGCAGTACAAACATCGCCGTATACGTCTGTCCCCGGATGGTTTTTTCTATATGTCTCCTGCATATATGGGTTGTTCTCAAATGCAGCCCGTATATTAAACCGTATATTTCCCTTTATTTGCTTAAAGCCTAAACTCAAGCCTCCGGCTCCGGCAAACAGATCAACAGTGTTATATTCTTTTATTTTTTTCTTTTCAGACGCAGATTGATTTCTCTTTGACTTCTTACTCATCCTTAAATCCTTCGTTTCTTGCTTTTTCAAGAAGTGCAAGCAATCTCTTGCTTTCTACAGAATTTGGCAGTTTCAATGGTATTTGGCAGGCTTTTTTCAATGCTTGCTGATCTCTCATTTCGATCAGACGATGCATAACTGCAAATTCTGTGAGTTTTTTCCAGAACTCTGCCGGGTATTTTACTACTTCCGCTTCGGCATTGATATCGTTTGTCATGCGCTGGTCTTTTTTTGCCTGCTTTTCAGCAGCTTTCGCTAATCCGTTATCCGTAAGGCAAATTTCAAGTTCTTCCGGCAAGGAGATCGAGAGCTTCTTTACGCCATCCCAGCACTCTTGCTTTTTACACCACTGTGTAACGTTAATAATACGCCGCTCAGGATCAGTAATCTGGAAGAATACTTTTTCTGAGATTTCCAGAAGGCACTTTTGGACTATTTCCGGCAAATCTTGTTTATTCCAAATCAAAATTAAATCGAAATCATTTCCGGTGAACTGCTTAATAACAAGATGATGGAATAGTGCAATGGTATAGTAAATGATGTTTGCACGATAACCGCCTTCATACCACGGCAGCTTAGGAATTTGCTTCTCTAAGAATTGGAACATCAACAAAAGCGCAGCAGTTGACTCGAAGTATCGCTCATTAAACTTCGTGTCGTCTTTCTCCCACATATCGTCAATCCATTCAGCAAAAGCATTAAAATTTGTCTGAGCACCGCGGCTGACAGTATGAGGATTCATAAGCCATGTGTTTTGCACTTTCGCTAAGTCGGTCTTTTTTATAACCTTGTTTTTAGGGTGCTGAAGCGCAAATTGACGCTTTTTAGCAGGGGTAAGATGCATTTGTTCCTGCAAATACTGACCTCTTGCTCGTTCGTAGAACCATTTGGTTTCGTATTGAGCTCCATCTGTTGCGGGAGCAAACAGTCTTCTGGATATAGTTTCCATTCGTCTGTGAAATGGGTGGCTGGCAAAGAAATCGGCATCACTGACCTTATTCTGGCTGTTGGACGATCGGGAAATATTGCGAATTAGGGTATCCGTGTCATCCTGTGACGCAGTTGTAGCAATTTCAGTCAGCTTCATTTGCACGAATACTTCGTCGAGCTTCGCTTTATCTCTGAATCTGGCGTTTGAGATCGACGCTGTAGTCTGACCTCCGTTAATGATCTGAAAATCCCGCGCAAACGTTATAAATCTGCCATGATCGGTATCTTCGACCTTCACATCCAGTGCAGTCGCAGAAATACCATTATTGAAAGCAAAAAACATTTTCGGTTCTTTCAGCAGCGTAGTGCGGATCTGTTTGTTCACGGCGACTTTTGTCGAGAGAAAGGAGCGCACGTTTCCTTCGAGCAAGCGGCTGCCATATTTATCATAAATGTCAGCTAATACACACCCCGGAATAATGCCTAAATAGCTGGTATAGTTTTCAGAAGCCGCACTGCTGGCCTCAATGCAGGGAATTCCTTCCTCACAAAAGTCCAAAAAGTTGAGCTCTACAACCTGTCGGCTCAGATCTGAGCAGCACACTCGATACAATCTCTCAATATCCCAGATTTGCCCTTCAACCGGCAGATCTTCATAGTTATCGAGTTCGATGCTCTTGATTAAAGAGCTCATGTCTGCATCAGTGAAAATCAGCAGCTTAAACTTTCGTATCCGTGTGCTGTTGTAGCGCATGAGGTCGATCAAATCCGCACAAGGGGTGCTCATTTCAATTTCTTCATGGAGTTTTGATTTGAGCGCCATGTCGATAAAAAGTCTTAGCTGTCCAAACAGGCGGTTAGCGGCAGCATTCGTGATCGTGCTGTCTTCAAACGAACCGCTGTAATCAGCAATGATTAAGTAAAGCGTATTATCGAATTCGTCGAAATTATAACCATCTACTCGATACTTGCGATTGCTCTTAGTACCTGTATAAAATGACGGCTGAAAATCTGACAGCACTTCTGAATCGATTAAGTACTGCGCCATTTCATTCACGAATGCGGCACATGAGCCTTCACCGGAAACAGCAGCTGCTGCTTTCACTCCCGTGAGAAAGTCTTGCTTAAATTCCAGCGAATCCATTATAACGCCTCCTTACTTTTTCCATTGAGCCAAACTTGATATACTAATAGAATAGCTGCATTGCGTAATCGGAGAAGGCAATGCTGACCGCTTTATACGAGGAAAACTGCTGGTCACACTATATGCCTCTGTGCCGGCGATGTAATAATACTGCTGATCATACTCTGGTAAATCCATATATCCTGCACTGCTCAGCTTTGCATGGAAAGCATCCGCAGCAGCGTAATTGCTTTGCAGCAGAGATAATACCGATTCAACCATTTTTTTGAGCGTAACACCATTCGGTTTTGTATCAGCACATTTATCGGCCCGAACTACAATCAGCTCGCCATCCGCGTCATTGTCCAGCTGTTCAATAGAGGAAATGCTGATTTCAGAAGAAGATAAACCCGTGGTTTTGATCTCATGCCATCCATCTTGATACTGAAAATCCTGATCAGCACCTTCCGGTCCAACCCAGCCAGCTATAGCATCTGCTGGATTCATTCCTGATTGAAGTTTATTTCGCAGATAGTAGAGTTCTCCGATCAGTCCTTTTTGTGCAGCGCTGCTCATCAATGCGCTGCGCTGATGCTCAAGCAGCTTAATCCATTGCCTATATCTTCCGATCACGCGAATAAGCGCATTCGCTGGAGTTTGTTCGGTGCTGGAATAGCGAATAATATCGCCGCACATTGTTATATATACTTCCTCCATTTCTCTGGAGACAAGTATAAAGGCAATTGCATACTTTCCGTCTTGCCGCTGTGCGCAGTTAAACACAATACTTTTCAGCGATTCTACATTTTTGACAGGCGAATCACTGATAAGAATTACTGCTTTCTGTGTCGGCGCATAGTAACCTACATACCATTCCAACGGATGCTGGACAGACAGCTGCACAGTTGAGCCATTATACGGCTGAACGCGATTCCACGCCTCATGAAGCTGTTTTTCATAATCATTCATCGTCGTAATCCTCATCAGGTGCGATCCAGTTTTCCAACTCGATCATATTTGCCATGTAAGTCACGGTACGATTGCCATGTTTGTTTTTCGGAATGCCAACACCGATTGCGTACAAATAATCCGGTATTTGATATGTCGGATCATCAGAATCAATCACATCGCCAACCTCAATGATGTGCAGCATGAGAATAGGCGGACGCTTTTCAATTAAATACGCAGAATCAGGGACATTCTTCTTTTCTGTTGTGCTCCTGAAATCATTGGCAGCTTCTTCAATTTCCTCTTTTGTCAAGCCAATTTTCGTACAGCCTCCGGAGCCGACTCTCACCTTTGTGCCGTTGATGTAAATGCTTCTGTTCTTGACAGACACCTTTCTCCTTGCTGTATGGGAAAGGACGATCTCTGAATCTCCGCATTGCAGGGGTTCGGAATATGCAGCGCCTTCACCGCTGGAAATCAGAACTACATCCCATTCATCGCCGGAATGATAGGTTTCCGTATACTCTGCCAGTGCACGTCCATTAAAGCTGAGGTGCCACGGATGTGTTTCAAAGTCTCGGAGGAATTGTGCGACAGCGGTGCCGGATACATGCTCCCAAAAGTAATGACCATGCGTCCGTTCAACATCGGAAGGCAGCCTTGTTCCCATATCATCCAGATTCGCAATAAATGCTTTGAAGACTTTTTTGTTTTCTTCAAGAATGACCGGTGCCGATTTTAAGCGCGGTGTTTCCAACAAATGGCCGGAAACAGATACAGGCTGATTCAGTTGAGTAGCAGTACGCATTTTGTTGCGGGCAGTAACGATCAGTGTGCCGGGATCCTGCCGCACTTTCAAGCCAAAATCACGCGGCTTCTGATGTGCATTGCGCATAGCAGCGATCTCGTCTTTCAGTTCCTCGGCAGCTCTTGTGATTTGCCCATACCAATCCATCGCATCCAGCGTCAGCCAGATTTTTACCAGGTCACCATAGTTGGGCCGATACCCAAACCAGCGCCCCATTTGCATGAGTGTATCATACATCTGCGTATTGCGGCAGAAATACGAAACACACAGTCCTTCCAAGGTCAATCCTCTGGACATACTATTTCCGCCAACGGCGATTACGCGCAGTCCATCCTCAATGTGAGCATAATAGTCCAAGCTGGCAGCACCTGTTTTGCTGTTTACAGCGCGAACACAAACGGGTTCCGCAGCTTCCCATAAATAATCATGCAGGATAGTCTGCCATGAAGCACCAGAAATCGAGGACAGTCCATACTTATCCCATATCTCATGAAGCATATGAATATGACGCAGCTGCTCTGCTTTGTCAAGCGGCAATTTTGAATAGTTTCGCAATTCAGATTGAACTCGGACCAGCCATTCATTATAGATCTCTGCGATTTGCCCCTGAACATCGGTATAATGGCTCACATGTACCATCATTGTGCGATGTGTGCCTCTGTCTTCACGATAATCACGAATAGCATTTACCAGCAGGAAGTAATATGCTGCTTCATACATATCTGCCGGCAGATCATCGACAATCAAGTCCTTTTTGTGCTTTGCTGGAATATATACCTCTTTGGCATCCTGATCGATTTCCTCAAGCATAAAGCTGGAATCACTGTTTTCACCAAAGATTCGCTCCGCACCAATATAATTGGTCGGCGGCTTCAATGTATAGATAAAGTCAGCCGGGAATAGATCTTCGTCAATTGTTGGATCAATGAAAATATTTGCAAAAGGCGTCGCGGTAATACCGAGGTATGTTACGCGCTGGAACATACCTAACAGCGTTCGAATACTTGCGTTAATAGCTGTCGGATCAGAATCCGCATCTTTGGTGTTGACGGATGCGTTATCTGCTTCATCATCAATCAGCAGCAGCGGAAGATCTGCTATCTTGCCGTTCGCATTCAAAGTGTTATTCTTTTTCAGCCAAGTAATCAAGTTGTTCAGAATACGCTTGTTTTTCTTTATTACAAGCAAAACCGGACAATTGACACTATCGAGACTGAGGTTATTGCTGCGCAGAATGCCGCTGTCAAAATCTTTGCTCACAGAAGTAAATGAAGCGATCTTTTTGGAGGCATCCGCAGGCCCGCTGTACTTTCCAACGCCGACAGGGAAGTTTTTAGCTTCTTCTGCGGCTTTGGGATCCAGAAAGTACTCACTCTTTCTTCCTGCAAATTCTGCATCCAATCGTTCCTGCGTCTGCTGACGCAGGTTTTCCATCATACCGGCAAGCACAATAATCAAACGGTAGCCGGTATCAGCAGCCTTATTGCAGATGGCAGTGTAATTTGCAGTCTTTCCTGACTGTACATCACCTAATACCAGTCCTCTAATAGAGAAAGCCTCCTGCGAAGGATCGCCGCAGAGGTCAAGGATTTCCTCTGCGACTTGACTCAATGAAGCGGTAACACGCGGATTCCAATGTTTCGCTTCTTCCAGATAACGCTTATAACGATTCCAAAAATAGAAATCAAATTGAGATTTTTTTGCCGGAAGCCAGGATTGATGCCCGTTATTGCGGTCTTGAATAAAAACACCTATATCCATTTGAACGGCAATGCGTTCTCTCAGACGCCGCTTAATTCCTTCAAATTCTTCGTCAGAAACAGAACACGTTTGGGAAAGAGCTTTGCGAAATTCTGCTGTCTTGTCATTAAACTCTGTTTCAGTAGGCGGGATGGTCGGATAAGCCGCATTTACACCAGCAGAGATCATGTTTTCAAGGATATCACACTTGGTTGAATTCATATTCCCAGCTCCTTTTTTACTGCTTTAACTACACTCGGATAGTTGACATAGGGCTCTATTGTTTCAAGTGCTTCCAAGAAACGAATTTTAGCATCCTGAGAGCTCTGAACAGCCAGCACATCCCGCAGCATCTTTAAGATTTCTTTATCGGTAAATGCCTGATCATTCTTGATTTGCTCGTCATTATTCAAGTCGATATACAATTGGTTTAATGGAAGTCCGGACTCAATCATACGAAGTATATTTTCGATCAAGTTGGAAGCTGACTCAGGGTATTCCCGAACCTGCTCTAACAGTGGGTGGTCGCGGTTTATCTCGTAATAAAACCCGCCTTTTGCTGCTTTCATTCGATTCCAGATATGCACTTTGGAATCGTCAATTTCCTTTTTTCCGCGAAATTCCCACGTTCTTTTACTTTTATCTGCTATCTTTTCTATAATCAATTCAAGATTTTTCCTTACCTCAGCCGGAGGAAGTGCAGATGATTTTTTTATATCCAGTGTCCAGAGATCGTCCAGCGTATTGGGGATATCTACCTGAATACGCGCAAGCTTGGACAAATCTCCCTTTCTCATCATACGAAACCACGTTCCCCACACAAGCAGCCGCTTATTTCGATAGACATAGAATCCCTGCTGCTTGCGCAAACCGTCCTTTCCGCCAAGATGCTTTATTTCCTCAGCAGTCATTTTCGAGATATGAGGGAGGATATACGGACGGACTATAATTTTTTCACCTTGAATTCGGATAATTTCATCATCCATAGGCCGCTGGCTCTTACCGGGCAAAAACGGATCAAAAGGAGTGACCTTTTCATTGTTGATATTGATTTTTAGCCGTTTGATACCTGTTTCTCCAGATAAATAGCGGTGAAACACCAGCGAGATATGTTCTCGGACACCATCAATCTTTCGCCCAAGGGTTTCTTCAAAATTGATTTCCCCTGCTTTGAGTCTATCCAGATTTTGCCATACAATGAGAGTGCCGGATTCATAAGCACATAAATCATTGAAATGCGGGATATCCTGTGCTTCGTCTGTATCAAGTGCTATTAAGGACCATTGTCCCGTCTTTGCCACATGATCAATGTCCCACCTTCTGGCCTCAACAGTTTCTCCCTGTTTGGATATGACTGTAAGGGTTCGGCATTGTGACAGCGATGCCGTTTTCAAACCCAGCCCGAACCGTCCTAAATCGGTCTTATCTCGAAGCTCCAGTGGATTCCTGCTTCCATACTGCATAGCTAGATCGATTTGCTCTGTATTCATGCCGGAACCATTATCCAAAATGGCAATATATGCTTCGCCAATCGGATAAAAGAATATGTCAACATTTTGGGCAGATGCAGCGATACTATTATCTATGATATCCGATATAGCCGATTCAAGCGAATAGCCGATGGCACGTGTGGATTCAATTAGAGTAGGTGCATACGGCGGCAGATCTATTGTTCTCATTCCGCTCCTCCTTTCCGTTGTTTTGACCATAATTATTCTATTATATTATATCATATTTAGCACTACGTGTCAACGGTTTGCTGTAATTCTATCATAGAGTTTCATCTAACACTTGGCTCAGAATTATCATTTCTGAACTATGGCTGCTTTCGGCTGCATATTAAAGGTTGTCAGTCAGAATATCTTCTGCTACATTGATAATAGGTTTCTTTAGTGATTTCGCATATTTCACCGCACGGTATGCACCGCCGCTCATATGTTGTATGCAGCAGATTACTAGATCAGAGCGTTCTGCCATTATTCGATTGCGAATTGTGATCGCTGATTTATAGTATGCGCCAGCCGATTCTTCGCAAACCTCGACCTCATCATAATAGTTGAGAAAGCTATTCCGGTTTTTTCGGTATTCCGCTCGATCATACGGCAGTACGAGCGTCAGGGCAGTATTTCCATATCCATAGGAGCGTATTGCTCTTTTGATCGCAGATGAAGCCACAGTATCGAAATTGCCGTCCCGTCCGACAAGAAACTCAATGTACTCCTTTTGCACAATTAGTCTTCGCAGTATATAATCCAGCCTTGCTTCAATCTCAAATGGATTCTCTACTTGCCGATGCCCGAAAAAACAAACTGTAAATGTCTCCATGGAAGCACCTCCGCGCATTATTATTCTCATTATAACGCAATATATGCTGTATGTCAACGCTTTTTATAGCTTATTATTTGCGTCGAAATGACCTATAATATTGTTTGGGACGGTGATTCGCATGGATATTGCTAAGAGAATGAAGGCTGTTAGACAGTCAAAGCAAATCAGCGTATATAAGCTGGCACAAATGTCAGGAATTTCAGAAACGCACATTAGAGATCTGGAGCGCGGTGATCGAAATCCATCATTTGATACACTGAGCAGGCTCGCAGAACCGATGGGCATCACGCTGTCCGAACTGTTCAATGATTCCGAAGAAATAGCCTACCTTAATGCGGCTGAGAAAGAAATGCTGGATTGCTTCCGGATGCTTCCGCAGGAAACGGCTAATCGATTGTTAGATTTCATGAAGACACTTATTTAAATATCAGCAGCGGCTCTCTGACATCATACAGAGAGCCGCTGTGAATATATCTACAGATAAACAATTAAACCGGCAGAGCGCAATACTCTGCCGGTTCTACTATATTATAAAGAATCAGTATCATCAGTATTTGATTCAGTTGGGGCAGAATCGCTTGTTGCCGCAAAATCAACACTAACTAGTGCAGACGACGGAACATCAAAATGCTTTTGATCTTTATGGAGCACCGGATCATCTTGTACATTAAAAGAACGTCCTTCTGCCCTATCGGAATCAACGTAACTGCCTATCATACTCATGGCAGCATATGGTTCTGGAAAGTGGACCAAAGAAAACGGAAAATAATCTTTCCATTCCTGATACTGTTCCTTGGTAAGCTCTCCGTCTTTATATTTTTGGAATTGTTCAGCCCATTCTTTCAGATATTTGTTGAGATCAGAAAAAGGCGCAGATAAAACAACTTGCCCGTCTTGCAGACTTGGTTCCAATTCAAAGAGTTCTGCTATTTCAAATAGTACTTGCATCGCATCCTCGATACCAGCAAGATGTCTTGCGCGAAGAACGCTCGGTCTCGCACCGAGTGCGGCGGCAATATTTCTTAGCTTTTCCTCGCTTACACTGCGGATACCTAGTTCATATTGCAGCATGGATGCTTCTGAAATGCGAAATGGCTTTCCTAAAACTTTCGCGGGGATTTGACGATGCGTCCGTAATCTGCGGATTTTTCTGCCGGTCTCATTCTGAATATCCTGAACCGGAACAATCGCTTGCTGGAAGTCTTTTTTATCCATAATTCACCTCGGAAGAATGATTTTGAAAAAAAGGAGTTTTTTTCTATAGATCTATTGACTTTTCGCGATAGATATGCTATAATGGTCTCAACACATTACGAGGTCGTAATGTAGGAATCCAAGATAGCAAAAACAGGAGGTGCTAATTATGAGCAGAATGAACAAAACAAATCAAATGGACCAGCCGAACAAGTCTTTCTCAAGCCCGCCCGAATGCTTGACCATCACCGTGGATGACGCAGCCACCATCTTGGGCATAAGCAGGTCAAGTGCGTATGCACTGGCAGAGCAGGCATTCAAAGAGCACAAATGGTTCAAGGTTTTGCGAATTGGCAAAAGCTACCGGATTTTGCGCGAGTCGTTTTTCAACTATATTCTGGATGGAGTGGAGGTGTCTGCATAATGGCTATGATTATCCCCAAACGCCGAAAAAAAGGCACAGTCTACTATATCGTGCAAACATTGCTCGACGAAAACGGAAAACGCAAGCAGCATTGGATTCCCTGCGAATCGGCACGGGATGCGAAACTCCTGCTGACTGAGGTTGAAGATGCAGAAAGCCGCAATGAACAGTATGATTTGCCGGATATTTTCAAGGATCTGCGCACCGGTATGGCGGTACGGGTTCCCACTGTTCCAGAAACTGATTTGACCGTTGAGCGACTTGTCAAAGACTACATTGAGCATCACAGCAAAGTCGGCTATTGGGAAGCAGCAACGCGGAGCGGTGTCGAATCGGTGGCTGCACATTATATCTATCCGTTTATCGGTCACTGGAAGATCGCTTCGGTTAAAGCCCGAAATATTCAGGAATACTACAAAATGCTCCTGACTCAGCGAACAGCACGTGTTTCCAAAAACACCGGAAGCGAATTCGTCAGCCCACGCACCGTGCGTGAGGTGCACAAGATTCTTCGTCCAGCTTTCTCATATGCCGTGAAACAGGGATATCTGGAATCAAATCCGACGATCGAGACGGAGCTGCCGCGTATTGAAAAGTTTGAGCGGGAGCAGTGGACGGAAGCTGAGGTTAAGTCCAGCGTGCGTAAAATCTATCTTCCGCGCAGTCTTGCCAAAGAACTGGATCAGTATTGCACGAAGCGGCATGCAGTTCTGAAAGAAAACGGTTATCCTGATTACGGCATGGTATTCTTTCTGGACAACGGCAGACCGATCAGCGGCGATGTGATCGTAAAGCGCTTCAAGGCTTTCATCAAGGAAAACAATCTCCGTCCGGTTGATTTATACTCGCTGAGGCACTCGAGCGCAACCTTTAAGCTCCGCAAATCCGGAGATATCAAAGCAGTTCAGGGCGACATGGGCCACACGGATAGTACGATGCTGCTCAATACCTATGCTGCCATCGCAGACGAGGCGCGCCAGAAGCTTGCCGATGAAACGGAGCTTTTGCTGCTCAAGCTGACCTTGGACGAAAATGAAGATGACGGACAGCAGACGACAGAAAAAACCAGCGGTAATGACACGGACAGCACGGACTGATGGCGGAATGCTGGCACATTTCGCTTTTCCGACCCGGCAAACTGCAATTTGCTGGCGGATTTTCAGACCGGTTTTACAGACTGCAATCTGTAAAATGCTGACAAATGTCGGCGGCTTCATTCGCCGCCCGCTCTCCATCTACCATTTGCAGCAACAGCGAAAACGCACATATTTATGAGCGTTTTCGCTGTGCTAAAGCGTCCCAGACAGGGTTCGAACCTGCGGCAACCCGCTTAGGAGGCGGATCCTCTATCCAGCTGAGGTACTGGGACATATTTGAAAAACAACAGAATTGGGCGATAGGTCAGTCGGATGCTTAGGAGGCAGCCGCTCTATCCTACTGAGCTATCGGGGCATGATCATATTATAACACATTCCGGAAAAAAACGCAATGGGCTACGAAGAAAAAACGATTCATAGCTGAATTCGGATCGAAATGGATGCCGCCGCATACGGGATGTATTCAGAATTATGCATTTCATAAAGATTTGCGAGTTCCTGCAAAAAGTGAATGTCTGCTGTATTTTTCTGTGTTTATTCTTTCGACAAAATCTTAAATCTTTATAAAAAATCGAGTATATAAAGCCAATTTGTCCTTTTTATGCGAAATTAAAGATTCGCTTATTATAATAATGG
>JAGKVC010000205.1 GCA_021152595.1 Clostridia bacterium
TTCGTGAAGAAAGGTTCTCCGCTGTGTATGCTTCCCCCAGCGTTTTTGTGCGGATAAACCGCTGCTGTCCCGGCGCTTTGAGGGAGATGTACTTGCCTTTCTTCACATCATAGCCTTTCAGTTCCAGTTCATAGAGCAGCTCGTCCAGATTCTTGACCGAACCGATCAGACTGTCGATTTCTGCACGCAGCTTCTGTTTCCATGAAGTTCCTTGTCTGCGTTTTTCCCACTCATGATGGCTGACAGTTTTTCCCTTCCCCTTGCTCTTATCATACGGCTGAATGCCAAAAGCCAGACACACGCGGTCGGAATATTCCCGCGCGTGATTACGCGAGTGCCGGTTGTCATAGAATCGCTTGCCCGTGATTGAGTAAGTATTCAAAATAATGTGAGTGTGCAGATGATGCCTGTCCGTATGCGTCGCAATTACCGCCTGACATTCATCCCCGAATGTCTTTCGTACAAACGCTTTTGCAATGCGGTGTGCCTGTTCCGGCGTGATGTTCTCGTCCGGCGAAAATGACTGGATATAATGAATGACCTTCACACGTCCTTTGCCTGTTTTCGGGAGAGGTTCATCAAAACTGCGTCCGCTGTATAACTCGTAAACCGCCTTCATGTTGAGATAGGCGTTCGCGGCGTCGGTCATGCAGTTCAGCGAGGCGGTGTATAAAAGCTGTTCGGTTTTGTCGGGGTTCAGGATGTAGGCCAGGCTTTTTTGTACTGTAGTTCTGACAGGCACAGATTTAATAATCGGCATATCTCGTTCAGTCCTCCTTTCAGGTTTTCGATGTCCTCTGCATAAATGCTGTGTGATTCATTTGCCTTGCGCGCGATCTGGTTGATATTATTGCTCACCGTCCGCATTGCGTTTACAAGCGGGATGATGTCTGATACATCAATATGAATGATCTGCCCGTTCATCACCATACGCCGGATATACTCACTAGTTTCAGATTCAGTTTTGCGGCATCGGCTTCAATGCGCGCCCATTCATCCGGCTCGAAAATGATCTCCTTGCGTTTGATCTGTTTTATTTTTCTCAAGGTAATTCTCCTTCCTGATAGTTTCGGTAATCATTCCGATGTGATTGATTATCGCAGGGGTATGTGTTAAGAGGCGTTTTGCCGCTTAGCGCTGCGGTGAAGGGGTATGCCGGTTCCGCCGCCTGAAAGAACCGGAGTATACGGTTTCTTTCTCTGCTTGCTACACCAAGAAAAATCAAAAGAATACGGATACTTCGGATTTGCCCGTTATCCTCTTGAATTGCATACCCCCTTGATGTTTGGCATCGTATTCGGTTTGACTTTTCCGTTCGCCCGTGCTATAATTTTGATATAGCAATCTGATGATAAGGAGGACGGACTTCATGTTTTGGGATAAAATCTCACCGCTGTACGATCTATTTGAGCAGGTTTACAATGGTAAGGTCTATCGTGGCACAGGCGAAAAGGTGGCTGAGTTCATCGAGCCGAACGACACTGTGCTGGAATGTGCCTGCGGAACCGGCGCAATCAGCATTTATATTGCCCAAAGGTGCCGGCGGCTGATCGCAACCGATTTCGCTGCGGGTATGCTGCGGCAGGCTGCAAAGAGATGCCGGAAATTTGAGAATGTCGTTTTCCGCAGGGCGGACATTACGGCGCTCAAATGCAAAGACAATCGTTTTGACAAGGTGGTTGCCGGGAATGTGATTCATCTGCTGCCGAATCCTGAACAGGCTCTGCATGAACTGGAGCGCGTTGTGAAGCCGGGCGGCAGGATCATCATTCCGACCTACATCAATATGTCGAAAGGAACCGGTACAGCCGCGGTCAAATTCATCACGCTGCTGGGCGCGGATTTCAAGCGGCAGTTTGATCTGGAATCGTACAAACAATTCTTTGCGGATATGGGCTATGCGAATGTAGAGTACCACGTCGTTGACGGCAGAATGCCCTGCGCCATTGCGGTTATTACAAAGAAACGGACTAAATAATTTGTTTATGGATAAAGCATCTGCTGCGGCAGGTGCTTTGTTATTTCTCACCTTCCAGATAATCAAGCAGCGACTGTTTGCTGACGAGAATCTTGCCGCGCTCGCCCTCGCCGGTACGGATATACCGGACACGCCCCTGCGCAACCAGTTTGCGGACGGTATGCTCGGAAATGCCCCTGACCGCTTCGGTGCATTCCTTGATCGTGAGCATTTCCATCGGCGGTGTCTTTGCCTGCTTCTCGGCAGGCTCGTCATCAACGAGTTCGGTCAGAAGATTGAGGATACGTTCGATGACCTCTTGCTGGTTTCGTTTCATTTTGGTTACCTCCCTGAATTTTGATTGATTTGAGAGAACCGCCTCTCATACAGCCCTACAGATATGCGCTAAAATAATAGTCTGTTACTGAAACCTTGTCTGACTGCACAAAACGACCGGCAACATTCTGTGAATTATGCTTCCATTTCTTGGATTGCAGAGATTTACGGTGGCTCTCACTTATATCCTCAAAACTTGGCTGATTTTTTCACTTTAGAGATAAGTTTGGAGGGTTGCACAAATATGCTTGCTTTTTCAAGCAATTTGTGGTATTCTATATGTAATACACATGATGAGACGATTGTACAGAAAGGAGGATTGCCGATGCAGCTGTTCCAGATTACGGGAAATGACTTTTTTAAGGCGCTGACGGGAAAATATCAAGTCGTCTTTCTGGATTGTCTGGAAATAATCTATCGTTCCTACCAAACGGAATTGTCATATGGAATTGAAAAAGAACATCTGATTGTAAAGCTGACGAATTACTTTGACAGCAACAGTTCCGAAGATCTGCAATTTGATGATGAATCGGAAGCAATCCGTGAACCGCGAGCAAAAGCAAACGGAATTCTCCGAAAGCTGAAAGCATTCGGCTGGATTGAAATCGAATATGGAAATGATAACCGTGCTGTTATCGTGATGCCGAGCCATGCAGTGACAATCATGCAGGCATTTATTGCTGTGACTGAAACCAAAGAAATGGAATATCAGAGCGAGGTATCTGCAATTTATTCCTTGCTGATCAATGAAAACCTCTACGACAGACCGTATCCGCAGATTATTAAGCCGGTCTATGATCGAACAATTGCGCTGTTCACAGAACTAAAAAAACTGAATACCGGCATCCGAAAGTATATTGATGAACTGACAGAGGGAAAAACCGCCGAAGAACTCATGGAGCATTTCTTTTCTTATAATGAAAATATCGGTTCAAAAGCATATCACCGGATGAAAACAAATGACAATGTATCCCGTTTCCGAAACACGATCACAAGTCGATTGCGTGATATTTTACAGGATGACGCCCTGATTGAACGAACTGTGCTCGGATATCAAAGTATTGAAAACGAAACCGACAAAGCAGAAGCACTTGACCGCATCAGAGAAATGATTGCGGATGTGATACATTATTTCGATTCCTATGATGAAATAGAAAAACAGATTGAGCGCAGACACGCGAAATATCTTCGCAGCGCCGTCAACCGTGCAAAGCTTGCATTCCTGAACTCCAATAATCTGGAAGGAAAGCTCTCCACCTTACTGCGCGGTCTTGCTGCCGCATTGGAGAACGAAGCAGAATACAGTATTTACGATGATGTGCCGGACGACTACTGCCGGATATTCAACATCTTTCCGCAAAGCTTTTTGAGCGGTGAATCACTGAAAACAGTCGGTATCTCAAAGCGGATTGATGATGTGGACGAAATCTTCGTGCCACAGGCAATCTCAGAGGAAGAACTCGCTGAACGCCGCGCTGCTTTCCGTGAAAAGCAGGCAAACCGTTTTTCAAGAAAAAATATTACAGCATATGTCCGATTGCTGTTGCGGAACCGAACTGAGATGACTGCATCCGAAATTGAACTGCATTCAAAGCGTGATTTGATTCGGCTGATTTTCATATCCCTTTACGGCAGAGACAGACGATCTGAATATCAGATCATTCCGAAAGACGAAATGATCTGTCGGAACGGTTTTTCATTCCGTGATTTTATCATTAAAAGGAGTGTAAAATAGAATGGAATATACTGAACAGTTGAATCAGCTGCTTATGAATGTCCCAAGAGACAAATTCCGGCAGAATGCAAATAAGCTGCTGAATGAGTGCTTCATCTTAAAAAGCTGTGACGATACAAAAAACTGCTATTATTTCATTCTGCGTGAAAAGGATTTATTCCGGGCTTTTTTTGATCTGCTCGGATATGATATTATCATCCGGGAAGATTACGGTGTCATTGCATTGAATAACTCATTCGGCACAGGCAGAATCCGGCTGCGCCTGCTGGAAAGCATCATTCTTCTCCTGCTTCGGCTGCTGTATCTGGAATCATCGAAAAAACTCTCACAGACTGAACAGGTTATCATTACTGTGGATGATCTTTACGATAGATACCGCAATCTGAAACATGAACGGCTGAAAAAATGGGATATGCGATCTGCGCTTGGATTGCTGAAACGATATCATATCATTCAAAATCTTGATGCAGATATGGGCAATCCGGACACAAGGCTGATGATCTATCCGTCTGTGATTTTGGCATTGGATGCTGCGAAACTGAATGCTGTTTATGAAGAAACCAAGAATAAACTAAAAACCTATGTGAGCGGAGGTGAAACTGATGATGCAGCAGACGAAGAAGATTCTGACGAAGCTGCGGCTGATTAACTGGCATTATTTTGCAGATGAAACAATCACGCTCAAAAATACAAATCTGTGTTTGAGTTTGTGTTTGGTGCATTGTTATCTCACAAACCACTTTTGCGGCGATTGCCTCTTGCTCCGATGAACAGGAACTCCCAGCCGTATTTTTCTATCTGTCGCTCGATCATCTTTTTGACCTGCGCGC
>JAGKVC010000206.1 GCA_021152595.1 Clostridia bacterium
GTATAATATTACTATAAAGCGGATAAGATATGGAGGACAACACCAATGGAAGCAGAACAAAACCGCATCGAAACTGCTGCGAAAAATACCGAAGTGATGATTTCGATGCTCAACCGCAGGGACCTCAAATATACGGTCATGGAGCAGACCGATGCGCGCACGCATATCAAGATCACGTTTACGGGTGAGGATATTCCGATCCCGCTGCACATTATCCTGCGCACCGACCGTCAGATTGTTTCCGTGCTTTCTCCGATGCCGTTCCGCATTAGCGAGGCGCGCATGCAGGATGCAGCCATCGCGGTGACAGCGGCAAATCACGGACTGATCGACGGCTCCTTTGATCTGAATATGAAAACCGGAGAGATCCGGTTCCGACTGACGAGCTGCTTTATCGGTACGGTGCTGAGCGAGGAGCTGTTTGCCTATCTGATGTATGTTTCCGCGGAGACGATCGACCGCTATAACGACAGATTCCGCGATTTCAATGAGGGCAGGCTCGACCTTGCAGGCTTTCTTGCCGCCGATGAAGCCGATGCACGCGGATAAGCGGAGGCTTTGCTATGCGAAAATATCTGACGGAATATCTCGCAAAGCTGGAGGCACAGCTCGCTTCCGGCGAGGATCTGGATTATGCCGAGCTGGAACGCTCGCATCTGATCATGATTCAGTTTATGCAGCATGAGCGGCTGATTCATTTTCTTGTCACGATCCTCTTTGCGCTGGGCTTTTTTATCTCGCTCGGGATCTATCTGCTCGGCGAGCTGCTCATGATGCTGCCTTTGCTGATCCTCATTCTCGGATTGCTCGTCCCTTATATCGCACACTATTACTTCCTCGAAAATTCTGTCCAGAAAATGTACAAACTACACGATGAGATCCACGCAAGACGGCTGAAACAGACGAAATCAGCCGCCGACTGAACCTAGAAAGGCTGGTACAAAATGGAGCTTTACCGTCCGATGAACGCCGAAGAATATCAGGAACTCGAAGCACGCAGCTTCCACGGTTTTCCGCCCCGTCCTGCCGGACAGCCGCTCTTTACCGCGCTGCTTTCCGAAGAGGGTGCTTCGCAGATTGCCCGTCATATGCGCATCTCGAAGCAGGCGGATAATACGGTCTATGTCGTCAGCTTTTTGGTGGACGATGCGTATATCCGGCAGTTCCCTGTGCAGCATGCACATGAACGGAATCGCCGCGCGCTCTGGATCCCTGCCGATGAGGTCGATATCCTCAATCAGCATTTGATCGGAGATATCCGCGTGCTTGCAAGCTATGAGATCGACCGTGCGCACGGAGAAGTCTTTTTTGCATAACAGATAAAATGCCCCGAAGCGGAACAAAACCGTTTCGGGGCATTCTATATGTATGGGGGATCCGTTTCTGTCAGAACGCTGTTTTCTTCACCATTTGAATTCAGCGAGACGGTTGTTTATATTCTTGCCGATCACGGAAAAGATTTTGCCGACGAGGGTGTATTTTTTCATTTCCTCATTATAGCTGTGTTCCGAGATCAGCTTCATGCGCGGTTCCAGATCGAGATATTCTCTGCCGGATTTTGTACCCCAGCCGAAGGTCGCGTTTGTGTGCTTGACGGCGTCGTGATGCTTGCCGTTTTTCTCGAGGAAAGGGGAGTGCAGTTCCGCAAGCAGATAGCCGTGCGGAAAGCTGTCGCAGAGCATATTCAGGCAGGTTTTGACCTGATCCTTTGAGAAATATTCCAGAACGCCCTCCATGACGATGATGTTCATTGCGGATTTCGGGAGCTGTGCCGTCCAGCCGCTTTCCAGCGCACTGCCGTCCAGCATCGTGCAGCGCGGACGGTCTGAATATACTTTGCGGCGCACTGCGATCTGATCGGGCAGATCGACGTCATACCACTGCAATCTGCCGTTATCGACCTGCGAGAATTTATCGTCAAAACCGCAGCCCAGATTGACGCAGAGTGCATCCGGATATTTTTGCAGGAGCCGTTTCAGTTCCTCGCGGAACATAATCGTGCGCGCGATGACGCCCTCGTGCGACAGAACCGGATCGTATTTGCTGACATCGACGCCGAGTGTATCAATGATCTCCTTTGCCTTTGGATCCTTGATTCTCGCGTTTGGACGGCTGGTTTCGCTTGCCTTGATCGCAAGCGGAATCAGGGCGGTTTCCTGAATATCTCCGAATTTCAAATCCATATGTAGTTCCTCCTTTGATTGTTTTGAAGCGGCTGCGAAATTATGATACCTGATGCCTTTAGTTAGATACTGCTAACTCATGCGGTAAGATGAGACCGATCGGAATATCTGACCGGTTCACTATGATTATACATCAAAATGCGGCGGATGTCAACAGTTGTACATGATTTTTTGACAGGAAAACGGGCTGCACCTTCGTACAGCCCGTTGCTTGATACAAAACAGATTATTTTTCGCGCGCAATCCGGAATTCGACCGAACGCTTGAGATAGCCGAGATATTCCTCGTCGCGGCACATTGCCTTGCCGCTGTCATCGGAGAGCTTTGCGACCGGTCTGCCGTTGACGTATTGCAGCTTAATGACGATATTCAGCGCCTTTTCCTCAGTATCATTCGAGCAGAATGTGCCGATACCGAAGGAGACCTTTGTCTTGTCGCAGAAGTAGTCATAGAGCTTCTGGGCGCGGTCAAAATCAAGGCTGTCGCTGAAGAGCAGCAGCTTCGTCTTCGGATCGACGCCGTATTTTTTGTAGTGCGCGATCATCTTTTCGCCCCATGCGTAAGGATCGCCGCTGTCGTGGCGCACGCCGGTGTAGTTGTTGACCATCGAGCGGTTGAAATCGAGCAGGAACAGATCGGTCGTGATCGTATCAGTCAGTGCAGTGCCGTTGTCGCCGTCATATTCCGCATACCAGTCCTTCATGGCGTAGTGGTTCGTGTAGGCGAGCGGAATCGAATCAATGCCCTGATACATCTGCACGAATTCATGTGCATAGGTGCCGATCGGCGTGACATTGTACTTCATTGCGAGATAGACATTCGATGTGCCGACGCAGTTTTTCGTCTCGGTGACGAAGCGCTTGACGACAACATCCTCCCATTCGCGGGAGAGTCTTCTGCGGCAGCCGAATTCTGCGAATTTGAATGTATACGTACCGTCATTCATTGCCTCGATCTTGGCGTCAAGGCGCTTCTCAGCGGATTTGCGCAGACGGTCGTAATCATACTGCATGCGGAAGTAAACCTCGTTGACGATTTCCAGCAGGTAGATCTCAAACTGCATTGCGGAGAAGAGCGGTCCGTCCACAACGATTTGCAGCTCGCCGTTTTCATCGAGCTTCGCGGTCACGTAATCGCGGATCGGATGCCACAGGCGCAGAAATTCGACATAGTCCTTTTTGATGAAGCGGATCGAGCGCAGATAATCCAGCTCCTCTTTGGTAAAGCGGAGCGAGCAGAGGTGGTCGATCTGCTCATTGATCTCCTGTACCATCTCCGGCGTGAAGACAACGCCCTTTGTGCGGCACTTGAAATAATACTGACCGCAGAGATCGGTATGCTTGTGGAAAATGACCTGATCCATATTGAACTTGTACAGGTCGGTATCCAGCAGGGAAATGACAATCGGTTCGAGTTTCATAATTACTGTCCTTTCTGTTGAGAATTGAGGTATCTGTCATAGCCATTGCTATGCGGATGTTTATTTTCAAGCCTTTTTTTCAGCTTGCGTTTTTTACGTTTGGAAAGCGGCTTTTGGGAAAAGTGTTCAGGATGCTCGCGCTTATACTGTTCATATCTTGCAGCTGCTTCGCGGCGGCGTGCATCCTCCTCTGCTTTCAGCGCACTGTAATAGGCATACATGGCATTGAGATCGCGGCTGAAAATTTCCGCTTCTTCTTTGGAGATCGTTTTATCCCAGAGCGGCGGCGCGCCCTCAAAGTGACCGGGCTCCCGATAGGTGACGATCGCGTAGCGGTCATCATGAATCTGCCGCGTGCGCCTGACGATCACGAAATCCGGGAATATCGTCTCAGGCTTATAATCCTCGTTATCCTTATGAATCCGCTCCATGACCGCCGCAAGATTTGCTTCATCCAGCGGCAGGGGAACCCAGGCGTTCGAGTATTTCGGATTGATAAACTCAGTAATGATCTCCGGATGCGCATGAAGCCGTTTGATCAGATCAGCCCAGAACGGGTTTGCAGCACGATCGCTGTGAAAGGACGGATATTCTTTGCCGGTCTCCTGATTGCGCACCATGCAGCCGATCCCGTAATAAACCGTTTCAGCATCGCCGTAATGCACAAGATAGAGACCGTTTTTCCCGCCGAGAATCGTGCCGTTATAATATCCGATATATTCGGCAGTCGTCATATTTCAGCCCTCCGCTCTATTATACTCCAAATGCCGGTATGCGTCAAGTATGATTTTTGCATGATCGAATGCAAGCCCGTCATTCGAGACGATTTCGCAGGTATTGCCGTTCTTTCTGAGGACGGCGGTCAGTGTTTTGGCCGGATTGCGGAGCGTCAGCGTAAAAGCGCCCTCTGCCATTGTGACTGTGACCGCGAACCATTTTGCGTCGATCGCATCGTCGCCGCTGAGAACCTCAGCCTGCGCCATATTCACCGAGGCTGCAAAGGCTGCGCTGACCACTCTGCCGCGCGGATCGCGTGCAACATCGCTGTAGGTTCCGACGGGGAACAGCACTGCGTCTGCAATGCCGGTCTCCTCGCGCAGCTCACGCGCCGCTGCCTGCTCCAGGGTTTCATCGCTCTGCATGAAGCCGCCCGGCAGCGCCCAGTGATTCATATACGGATGCTCACCGCGGCGAATCAGCAGCAGATTCAGCTTGCTTCAGCTCCATGAGCTTATTTTGCAGGACAAAATCGACCTCATCGCGGAAGTATTGGCAGAAATCGAGATGGAAGCGAGCTTTGAATGCCTCCAGATCGACGAACGCAAAATAGAACGCGACCGAGACCATCTTTGCGATGCTTTCCTCCTGCGGCAGCCGGTAGATATCCTGAATCGGGAGTCTGCCCTCAGTGATTGCCTTTTTGTAGCGCTCCATGCGCTTTTCCGCTGCGCCGAGATTGTAGGCGAGATAATCAATACCGAAGGACTGCGCGCCGAGTCCCATGCCGACATACGGTGTGCCGTAAATGACGCGCTTTGTGAGATAATCGCTCGTGCCGTAATCATCCGGCACATTGCTGAATGTATTTTTGCCGACATTTGCCTGATAGCCGTTGTCGGTCAGGATCGTGTAGGCGAGGCGGTACTGATATACCGCTTTGTAGATCGAAACGCCGCCTGCCTCGCTCTCGATTTTTGTCCCCTTGTAGCGGTTGCGATAGAGCGTGATATGCTCCGGTTTCAGCACGACTGCATAGCGAAGTGTGTTGCTGAAATCGGTATCGGTCTGATAGAGGAAACCGTACATCAGGTCGATATTGAAGCTCTCAAAGCCTGCCCGGCGGATATTTTCCACAGCTTTCTCATAGACCGACGCGGAACCCTCTCTGCCGAGTGCCTCGAGCAGCTTTGCGGAGACTGTCTGTACGCCCATGCTGATTCTGCGGTAGCCGAGATCATAGAGCGCCTTGATCTTCTCCGGTTCATTTGCAGCGATCACGGGCGTTGTTTCGACGCTGAATACCGTATCCGGTTCGATATCAAACAGACGCCTGACCGCTTCGGTGATGCGCGTCAAATTTTCAACGGAGAGCTTTGTCGGGGTGCCGCCGCCGAGGTCATAGCCGACGATCTTCTTGCCTTTGAGAATCTCGGAATACATCTGCATTTCCTTCAGGAGCAGCTCGACGTATTCATTTTCGATGTCCTCGTCGGTATGCTCCAGTACGACATATTCGCAGAATTTGCAGCGCTGCTTGCAGAACGGCACATGGATATACAGCGAGAGTGCATCCGCCTTCTGCCATTCGCCCGTGACGAAATCACGGATCTCATCGCGGTTATTGATGCGGTACTGCATAAAGGAATGCGGTGTCAGCGGATAGGCGGTGTTTGCGTAGTGGTGATAGAGCAAACCGGTTTCAAATACTTCTCTGCAATTCATCATGACCGGAACCTCCTTTTATTTTTTGCGGTGTTTGGATTTCTTCTTATCAATATGACCTTTCTGCTGTTTCCGCAGGCAGGCGCGGGCTTCTTCTTCGCTGACGAATACGCCGAAATGCGTCGGACCCCAGTCCTGACCGCCGCCGTCCTCCTCATAGGCGTAATAGAAACCGTCCTTCTTCTCAACCTGATATCTGTCCCGCGGTTCATTAAAAAACTTTTTCTTCTGTTTCATCGCTGATTCCTCCGTTCGTCAGATGCAGCATGTTACTGCGCTGTCTGCTTTCAGCGTCAGATCATTTCGGCTTTTTCAGTCTGTGCGATTTTTTATGCTTTTCGTACATCTCCTCAGGCGATTTATACGGTTTCTTCTCCTTCGGCTCATACTTTCCTATCATGCTGCGCACATATGCTTCTGCTTCCGCATTGCTGTGAAAATGTTTGGTTTTTTTCCCGCTGCGGCCATCCCAGTACACATTACTGCCTTTGATATATAAGTAGCCGTCAGAATCGCACAAAACCAATTCTCTCTGCTCATTCTTCTCCTTCTTCATAATGGTTTTCCTCCTGCACCGTTCAACCCGGAAACGGATTGAGATTCGGCAGCGCAGCAGCTTTCTCACTGCGCTGACTGTTTTCTGCGGTAGAGCTTTGCGGGGCGGTGTCCCTCTCCGCGGACAAATTCATCTGTCTCTTCGACATATCCGCTGACCATGCGGCGGAAGTTTGCCGGCAGGATCGAGACATTCATGATCGTTTCCTGCACCTTTTGCAGGGCGGTCAGCGTGAAGGTTTCCGGCAGAAAATCAAAGATGATATCGTAGTTTTTCGCCTCGCTGCGCAGTGCGGAAAGCGCTGAGGCGATGATCGCGGCGTGATCGAATGCGATGCCGCCGTTCTCAATGATGCGGAAGGCTGTGCGCCCGAAATGCTGCGATTCGATTTCCAATACTGCATGCAGTTCGGTTTCGCCGTAGGTCAGTGTCAGATGATATCTGCCGTCATCATCGCTCGTGAAGCTGACCGCGAACCACTGGGCATCGTCCGCATCATCGCTGCCGATCTGCCGCACAGATTCCTCGCTGATGATCGAGACATAGGCGTTTGAGATGATCCAGCCGCGCGGATCGCGGTTCGGTGCGCTGTAGACACCGACCGGCATGATGGATGCGGGCGTGACGCCTGTTTCCTCGGTGATCTCACGCAGGGCGCACTGCTCGACTGTTTCATCCTTTTGCAGGAATCCGCCCGGCAGCGCCCACATCCCCTTGAACGGGTGTCCGCCGCGCCGGATCATCAGCAGGAGCAGCTTGTTTTCTGCGATTTTGCGGTAGCTGGATTTTTCCTCCTGCCGGATCATGAACGCCGCGACATCGGTTGTGACGGAGGGGCGCTCGTAATCTTCGAGGCGGTAGTTCGATAAGAATTCCTTTTCGCTGTTCATCGTGGGTGACCTCCTTGTTATTTCTATAATGATAATAACACAAAATGAATAAGATGTCAAGGGGTTTTGCAAATTTTTTTCAGAAAATTTTT
>JAGKVC010000044.1 GCA_021152595.1 Clostridia bacterium
CGTTGTAACGTACTGACATAGTGATTTCCTCCTTGATTTGAATAATATAATACTATATTATTCGAACAAGTTGTTACAAATTTATTATACCACTACAAAGATATATGTACTCATTCCCAGAACGGAGGGCTGACGCTATGAGTGAAAAGCTGGAAAAACTCAATCAGGAAATAGAGAAAACCGAAGCAAAGTTGCGGAGGGCGCAGCATGAGGAAAAGATTCTGGAACACCAGATAAAGACGCTGACCCGAAAAGAGCGGACGCACCGGCTCTGTACCAGAGGGGCGGAGTTGGAAAGATACCTGCCCCACCCGGAGCTTGTGACAGAGGAACAGATCAAGCTGTTCCTGCGTCATATCGCGCAGAGGCGTATCGAGCGGCACGCCGTAGGTCTCATGCAGTGCGTTTGCATACATATTTGCGACGGATTTCGGATCCTTCCAGTTCCAGCCGATAACCTTGAATCCGCCCTCGTGAACGGTCAGATCCTTATTCGGCATCAGCAGCTCGGGCTCGAATTCCGTGAATACACCCAGACCGGTACAGGTCTCACATGCGCCGAACGGATTGTTGAACGAGAACATCCGCGGCGTCAGCTCCTCGACGGAGACACCGTGCTCCGGGCAGGCGTAGGAGAGCGAATAGAGGATCTCCTCGCCGTCGATGATATCCACAAGCACCACTCCGTCCGAGAGCGCGGTCGTTGTCTCGATGCTGTCCGTCAGACGCGAGCGGATGCTCTCCTTGACGACAAGGCGATCGACGATGATCTCGATATTGTGCTTCTGATTCTTGTTCATCTTGATCTTTTCGCTGAGATCATAGATGATGCCGTCTACGCGGACACGGACATAGCCTGCCTTTTTCGCCTGCTCCAGCTCCTTGGTATATTCGCCCTTTCTGCCGCGGACAATCGGCGCCAGAAGCTGGAGCTTGGTGCCTTCAGGAAGCTCCAGTACCTTATCCGCGACCTGATCGACTGTCTGCTGCAAAATCTCTCTGCCGCAGACAGGGCAGTGCGGAATGCCGATGCGCGCATAAAGCAGACGCAGATAATCGTAAATCTCCGTGACCGTGCCGACCGTCGAGCGCGGATTCTTTGACGTCGTTTTCTGGTCGATCGAAATGGCAGGGGAGAGACCGTCGATGCTGTCTACATCCGGCTTTTCCATCTGTCCCAGAAACATCCGCGCATAAGAGGACAGCGACTCCATATAGCGCCGCTGTCCGTCTGCATAGATCGTATCAAAGGCGAGCGAGGATTTTCCGGAGCCGGAAAGTCCCGTAAATACAACGAGCTTGTCACGCGGTATTTCCAGATTGACATTTTTCAGATTGTGCTCTCTGGCACCGCGGATGATGATTTTATCGAGCATGGGGCAACAATACTTCCTTTCAAAAGGGGAATCGGGGATCGGGCGGATATGCAGCCCGAACGGTTATTTCAGGGCGTTCCGGATGATGTCTTTCAGGAGCATATGACCGCCTTCTTTTGCGATGTCGGCGGCAATTTTTCCAGCCGGAACGGGCGCAGGCTGCGGCATGGCATTCCGGAGCTGTGCTTCAAGCGCCTTTGCATCTGCGGCAAAAATGACGGTCGCGGTTTCGTCCGTCTGGATACCGCCGATCTCGCGGAAATGCAGATTTCGCTTCGGCAGGCTGCCGCAGGCGTTCGCCGATTCGAAGAAGTCCTCCGGTGTGACGGACAGCATCGGCTGCGCGAAAACCTGTAAGCGCACCTTGTCGCCCTCGTTCCAGATCAGGCTTTCGCCGTCTGTCCGGACGCCGATCAGCGCGGTCTGCATGCCGTTTCCGGCATCATAGGTGACCGCAAGTTCAAAATATCGGTTCTTCGTCTGACCGTAAACCGCTGAGCGGATCTCACGGATCTGCGTGACCGTGCCGCCGATATTCCGGCTTGACTGAATCTGCTGCGGAACGGGCGGCTGTTCGGGGATCGGGACACTTTCCTCCTTCGCACGCCGTTCCAGTGCAAAACGCACGATAATCGCCGTGATGATCAGGATCACCGCAGTGATCAGCACGAACATGATCAGCATATTCTCCAGCAGGTCTTCGAGTAATTCCACAAGGTATGCGATCAGCATGGGAACACCTCCGTGATGTCAGATTTTACGGCAGAGGATCAGAAATTTCAATATGCGTGAACCGGAAAAAGCATCCTGCACAGAACAGGATCAGATTGAGACGGCGATGACTGCGCAGTGATATCAGGCGTCGGCGTGATGCGCAGAATTTGTATGATCCTGCGCCGGTAAATACGGGAGCAGCAGACAGCAGCCGGTGTCATCCTGCGGCAGCGGCTGCGGTTCGGAAAACGGCTGATCTGTATGCCAGAGCAGGACCGCTGCACCGGCTGCCGGTGCCGGATAATCGGGCGGAAGGCGGAACATATAATAAACCGGATGGGTGCCCTTCTGCTGCGAACAGATCAACAGGTGATATTCGGAATTGTCAGCAGATACGCCGGATTTGACAACTTCACCGCGGATTTCCGATCCGGTTTCCGGCAGCGGCAGAATCCCGGACGGAACGGCGGCTTTCTGCCGTTTTTGCTCACGCAGAATCAGAAAGACCGCCAATACGGCGAATACAATCATTGGTATCACACAGAAAATGAAAACAAATCTGAAAAATGTGTCGAGTATGCGTGCTGTTCGGGACGGATCGGTGATACTGTCCAGAAGTGCGGCAAACAGCAGAAACAGCAGCAAATACGGATAGTCCTTTTTCATACACCCCCCTTTACATCGCGGAGCCTGCGGCAAATCCGGTTGCGAAGGCGATTTGCAGATTGTAGCCGCCCGTGAACGCATCGACGTCGAGCAGTTCTCCGGCAAAGTATAATCCGCGTATCTTCCTGGATTCCATCGTATTCGGATTGACCTCGCGCACCGAGACGCCGCCGCGCGTGATGATCGCTTCGGCAATCGGGCGCAGGGCGGTCGGGTGCAGCGTGAACTTTTTGATCGCCGTACCGAGCGCGAGACGCTCCGTTTTGGTAATATCATGCACCTTTTTCTCGGGGGATATTCCGGCGCGTTTCAGCATCACCGGAATCATCGAGGACGGGAGCAGTCCGCGCATCGCGTTCGCAAGATCCTTGTTCTTCTGTCCGGCAAAATCACGCTGGATCCGCTGATCGAGCTGCTCGGGCGTCAGTGCCGGTTTCATGTCGATCGTCAGGAACGTGCTGCTGAGCTTATTCGGATCGAGCAGGCAGCTTGCCGAGAGTACGAGCGGTCCGGAGACGCCGAAATGCGTGAACAGCATCTCGCCAAGCTCCGAAAATAAAACTTTCTTGCCGTTCGTGACGGTCAGCGTGACATTTTTCAGGGAGAGTCCCTGCATCTCCTGCGGATCGTGTTCGGCGGTCTCCAGCGGAATCAGCGAGGGCTGCGGCGTGACGACCGTATGTCCTGCCTGCTCCGCAAGACGGTAGCCGTCGCCGCGTGAACCAGTCCGCGGATAGCTCATGCCGCCCGTTGCAAGCAGAACCGCATCGGCGGTGTATTCGGTGCCGTCAGCGAGGCGGACACCCTTGCAGCATTCCGCATCAAGCAGCAGCTTCGTAACTCTGGAATTTTCGCAGATGCGTACTTTTTCGCGCTGCATCTCCGCTTTGAGCGCTGCGACGATATCCTTTGCGCTGTCGCTCTGCGGAAAGACGCGCCTGCCGCGCTCGGTCTTGAGCGGTACGCCTGCGGACTCGAAAAATGCCATGACATCCGCCGGTGTGCAGCGTGAAAATGCAGAATACAGAAACCGCGGATTGCGCGGAATATTCTGCATCAGCGTGTCGGGATCGCAGGCGTTTGTGACGTTGCAGCGGCCCTTTCCGGTGATCGAGAGCTTGTGCCCGAGACGGTCGTTCGCATCGAGCAGCAGTACCGATCTGCCGCGGCGTGCTGCCGTGACGGCGGCGAACATGCCCGATGCACCGCCGCCGACTATAATAATATTGCTCATGTTAATCCTGTAAACCGTGCAGCTTCTCTGCGGCTGCCGCACGGCGCTTTTCGGTCTCATAGGTATCGACCGCATAGCCCTCTGCGGTCTTGACGAGGACATCGCCCTCGGCTGCTTCTTCGGGCAGCCAGCTTGCCGGTAGATTCTTGTAGAGCACTTCGCCGGTCTCCTCGCGGAGCTCCAGTACAGCGTAGTCGCCCTCGAAACGGTCAATGATCATTGTCATATGAATTCCGCCTTTCTGCGTTGATTTTATAGGGCTAATAAAGATTTGGGTGGATTCTCTTTCAAAAGGATGGTTTAGAACGGTAAAAAAGAATAAGGTATCGCTGCGCGATGCTATTTTGAATGGGTGCCTCACTTGCAGGCACCCAAGCCCGCGAACGCTTGAACGCCGGGGGAGTTTCGATCTCTGCGGAGATCGACGAGGGCTCTGCCCTCGACCTGCAAGCCTTTGAAAAGGCTTGCGCGAAACTTTTGATATGGGCGTCATTCAAACTATTTGTTTGAACCTTATTTTTCCGACCATCTAAATAGTTACACACCTATTTTATATGCAATGGGATTAGACTGTGCTGATGAGTGTGATCGCGGTCACGCCCTCTGCCGGTGAACCTGAGAACTGTATCGTATGGTGCAGCGTTTTGATCTCCGCGCCGGATGCCGTCAGCTCGATGCCGAGATTTTCCTTGAACTGCTCCGCCGTGCTTCCGATCGTGATGCCGTTGAATGCAACCGGAAAGACCGACGGCGAAGGCGCTTCACTGCGCCCCATATTTTTGAAGGATATTGCGGCGATGATCCCTGTTGTGTATGCTTCCTTCGAGTCGCAGCCGGTCAGGTCAATCGTACCGCAGGCGCAGCCGTCAAAGAGCAGCACCGCGCTGAGATCGCCGCCGTCGGTGCGGACCGTATCCGCGGCTTCGGGATCAATCGTGAATTTGCTGCCGAGCGATGCATAGGTCGCCGGAAATGTGAACGATTTTGCTCCTACCCACAGCGCGCCCGGAATATCTGCCTCTGTCCAGCTTCCGCCGGGGACGTAGACGGGCGGCAGTTTCAGAACCGTACTGAGCTCGGTGTAGGATTCGACCGTCAGCTCAGGCTTTGGCTTTTCAGCGCCGCAGGAGCAGAGACTCAGGCTCAGGGCTGCGGCGAGCATCAGACATACAAATCTGCGTTGTTTCATGGAAAATGATCACCCCTTTAATAGCAGACATTCAGCCAGAATGCCCATTCATACGCCTGCGGATTTTTGCAGAATGCGATGCGGTCTTCTTCACGCAGAATGAAATCCTCCGGCCGGAGTACATCATCTTCATCAAACAGACCGGTATCACGGAGCGATTCAGGCGGTGTAAATGCATTTTCAAAGTGGATGCTTTCATATTGATAGATGAAATTTCTCAGCTTTTGCGCCAAGTAAAAAGGACTGGTTTCGGCATCCACAATATGATCCCAGCCCGGAGAATTATCTGCGGGCTCTGCATACGCTGACGGAGGTTCCTTCTCACGCTGCACCGGATCCCAATATCCGGTTTCAGGCCACCAGAGAAAGCGGTTATCCTCCGGAAGCATCGTGTAGCTGAACAGGCAGCTGCACATTTCGCGCAGTGCCGACGGGGGGAACGGAAGAAAGCGTTCGCCGAATTTCCAGTCTGCTTTCGTATATCTGTTGATAATATCAATCCAGCTCTGACAGAGGGCAACAGAATCTCGGCCGCATATCTCGAGCACGGAAAAATACCGGTATTCCTCATACGCATAGTCGTCGTCGCGGAACCAGTAGTCGCAGGGATCCTTTGTATGGGGAACAGTAATGCATCTGCCGGTTGCTTTCTCGGTGATCTTCGCTTCGATGTAAAAGTAAAAGCTCATGCTGTCCTCCTCTCCGGCTGCGGCTTATTTGCGTTTGCCGCGCGGCTTCTGACCGGAGAAGCTGTTTGCCTTCTGCGGCGGTCTGCCGGTTTGCTTCTGCTGCACCGGTTTCCGCTGGGATTTGCGGCTCTGCGGCTGATTCTTCTTCCGGCTGCCGGCGGACTGCTGCTGCGGACTGTTCGGCGCTGCCGGTACGAGACAATGCGGTCCGCTGCCGATGAGGTCGCGGCGGCCTGCCTTGATCAGTGCAGAACGGATCAAAGCGTGATTCTCCGGCTTGAAATATTGCAGCATGGCGCGCTGCTCTGCCTTTTCCTTCGGCGAGCGCGGAACATACACCGGCTGCATCGTATACGGATCAAGCCCTGTGTGGAACATGCAGGTTGCGATCGTGCCGGGTGTCGGGTAGAAATCCTGCACCTGCTCCGGATGCAGCCCCTCCTCCTTGAGGAAGCATGCGAGCGCGATCGCGTCCTTGATCGTGCTGCCGGGGTGGCTGCTCATCAGATACGGCACGAGATACTGCTCTTTGCCCATGGATTTCGTCAGCTCATAAAACCGCTTCTGGAATGCCTTGTATACCTCGATATGCGGCTTGCCCATCTTGTCGAGAACCGCATTCGAGCAATGCTCCGGCGCGACCTTGAGCTGTCCGGAAACATGATACCGCACAAGCTCACGGAAGAATTCGTCGTCCTTGTCGCACATCAGATAGTCATACCGGATGCCGGAACGGATGAACACGCGCTTGATTTTCGGGAGCGCGCGCAGCTTTCGCAGCAGATGCAGATATTCCTGATGATCGACGATCAGATTTTTGCACGGCTCCGGCGCGAGACATTTTTTGCCCTTGCAGAGCCCGTATTTGAGCTGCTTTTCGCAGGACGGATGCCGGAAATTTGCCGTCGGGCCGCCGACATCGTGCAGATAGCCCTTGAAATCGGGCAGGGTGGTCAGATATTTTGCCTCCTCGATCACGGATTCCTCAGAGCGCGTGGTCATGCGCCTGCCCTGATGCAGCGCGATCGAGCAGAAATTGCAGAAGCCGAAGCATCCGCGGTTGTGCGTGATCGAAAAGCGCACCTCTTTGATCGCAGGGACGCCGCCCTCCGCTTCATACATCGGGTGATAGGTGCGCATGAACGGCAGCGTATAGAGCGCGTCGAATTCCTCCTGCGTCAGCGAGAGCGCAGGCGGATTCTGCACGAACATCAGCTTGCCGTGGCGCTGGATGATGCGCTTGCCGTAGACCTCGTCCTGCTGGTCATACTGGATGCGGCAGGCTTTGGCGTATGCCTCCTTGCTGTCGCGCACCTGCTCGAATGACGGACATTCCGCCGAGCCGAACGGGGTTTCTGACGGATCGCAGAGATAGCATGTGCCGCGGACATCGCGGATCTCTTTGACGGGAACACCGTCGCGGAGCAGGTCTGCAAGCTCGATCATGCTGTGCTCGCCCATGCCGAAGCTGAGAATATCCGCGCCGCTTTCCAGCAGGACGGACGGATGCACGGAATCATCCCAGTAATCATAATGCGCAAAGCGGCGGAGTGAGGCTTCCAGTCCGCCGATCAGAATCGGGATATCATCCCCGTAAATTTCGCGGATCTTGCGGCAGTATACGATCACCGCTCTGTCCGGACGCCGCCCTGCTTTGTTGCCGGGGGAGTAGGCGTCGTCGGAGCGCTTTTTCTTCGCGGATGTATAATGCGCGACCATGCTGTCGATATTGCCTGCGCTGACCAGAAACGCAAGACGCGGTCTGCCGAAGCGCGTAAAATCGGTATCGGTTTTCCAGTCCGGCTGTGCGAGCATGGCGACGGAATAGCCGTGGGATTCGAGCAGGCGGCAGATAATCGCCGCGCCGAAGCTCGGGTGATCGACATAGGCATCGCCGCAGACATAGACAAAATCCGGCTGCTCAATGCCGCGTTCCCGCAGCTCTTCCATTGTTACCGGCAGAAATCCGGTCATGCGATCACCTCGTTTTTTTGAATTAGAAATGAGAAATGTGAAATGAGAAATTGCGGTGTCTGCCTTCGGCAGAGGATTTTTGATACCGCGGGTTCTCACGCCTCACTTATGTATACTGACGGTATAGCTGCATTCAACAGAGATCATGTTTGCTCTTATACGGCTGCAGATCATCATAATGGAACCATATGTCATAATACCACCAAGGATCGGTGTACGTCAACCAGAAGGTCATTACAAAATCGCCGCCGCCGGCTTCGTTGAAGTCAAGCACATTCAAGGTAAATAACTGTTCAAGCTCCTGCGGGGAATCATACGGCTGCGTCAGCATCACGTCACACAGGTTCTGCTTGCTCAGCCAGACGTATGCCCTTTGCATACATTCATCCAGATGCTCCAGCACATCAATCACCTGATCGACCGTTTCATCCATCATATTGTCAGGTGCGTGAATATATAATTCGACATCATCCGCTTTATCATTTATATAAATATTCGTGTCTGTACCGAGTCTTCCGTCGCTTTGTTCGTAGAACCATAATTGCGACCGGTCTTTTTTTTTCAGAATGTCGATGAGTTCTTCACAGAAATAGTAATTATAATTATCCACTGCTTTCGCTCCTCTGCTGAGATGCGAGAAATTCACCAGAGCATTTTTTCGCTCTTATACGGCTGCAGATCATCGTAATGGAACCACACGTCATAAAGCCAGGGATAAAAATTACCGGGAGGGAGCTTGGAGTGATCCATAAAGAAGGTCATTACAAAATTGCTGCCGGCTTCGTTGCATTCCAGCGTACCCATACGAAATAACTGTTCAAGCGCCTGCGGGGAATAATACGGCTGCGTCAGCCACTCGTCACACAGGTTCTGATTGCTCAGCCAGACGTATGCCCTCTGGATGCATTCCTCCAGATGCTCCAGCACATCAATCACCTGATCGACCGTTTCATCCATCATATTCTCAGGGGTGTGAATCGAAAATTCGACATCATCCGCTTTTTCATTCACATCAATACGAGTGTTTGCACCGAGTTTTCCGTTGCATTGTTCGTAGAACCATAATTGCGACCAGTCCCTTTTTCTCAGAATGCCGATGAGTTCATCAGAGGTAAGATTCACTTCGTTCGCCCCTTTCTGCTGAGATGCGAGAAATCTACCAGAGATCTTTTTCGCTCATGTACGGCTGTAAATCATCGCAATCGAAATATATGTCATGATGCCAGGGATAAGGATTCATAGGCTTGGTATCCTCAAAAGCGAATCTCATTACAAAAACGCCGCCACCCGGTTTGGGGTTGCCGAGCACGCTTCCGGCTTCCTCGATGTCCAGCTCACATATGGTAAATAACTGCTCAAGCTCCTGCGGGGAATATGCCGGCTTCGTCAGCCACCTGTCACACAGGTTCTGTTTGCTCAGCCAGATGTATGCCCTCTGGATACATTCCTCCAGATGCTCCAGCACATCAATCGTCCAGTCGGCCGTTTTATCCAAAATCATATTGTTATGGGCGCGAACAAAAACCTCGACATAATCTGCTTTGTCGTTCACATAAAGATTGATTTCTGCATGGGTATGTCCGTCGCGGAAAAAAAATGGAGAATAGTCCTTTTTTTTCAAAAAGTCAATGATTTCTTCAAGGAAATACACTGCGTTCGCCCCTTTCTTCAGCACAATGCGGAAAAGACGGTTCAGCGCTCCGGTGCGATGCTGATATATCTGACCGGAACGGAACCGGTCAGCCAGACGCCGTTTTCGGCGCGGTACAATGCAAAGCCGTCCGCGTGCATGCGCTTGGTGTCAATTTGCAGAATGACGGGCTTGCCGTGCCGGATGCCGACCTTTTTTGCGGTTTCGATATCCGGTGAAAGGTGGACATACTGCCGTGACATCGGCTTTAAGCCCTCCTGCATAATGCTTTCCAGAAAGCGGCTCGCGGTGCCGTGCCAGAGCGTATCCGGCGGCGTGACCGGCTGTAATTCCAGATCGACCGCGACCGAATGCCCCTGATTGGCACGGATCTTTGTATGGTCTGCGCTGAACGAATAGCGCTGCTTTTCGTCTGTCCGGACGATCTCCTCGAGCATTTCCGTGTCGATCGGCTGTCCGGCATCTGTCATGCCGCGGAGCAGTGCCGCAACATCCGCCCAGCCGTGCGCATCGAGCCTGATGCCAGCCGCCTCCGGCTGATGCCGCAGCACCAGACTCAAAAATTTGCTTGTGTGTGTCTTTTGTTTTTCTGTATATTGCATCGGAATTACCTCAATGATGTCCTTGTATCTGTGACGCTGAACCGTCACTCAACCTTGCTGCCGCTGGACGCGAGCTTGAGCTTCCATTCGGTCAGCTCCTGCGGCGTCATGAGAACCTTGCGCGGCTTGGCACCCTCCGAAGGTCCGATGATGCCGCGCTGCTCCATTTCATCAACGATGCGCGCTGCCTTTGCGTAGCCCAGACGCAGGCGGCGCTGGAGCGCTGTGGTCGAGAGCTGTCCTGCATCGACGGCAAGCTCCGAGGCTTTCAGAATCAGTGCTTCGTCGCCGGTCAGCTCGCCGAGATCGTCACTGCCGCCCGTTTTGTCGCCCTTTTCCGCCGGAATCGCCTGCTCAACGGCATCCATGATCGCTGCATCGTATTCGGATGCGCCGTTGGATTTCAGGAACGATGCGACCGCTTCAACCTCGCTGTCCGAGACAAAGCAGCCCTGCACACGCTTCGGCTCACGCCAGCCGTTCGGATAGAACAGCAGGTCGCCGTTGCCGAGCAGCGTCTCTGCGCCGGTCGTATCGAGAATGGTACGCGAATCAACCGCGGATTTGACGCTCATGCCGATGCGGCTCGGGACATTCGATTTGATCAGTCCCGTGATGACATCAACGGTCGGGCGCTGTGTTGCGATAATCAGATGAATACCTGCTGCACGCGCCTTCTGCGCGATACGGATAACGGAAGATTCAACCTCCTTGCCGCAGGTCATCATCAGGTCGGCAAACTCGTCGATGATAATGACGATCTGGGGCAGGGGCTTCAGCTCCGGATGCTTCTCTGCAACGGCATTGTAGCCCTTGAGGTCACGGACGCCGTGCTCTGCGCAGAGCATGTATCTGCGCTCCATTTCCAGGACCGCCCAGTTCAGCGCACCGGCTGCCTTCTGCGGCTGCGTGACAACCGGAATCAGCAGATGCGGAATGCCGTCATAGGGCTGGAATTCAACGACCTTCGGATCAATGAGGATCAGGCGGACCTCGTCCGGCGTTGCGTGATAGAGGATGCTCATGATGATCGAATTCGTGCAGACGGACTTACCGGAACCGGTCGTGCCTGCGATGATCATATGCGGCATCTTGGAGATATCGCCGAGAATGACATGACCGTCGATATCCTTGCCGACGGCGAATGTCAGCTTGCTCTGAGACTCCTGAAATTCCGTTGTTTCGAGAATTTCACGCAGAGAGACAGAGTCCTTGTGATTGTTCGGAACCTCCACGCCGACTGCCGGTTTTCCGGGAATCGGTGCTTCGATACGGACGGATTTGCCGCCGAGATTCAGACCGATATCGTCAGCAAGCGCGGTGATCTTGGCAATCTTGACACCGGCTGCCGGCTGAATCTCATAGCGTGTGACCGTCGGGCCGCGGCGGATGCCGGTGATGCGTACCTGCACGCCGAAGCTCGCAAGCGTTTCGACAAGCAGCTTGCCCTTTTCACGCAGCTCCAGCGACTTGTCCGCGTCGTTGGCGGAGTTGTCCACATGATTGAGCAGCGAAATCGGCGGCGCGATATACGGAATCTCAGGCTCCTCCTGATAGACGCCCTCATCGTCCGGTGCTTCGTCCGCGCCGTGCTCCTCCTCGGTATCGCCGGAGAGCCACGGCAGATTGTTCGTCTGGGTATCGGATTCCTGCGCAGCCTGTTCGACCATCGCCTCGAACTGTTCATCCTCATCGAGCGTCGATTTGATATGCTCGACACCGCTCTGATGCGTCTGCGTCAGGCGGTTGGATGCGGTCTCGGGCTGCTTGCTGTCGCTGTGATCGAAAATCGGCACATCGACGTCAATATTATGCAGCTCCTCGCGCTTCGGGGGCGCCGGAGCCGGTTCGCTTTCACTGCCGAGGATGAATGCGACTTCTTTCATCTGCTGCTCATCCTCGCGTCTGCGGCGGCGCGGCGTCTTGAGCTGTTCCTCCTCCGCAGGTGCATCCTCCGCAGGCGGAAGCGCAGGCTGCGGACGTCTGCTGCCGCGGATATATTTCGTCGCCTTTTCGATGAGATCGGGCGCTTCTTCCTCTTCTTCCGCCTCGTCTTCCTCCTCGAAATCGTCCTCGTCGTCCTCTTCATCATAGAAGTCATCGACAAAGCCGTCAAAGCCGCGTGTTGCTGCATTGACGATGCCGTGCCAGATCCAGACAAACGGTTTCGTGATCATTTCGAGGATTTCAACAATGCCGCGGTTCGTCAGCAGCATGATTAGTACAATGACGATCAGCGTTATGACGATCCGTGCGCCGATGACATCAAATGCCGCAACGAGCGGAAAGACAATAATGCCGGAGATCAGACCGCCGCCGCGGAAGGTCTTGCCGTTCTCGAAAAGCAGCTTGACCGAATCCTGAAATCCCATGCGCTCATTCGTCACGGGATCGGTCGCAAGCAGCGCATCACCGAAGAAAATCTGCACCAGTGAGCTGACAAAGAGCGTCAGCAGCACGCCCCAGACCGCTCTGCCCGATGCAAGGCGGCTGCGGTCCTGACCGATCAGATAGCCGGTATAAATGAGGATCGCCGGAACGAAAATGATGCCGATGCCGAATGTGCCGAGCAGCAGCTCATGCAGCGTCAGCCAGAACTTGCCGCCCGGTACGACTGCGAGCGCTGCGATCAGAATACCTGCCGCAAACAGCAGCACGGAGCGGAGCTGATTGTTCTGGGGCTTCGGCGCAGGTGCCGGTTTGCTCTTGGTCTGTTTTGCTGTCTTTGCCGGAGCCGTCGTGTTGATGCGGCGCGCAGAAGCGGTCTTGCGCGGTGCAGACTTCGGCGCAGTTTTCGGTGCGGATTTTTGTGCGGGTTTCTTTGCGCCGGTCTTTCCGGCTGCTTTCTTTTCTGCCATGATTGCACCTTTCTTTCGTGATAATATATGTCTCTGAAATTATCCTCTTGCTGCGATGAACCAGTAGGCGAATGTGCCGATGCTGACAAGCAGCGTGTAGATCGAGAAGACGATGAAGTTATCCGAGCGGATCAGCCAGCGGACAAGCTGGATCGCCAGAATGCCGACGATCACTGCGACGACAAAGCCGATCAGCGCTGCCGGAATATTGACGGTAATCGTACCCTCAAGCAGATCCTTCAGCTCGACGAGACATCCGCCGAGAATCGCCGGAATGCCGAGCACGAAGGAATACCGGACTGCCGTCTCCTTTTCAAGACCGGAGAACAGTCCGCCGGAAATCGTCGAGCCGGAGCGCGAAACGCCCGGGAACAGTGCCGCACACTGGAACAGACCGATCACAACGGCATCCTTGACCGTGATGTCGCCTGCGGTTTTCTTCGTGTTGCGGATGCGGCTTGCAAAGAACAGCTCCACCGATGTAAACAGGAAGCAGCAGCCGAGAATCGGCAGCGAGATATTCTCGAATACATCCTTGATCAGATAGAACGGCACAAGCAGCACCAGCGAAATGAACAGCATGATGAGCATGCGGCGGTCGGGATTCATGGTTTTCCATTTGAATTTGCCCGTGAAGATATCCTTGATCAGTACAAAGAATTCCTTGAGCAGCGCCCAGATCGTATCTCTGAATGCGATGCAGACGGCGACGAGCGTGCCCAGATGCAGGATCACGAGCAGGAAGGTTCCCTCCTCGACGGTCTGTCCGGTGATCGCCTGATAGAGCTTGAGGTGTCCGGAGCTGGATACCGGCAGAAACTCGGTGAGTCCCTGGATAATTGCCTGAATGATTGCGTCAAAAATGGTCATGTGTTTTCCTCCTGATACGGATTTTTTTGCATAGATATACTCTTATATCATACCACATTTTCCCGACCGTGTCAAGCCGCGCGGCGGCGCATCGGAAAATTAGAAATGTGAAATGAGAAATTAGAAATTGCGGTGTCCGCTGACGCGGACATTCTAAATAGAAAAGCCGTACAACAGGTGTGAACCCGCTGCACGGCTTTCAAACTATCTGCGAAGCAGATACCACTATTTCACATTTCTCATTTCTAATTTCTCATTTTCAAATCAAAGGTTGATTTGCAGCTCGAGGGGGCAGTGGTCGCTGCCGAGCGTATCCTTATGAATAATGACATCGCCGAGGCGGTCGCTGAGCCGGTTGGAAATCAGCCAGTAGTCAATGCGCCAGCCGACATTCTTCTCGCGCGCTCTGCCCATATATGACCACCATGTATAGGCATCGGTGCGGTCGGGGTACAGCACGCGGAATGCATCAGAAAAGCCTGCCGCGAGCAGCTCGGTCATTTTGCCGCGCTCCTCCTGTGTGTAGCCTGCATTGCCCTCGTTGGATTTCGCGTTTTTGAGGTCGATCGGCTGATGCGCGACATTGAGATCGCCGCAGTACAGCACCGGCTTCTGCCTGTCAAGCGCCTGCAAATGCGCACGCAGCGCATCCTCCCACTCCATCCGCAGGGGGATCCGCTCAAGGTCGCGCCGGACATTCGGCACATAGGCATTGACGAGGAAAAATTCCGGATATTCCAGCGTCAGCACTCTGCCCTCATCGGAGACACCGCCCGTCTGCATTTCCTTTGTGACGGAAAGCGGCTCCTGCTTTGCAAAGACCGCCGTGCCGGAATAGCCCTTCTTCACGGCGCTGTTCCAGTATGCATGCCAGCCCTCCGGCTTCCATGTCAGCATGCCGAGCTGATCCTCCTGCATTTTCGTTTCCTGAATGCAGAAGAAATCGGCATCCATTGCGGCGAAGAAATCCGCGAATCCTTTTTTCTCACAGGCTCTCAGCCCGTTGACATTCCATGTTACTGCGCGCATATCCTACCTCATTCTTTTCGTTTGATATCCTCGAGAAATTCCTCCAGCGTCACGACACCCTCGCAGAACCGCCGCAGCTTGATGCCGTATTTGTCAATAAAATGCGTTGCCTTATAGCACATTGCGCGGATCTGCTGCTCGCCGATCTGTGCATCATAATAATTTTCCGTCATGCGGAAGAAGATGGAACCGTCCTCCATATTGTATTCAAACAGCCCTTCAAAGAGCTTCAGATTGACTGCGCAGACAGCCGCCGCTGCCCACATCCGGCGCGGGATCGGTGCAGTGAACGGCAGCGCGACAATCAGCGTGATGCAGTCGATCTGATGCCGGACGGTGAAGATCAGTCTCAGGCGGAATTCGTCGCTGATCACGCCTGCATGCGCTGTGCAGCTTCCGTCCGAATTGGTGTCGGTATGCCGGTTCAGTCCAAGGTGATCGAGCGCATTGCAGATCGTTGTGAAAACCTGCTGTGCGCGCGGATCGGTTGAGAATGCGGTCTCGAGATCGTCCATTTTCTGCCTCCGTTTATGACTGATAGAATTTTGCCTGTGAAAACTCGACCTGTCCGCTGAACGGATTGAATACAACATCCGAGACGCCGTTCTTGCAGATCAGATAGCGCTGCTTATAAAACAGCGGAATAAAACAGTAATCGGAGAGAATCAGCTCCTCCGCCTGCCGGTAAAGCTCGACGCAGTCCGCGAGCGCCGGTGCGGATGCAGCACGCTCCAGCAGCCGCCGGACCGCTGCCTGCTCGGTGCAGCGGAGATTTTCGTCCGCGAGATAGCTCTCCAGCACCGCCGTTGCATCGTGATACGCGCCGGTGACGGGGTAGAGCGCGAGGACATAATCGCCTGAGCGGATCCGCGACTCGTATTCGCTCTCCGGCACCTCCTCAATGCTGAAGTGCAGGTCAAGCTCCGAGCACCATGTCAGGAGCATTTCGTGCAGCAGCCCGTAATCCATCATGCCGGCACAGACGAGAATTTTGCCCTCCTCAAGCTCCGAGATCCGCAGCTTGCGCAGTGCCTTGTGATAGAGCCGGTCCGCTTCGTTCGGATCGTAGTGCTGATAGGCGCTGTCTGCAATCAGATCACGGCAGCTCTTATTGAGAAGCTGTACCGCAGGCGGCAGAATCCCCGAAGCAGGCAGTACGTCCGGCGAACCGTCCGGATAGATGCTGCGGTCGAGCGTCAGCGCCATTGCACCGAGTACATTCTCATTGCCGAAATGCGAATCCGGATTCGCAATCAGTCCCAGCGTCAGGCTGTAGGCGCTTTCTGCATGATAATCCGCTCGGTTGATCAGCGTACTCTGCGTGCTGACATAGCAGTCCGCATTGCCGTTTGTAAAGATCTTCGCGGCATCGGCGTCCGTCTGCTCAATATAGAGATTGAGGTCGGTCGGGAATACGCGCTTGACCTTGTGATTCAGCGGATTGCGCGTGAGCTGGATCACATTGTATTTGCCGTATTCATCATAGAGCCAGCGCTTCATCGAGAAGCTGCCGTTTCCGATGATGGATTCCTCGTCAAGACCGTATCTGCCCTTTGTACTCTCAAAATAGGTCTGATTGCAGGGGAGCGCCGCGCAGGATGTCAGCAGCAGCAGAAAGCCGCTGTTCGGATAATCCAGCGTGAATACAAGCTCATCGTCCGCGGTCGCTTCGACGCCGATCGTCGAGGGCGAGAGCTTATGCTCGAGAATCGCGCGCGCATTGGCAAGACAGGAAAACGCTGCCGCATCCGGTGCCGTATAATTGAAATCAAACAGGCGGCGGAATGCGAATACAAAATCCTGTGCCGTGACAGCGACCGCTGCCTCCTCGCCGAACGGCTGCTCTGTCTCCGCTTCATCCCCGTATGCCTGATACCAATAGGAATCGGGACGGAGCTTGAACGTATATTTGAGCTGATCCTCGGAAATCGTATAGGATTCGGCAACGCCGTTTTGCAGCTTGCCCTCCGCATCCAGCACGAGCAGTCCCTCAAACAGATTCGAGAGGACCGTCATCGCAGAGGCATTCTCCGCGAGCTGCGGATCAAGCGTATCGGGATTGCCGACAAGCGTATAGGAAAACGAATGTCCTGCGCCCTTGATGACGTTTTCGTCGTCGCCGCAGCCGCAGCAGAACGAAAGCGCGATCAGCAGCGCAAGCAGCATTGCAAGCGTTCTGTGCATGAGATTCGCCTTTCTTTGTTAAGGCAGCACCGCACAAAGCCCGCCTGACGGCTTGGCGGCGCATCTGCACCACCAGCTCTGTGCGGTGTTGCCTTAAATCTATATCTGAATAAAATGGGCAGGAAGCAGGTTTCTGACCGCCTGTGCTTCCTGCCTCATTGCCGTATTTCGGGTTACAGTGTGAACGCATGCGGCAGCAGACCGCCGAGCGCATAGACGCCGTCTGCGAGAATCACCGGAAATTCCGGCGGACAGAACTCGCTCAATACCTGCCGGCAGATGCCGCAGGGACAGCAGGGCGTTTTCGCCTCTGTATCCTCCTCGTCACCGCCTGCAATGGCAATCGCGGAGAATTCGGTCTCTCCGGCGGAGATCGCCGCGCAGATTGCCGCGCGCTCCGCACAGATGCCTGCCGGATAGGATGCATTCTCGATATTGACACCGAGATAAACCTGACCGGATTTCGCAACAAGCGCCGCCCCGACATGATAGCCGGAATACCGCGCATAGGCTTTTGCACGCGCCGCATTTGCGATCGCAAGCAGCGCACGGGATTCATCGTCAAGCGGCAGAATCTCATGCAGATTCGCTGCCGGCTGACTGTTTTTGTCATTGCTGCGCGTTTTGAAGCGGTGCGGCACCGCCTTGACGGTCGCCATCGGGCGGATCAGCTTTCCGCTCTCATCCAGCGGCAGCTCAAAATCATCATCCCTGCCCTCATCATCGGGCACCGCAAAGAATTTTGCAAGGCTGTCAAAGATTTTGGACACGGCAAATCGCCTCCTTTTTATACTTGTTCTTCCACATTTCGTCTGCCAAAAATCAACAGCGATTTTTGTGCAAAACGGCAAGCCGAAAAACCTTGCCTTTTCGGCATGCCGCGTGCTATAATATATATATGATTTTTCAGTTAATCGGTTGATCTGATTACTTGGAGATCAGTGCGAGCGTATCTCTTGCGATCAGCAGCTCCTCATTCGTCGGCACAACCCAGACTTCCGTCCTGGAATTTGCAGTCGAGAGCTTGCAGAGCTTGCCGCGTGTCTTCTTATTGAGCTCCTTGTCGATCTCAATGCCGAAGAACTCCATGTTCTCGCAGACGCGCTCGCGGACTTCCCACGAATTCTCGCCGATACCGCCGGTGAAGAGGACTGCGTCTACGCCGTTCATTGCTGCGGTATATGCGCCGATGTAGCGCTGAATCTGATATGCGAGCATTTCGCTTGCGAGGATTGCGCGCTTATCGCCCTTTTCGGCTGCTGCGGTGATGTCACGGTTATCAGAGGAGATGCCGGATACGCCGAGGAAGCCGGATTTCTTGTTCATATACTGGCTCATCTCATCCGGTGTGAAGCCGTGCTTATCTGCAACGAAGGTGACAGCGGACGGATCGACTGCGCCGCAGCGTGTGCCCATCAGGATGCCGTCGAGCGGGGTGAAGCCCATCGAGGTGTCGATGCACTTGCCGCCTTCGACTGCGGTGATCGAGGAGCCGTTGCCGAGGTGGCAGGAGACGATCTTCAGATCCTTGATATCCCTGCCCATTGCCTCTGCAAGTGCTGCGGATACAAAGCGGTGAGAGGTGCCGTGGAAGCCGTACTTACGGACATGATACTTCTCGTAATCCTCGTAGGGGAGTGCGAACATATATGCCTTCGGGGGCATGGTCTGGTGGAATGCGGTATCAAAGACAACAACCTGCGGCGTGGTCTTCGGAATGACAGCGGTGCAGGCGCGCAGTGCGAGTGCATGTGCGTGGTTGTGAACCGGTGCCAGCTCGCGGAGCTCGTCGATCTTGTCGATGACCTCCGGTGTGACGAGACACGGCTTGTCAAAGACTTCAGCGCCCTGAACGATACGGTGGCCGACTGCGGAGATCTCGTCCATCGACTTGATCACGGCAGCATCGCCGGTCGTCAGAACCTCAACGAGCTTTTCAAAAGCCTCGGTGTGCGTCGGGAAATTGCAGTCTGCATCGACTGTTCTGCCGTCAGCGGTCTTGTGGGAAACATGGCCGTCGATGCCGATACGGTCGCAGTTGCCCTTTGCCAGCACGGACTCATCGTCCATATTGATGAGCTGATACTTCAGCGAGGAGCTTCCGGCGTTGACTACGAGAATTAACATAAATCAATCTTCCTTTCGGTTTTCAAACTTTTGCAGACGTCCGGTGACCGGACAGCCTATCGCATTCCTTATTATACACGATATTTCTGCAAGTTGCAAGGGGGAAAGAAAAAATTTTCGCTTCCCTCCTGAGACAATGCGCATTTGTCACAATATTTTTTTCTCTGCGCGCACATTATCAGTATTTCCGCATTATATCCGAACAGCAAGGGGGTCTGTCAGCATGAAAATCAGCGGAATCATCTGCGAATACAACCCGTTCCACAACGGACACCTCTACCACATCGAGGAGACGCGAAAGCACGGCGCAACACATATTGTCGCGGTGATGAGCGGCAATTTCGTCCAGCGCGGCGATGTTGCCGTCATCAATAAATTTGAACGCGCGAAGGCTGCGGTGCGCTGCGGCGCCGATCTGGTCATTGAGCTGCCCGTCGCCTACTGCCTGAGCGCTGCCGAAACCTACGCAAAGGGCGCAATGTACATCTTAAAGGGACTGGGGTGCGTGGATGAGCTTTCGTTCGGCAGTGAATGCGGCGATCTTTCCCTGCTCACCGCTGCGGTCAAGGCGAGCTATGCCTGCGCAAAGCGTCCGGAGCTGGAGGATCTGATGAAGCTCGGCAACTCCTACCCCAAGGCGCTGCAAATCCTCATCCGGCAGAATTACGGCGATGAGATCGGCATGGTGTTCAGCCATCCGAACAATACCCTTGCAATCGAATATCTCAAGGCAATGGTCGCCGTCAAGCTCAAGATCCAGCCCTTTACCGTCAAGCGCGAGGCTCCGCATGATTCCATGAACGTCGCAGGCAGAATCGCAA
>JAGKVC010000207.1 GCA_021152595.1 Clostridia bacterium
ATACTCACTGCGTTCGCTCCTTTCCATTGATTACTGCTTCTCTCATTATAGCAAACCTATCCCCGAAAGTCAACTATACTACAACTATAATAAAAGAAAAGGAGGCTTCACAGTGAGCCTGTTTCGGTTAAGCAATCAGATTTTCTCAAGAGTGTGCAGCAAAGTGAAAAGTAGGCTTTGTAGTAACATATTTTCAAATAATAGTCTTGACAGTTTTTTCTACGAAAAATGTCAACAGTCCGATATTACAATCTGGAATAATACATTTCCAGCTTCTCATCACAGATTTGCAGAATCTCCGCTTTTTCATCCGCTGTCAGATGCTTCCAGACAGTCGGTTCAACTTCAATGATGCCGAGTGTTTTGGTATGACGAAGCATCTGCATATCCTCAAAGCGCTTGAACGGATTGGAAAGGATATTGCGCTGTGCCTCACGGTCGGTGTAGCCGCCTTTTGCAAAGATACTGTTTGCTTTTTCGGGCTTCAGACCGGCAGTACGGCGTGCTTCATAAAAGTCACGGAAATACGAAACAATAGCGTCGAGCTTCACACGACCTTTTGCGTCTGCATTGGCAAGGATTGCTTTCAGCAAAACAGGCTTATAGGAATAGCTCATATCCATCTGCAGCACCATTTCCATAAACAGGTCTTTGCGGTTGCTGTCATCGATCAGCCGCCAGCCGTATTTCTTTGCGGCGGCTTCCAGCGTTTCTTCACGGAAGTATTTGAGCTGTTTATGCTCAGTCATCGGCACGATCAGATCAGGAATGATCTTACCCTCACGGATGTACTTCTCAACAGTTTCCGATTGCACATCCACGCGACGGATAAACTCCATCTGGGACAGCATCCCGGCAGCTTCATCCTGCCAGTTGAAAATATCGACCGCCTCATAATCCGTCGCGCTGACAGGAAAATCGACGATTGCATCCGGCTTTTCACCGCGTGCATAGAGCGCTGCATCAGCTTCCATCTGCTTTTTCTTTCCAAGCACCAGTTTGCCCGGTTTATAGTCTTTCAGTTTGAACAGCCGGTGCATGGAATACGGCATATTATATTGACTTGCATTGTCCACAAAATCAAACACGATCAGGCATTCTTTTCCCTCGCTGAGCCGCATCCCTCTCCCAAGCTGCTGTGTATAAAGCACTTTTGACATGGTCGGTCTTGCCATGAACAGCACCTCTGTTTCAGGACAGTCCCAGCCTTCATTCAGCAGATCACAGGCACACAGCGCTTTGATCTCGCCCTTTTGAAATTTGACAAGATACTCTCGACGTTCTGATGCTTTCATAGTGCCGGATACCGCTGCCGCAGAAACGCCGCGCGCCCGGATCATCTCTGCAATTTGCTCCGCATGTCTGACACTGGCACAGAAAATCACGGTGCGTTTGTTGCTGACATATTCCATAAAGGTATCCACGATCAGCGTATTCCGTTCCGGCACATAGATCTTGCTCTCCAGATCGCGAATATTATACTGCACGCTGTTGAATCGCACCTTTGTCAGATCAATGTTTGTATGAATACGGATGCAGCGTACCGGTACCAGTTCCCCGATCTCAACCGCTGTCTGAATATCCAGACGGTGCGCGGTATTCTTGAAAATGTCAAGAATATTCTGATCGTCGGCGCGTTCCGGTGTAGCAGTCAGACCGAGTGTAAATGCAGGGCGGAAATATCGCAGAACCTTCTGATAGGTTTCAGCTGATGCATGATGTGCTTCGTCAATAATCAGATAACCAAAGTCTTCCGGATGAAACTGCTCCAGATTCAAAGCAACACTCTGAATGCTGCCGCAGACGATGTACGAATCCGGCTGCTTAACGGTGTCCATATAAATGCCGACCAGTTCAGGATGCCAGAGCGCACGAAAGGTATCCGCAGCCTGTTCAACCAGCTCACGGGTATGTGCCAGAAACAGCGTGCGTTTTCCAAAAGCCTTTGCATCGCTGACGGCTGTGACGGTTTTGCCTGTACCGGTTGCATGATACAAAAGCGCAATCGTTTCGTGCTTTTCACGCATGGATTGAAGTGCTGCCAGTGCCTGCTTCTGATGCTCTTTCAGTTCGAGGTCAGTACCCTCGATCGAACTGCCGCGCTGCATCGGCAGATAGTCTTCGATCTCATGAAATTGTGGGCAGGAACCGAGAAAAACACGCAGTTCGTCCCGAACGGTATCCGGCTGAATCTGCATCTGCCGGACAGCCCAGCGGTACACATCCCAGCCGAGATGAATCATGCTGTTCTGTTTCAGCAGATCATCATAAAACTTGTTGCGCGATACCAGCGTCGGATTGTGGCTTGCTTCATCGTCGATCTCAATCGCGATGCGCTTTCCGCCGCTTTCCAGAAAGAAATCAGCAAAGCGCTCGTTCTGGTAAATATCGTAGAAGTGATACTGTGTATAGAGATATCCGGCTTTCTCAGCACCAAAAGTATCCGAAAACAGCTCGATAAACAGATCTTCAGCAGAGCTGCCGGATGCCGCATGATAATTGTTTCTCATGTTTGATTCTCCACACCATCAAGATAAACTCGATCACGGAATCCGCCGCGTTCAGCAGCCTTCTTTTTTCGTATCACTTCGAGTTCTGCAACGGAATATCCGCGTGCTTCTGCAATCGCATACATCACTTCCAGCATATCCGCCAGTTCCTCAAGGCTCTTGCTCTCCTGATACTCCGCGCATTCCTCGTTTAGCTTGCGGTCGAGCTCGGAAAGATACTCGTCAGCAGCAAGAATGTGTGTAACAGGCTTTTTGCCGGCGGTTTCTATGATCTCCGGTATTCTGTCTCTCACAAGTTTCTGATAACTCGGCATGGTATGCACCTCCAAATGATGCGTTGAAATTATTCCTCAGTCAAGTGCTTCCTGTTCCAATTTGCAGTTATGCTTCAGCATATATGCAACAGTCTCTCCGAACTCGCCGCCCAATAGTTTTTTCAGGCGGTTTTTGTCATGTTCTGTCAAAGGTTTCGTGTATTTTCCATATCGCTGCAGCGTTTCTATATCCATGTGATGCGGTTGAAATGCAACACCTGTTTTCTTTCGCAGATGCAGCAGAATATAAAATCCGCCGGCGTCAATATCGCCATAGTGATAGTATGCCGAATCAGGATTCTGTGCATAGATCATCCGGATCAGATTCCGGCGGTGCGTATTGTGATAGCCGCCGAGATAGACAGCAAGCATATCATGTTCTGAAAAAGCATGAAAACTCGTCAGATTCTCGATTGTAATAACACGGTTTCCCGTCACTTGAATCTGTTCAATTTGTTTCAGCATATCAGAAGAGAAAGCGATGTCGCCGTTCAGTACAGATAAATCAATCTTCTGTCCGGCAACGGTAACTGTTCCATTTCCCTTTAGGTAGACATGGCCGGGATTTTTGATTATATTCAAATCCTCTAAAACGGATTCTTCCTCCGGAAAATCGCCGTATCGGAACAGCAGACGTATTACCTTGCTTCGTATCTTTTCAAATGCTTTGGAATCGCCGAATACCCGAATGGAAAAATCACGCATATATGTTTCTTCCTGGATATCCATGATCTGCGAAACTGCTTTCAGAATGTTCTCATACTGTTGCAGATCACCGTCAAAAAGTTCAACCGTTTTGTTCTTTGAAAGACGCTGAAACTGCTCATCACAATATGCTGAAAGTACTTCGTTTTTCGTGCGGTATTGTATCAATATGCTGCGAAGCTCCTCATGGATATCAGCTTTTGCCTTCCTTCCAAGTGCTGTATATATTTGCTCCAAAGCCTGTGTATTCAGTGTTACACTATATGGTTCACCGTTTCTGCGATACTTGACGGTGATAAACTTCTGCTTCGCAAGTGCTGATACAGCAGCACTGACCGCCTGAAACAGATCGTATTCCGCAGCATCGTCATATTTCGGAAATAACTTTTCCAGCTTCGATGTGAATTGCTGATTCACCTTATTATCGCCTGTAAAACTCTTGCTTCGCTCATAGCGGTCAAGCAGATCATTCAGGATATCCTTTTCATAATTCGTCATAAGAAAACTCCTCTGAAAAGCTGCAATGGCTGCTGTCGGTATGGATCATGATGATCTGATCAGCCTGTTCTCCGATGAGTTCCAGTCTGGATGTCGGTGCTGCAAGGATAATCTGAAAATCCAGCTTTTTGAAAAAGGACAGCATACTTTCAATTCTTGCTTCATCCATTTTGTCAAATGCTTCATCCAGCATGATTACGCGGATCGTTTCACCGGTGCTGTAAATCTGCTGAAAGGACGCAGCGATTGCAACATAGTAGGGTGTCTGTGTTTCGCCGCCGCTTTTTTCACGGCAGATTTTGGAAAACTTTTGCGTTTTGCCGTCAGCGGAATGAATCAGAATATCATAATCCAATGAGTATACACTACCATTACTCAAATTAAATTTTGTATTCTTATCCAGAATGAATTCGTACAAGCCGGTTGCTGGATTTCTTACTGCATTATTGTAGATATCTTCAATCTTCAACTCCAATAGGAAATTACAGGTCGATGGTGTTGCAAATGCATATCCGATATTGAATAACGCAGCATTCGCATAGATGCTGTCCGGCAATACTGCTTTTGTGATGAATGATTCATTGAAATAGAACGCGGACGTATATGCTTGCTGTTCCATACTCTGTGAAATGTACTCATTCACGAGAGAAAAGAATCCGGTATTCAAAACATTCAACGGTATGTCATGGAATACTCGGGGTGCTAAAACTTCAGAAACATATTGTT
>JAGKVC010000045.1 GCA_021152595.1 Clostridia bacterium
GCGGAGATCAGTGAGGATTCTCAGCGGAATGCATCTTCAGATGAATCCTCCGCGGCAGCGGAAACGGAAGCTGTGCAGACGGATGTAACGAAATCTGAAAAGAAATCCGGCAAGACATCTGCAACAACATCCTCCGATGAACCGGGATCCGACGAAACCACAGCCACCGCTGCGACAGATGGATCTGAGGCGACAGCCGAATCCTCCGCTGCCGAATCCTCCGCGGAAGAATCCCCGGCGGACAGCGCGGAAAATTCAGAACAGGCAGCGGAAACACCCGTTACCCCGAGTACGCCGGAGCCTGCGGCAGAACCCGAGGAACCGGCTCCGCAGAAAATCTATCAGGACGGCACATTCACCGGAAGGGCTTTCGGCTATGACGGCGATATCATCGTGCAGGTGACCATTCAGGATGACCGCATCATTGATATTTCCGGTTCGACGGAGGAAAGCGACGAGTTATATTTCATTGATGCGAAAAATGTCGTATTCCCCGCGATCCTCGACACGCAGTCAACCGAAGTGGATGCCTGCACCGGGGCGACCTGCAGCTCAGACGGCATTATGGCTGCCGTGCGCGCTGCGCTCGATTCTGCGCGGATTTAAGATCTCCGCGGTGAATACAAATCCAGTTTATGTATGAAGTGAAGCCGCTGAAATGTGCGTAACCGTGCATTTCGGCAGCTTCACGCATTTACGCAGCTCCTTTCTCCCCGCCTGAACACAGTCGGGTTGCGCATTTTATTGGAATATGGTATAATCAGACTGAATCAGGATAAGGAGTGAACCTGCATGAAATTCAGGCATTTTGCGGCGGCGCTGCTCTCTGCGGTGCTGCTGACAGGCTGCGGTGAGCCTGCACAGGATCAGAGCGATGCGCTCTTTGCCGCCGATCTGTTTGCGATGGATACCTATATGAATCTCAAGGCTTACGGCAAGAATGCCGAGGCTGCCGTCAGGGAGGCGGAGGCGCGCATCACCGCGCTGGAGCATACGCTTTCGGTCACGGACAGCGGCAGCGATCTCTATGCGCTCAATCATGCGGCAGGGGGTGCGGTCACAGTCTCGGATGATACGCGGAATATCCTCGATACTGCTGCAAAAATCGGGCAGGAGAGCGGCGGTGCGCTCTGCATTTCGCTTTATCCCGTGCTGCGTGCATGGGGCTTTACAACAGGGGAATATCATGTGCCTGCGGACAGCACGCTTGCCGAGCTGCTGCCGCTCTGTGATGACAGTCTGATCGTTAGAAACGGCAATACCGTCACGCTGCCGCCGGAAACCGAAATTGACCTCGGCGCGGTAGCAAAGGGCTACACCGGCGATGCGGTCATGGAGATCTATCAGCAGCACGGCGTGACCTCGGGCATTATCAGCCTCGGCGGAAATGTGCAGGCGCTCGGGACAAAGCCGGACGGCAGCGCGTGGACGGTTGGCGTGACCGATCCCTTTGCGCCGGAGCAGCTTCTCGGGACGATAGCCGTTACCGAAAAAGCTGTCATAACGTCCGGCAATTATGAGCGCTATTTTACCGGTGACGACGGGCAGCGCTACTGGCATATTCTCGATCCGGAGACAGGGAAGCCTGCCGGAAACGGGCTTGTTTCCGTGACGGTGATCGGGGACTGCGGCGCGGAATGCGATGCGCTTTCGACGGCGCTTTTCGTTGAGGGGACAGAGGAAGCCGTCGCGCACTGGCGCAGAACCGGCGGCTTTGAGATGATCCTTGTCACGGCGGACGGCGAGGTGCTGCTGACGGACGGCATCGCTTCCGGTTTTCAGCCGAAAAGAGATGTGCAGAGCAGGGTGATCGGACATGACGAAGCAGGCTAAAATCATTGCGGCAGCAGCGGCGGCGGTGTTTCTCATCGCGGTGATTCTTTCCGTTTATATTCTGCGGAAAACGCCCGAAAACCGCATCGAGATCGTGCAGGACGGGAAGCTGCTCTATACCTTTAATCTCAATACGGCGGAAAATCAGAGCATACGGATTCCGGCAGCGGACGGCGGATATAATAGCGTTGTCATCGAGGACGGTACGGTGCGCGTGGAGACAGCCGACTGTCCCGATCAGACCTGCGTCAGAATGGGGACGCTCAAATCGGAGCATCTGCCGCTGGTCTGTCTGCCGCACAAGCTGATTGTCCGGTTTGCGGAGGAAGGTGCGGCATGAAAACGAGACGTCTTGCAGAGCTGGGATTGCTCGCGGCGGTCGCGCTCATTATGTTTGTGATCGAAATGCGCATCCCGAATCCGTTTCCGATTCCCGGCATCAAGCTCGGGCTTGCGAATATCGTCACGGTTTATGCAGTGTTCCGCTACCGCCCCTATGAGACCGCAATGATCGTTGCGGTGCGCGTGATACTGGGTGCCGTGTTCGGCGGCAATCCCTCTGCGCTGCTTTATTCCGCCTGCGGTGCGGTCTGCTGTCTGCTCGGGATGCTGCTGCTGCGGAAAATCCTGCCCGAAAAGCAGATCTGGCTTTGCAGCATCATCGGTGCGATGTTCCACAACTGCGGACAGATTGCGGCGGCGATCGCTGTCATGCGGACAGTCAGCGTTGCGGCGTATCTGCCGCTGCTGCTCGTCAGCGGTTCGCTTGCAGGACTTTTTACCGGTCTGACGGCGCAGTTTTTATTGAAGCGTATTCATCCATCATCATGAAAAACAGGGAGTGATTCGATATGTCAGAAGAAACAATGATCCGGAACTGTTCCCCGACGCTTGCAGGCATCAAGACAGGCAATCTGTTCCGGTGCTGCTATGAAACCGCCGAGGATATGCGCGAAGCCGTCCGGCACTGGAACCGGCTGCTCGGCAAAAAGGGCGTCCGCATTCTGCCGCTGCGCTATCAGAAAAAGCATGCGCTGATGTATGTCTATCGCCCCTCGCATCTCTCTGCGGATCTGCGGAATGCCTCTGCCGATGCGATCCTGAAGCGCTGCGGCTATACCGCGAAAACCTCAGAGCACTGCATCGTCGAGCTGATGAAGCGGCTCAGGAGCGATACCGATTTTCCGCATGAAATCGGGCTGTTTCTCGGATATCCGCCCGAGGATGTCTCCGGCTTTATGGAGCAGAAGGCATGCGGCTACAAGTGCGTCGGATGCTGGAAGGTTTACGGCGACGAGCAGGCATGCAGAAAACGCTTTGCGCAGTATAAGCGCTGCACCGAAACCTATGAATCACTGCTGCAAAAGGGGAGATCCGTGCTTTCCATGACGGTCTCCGAATTTATTTGATGCTTGGTTAGCGTTTGCTAATTCATAGCAATAATACCGCCGCAGGCTTTGTGTGAACCTGCGGCGGTTTTCGTTTGAATGGACTGCCGGATCATTCCAGCCCGTCTGGGAAGCTGGTGAAGGAACCGCGCTCCGGCTCCGGCAGACCGTATGCCGCCTTTGCATCGGCAATCGCACGGATCAGGAACGCCATATTTCTGCCGAGATTGCGCATCGTCTGCAAGCCCTCGAGATCCTTGCGGACATCCTCTGCCGTAAAGCCGTGAACCTGATTCCAGTAGGTACTGGAGACGACCGGCATGCTGCTGATCGTGAAGTATTTGTTCAGCACATCAAAGGAGGCAGTATTTCCGCCTCTGCGGCAGCTCACCACCGCGGCACCGACCTTCATATGCTTGGAAAACGGCGTGCTGTAAAACAGTCTGTCGAGAAATGAAAGCATCGTGCCGTTCGGTGAGCCGTAATAGACCGGACTGCCAATCACAATGCCGCTGGCGGCTTCAAATTTCGGTGCAGTCTCGTTGACGAGATCATTGTCAAAGACGCATTTTCCGAGCTCGCTGCATTTGTTGCAGGAGATACATCCGCGGATATTTTTATTTCCGACCTGAATCAGCTCGGTTTCAATGCCCTCGGATTCCAGTGTGCGCTGAACCTCTTTGAGTGCCTCCGCGGTACATCCCTGCGGATGCGGACTGCCGTTGATGAGCAATACCTTTGCCATAATGATAACCCCTTTCTTCCTGCGGCTTCTCCGCCGCTGATTATGAATATTATAGCACAATATCAGGCAAATAGCAACCGGAGAGAAGGAGCCTTTCCGAAGCGGATTTCTTTCCGGAGAGCTTTAGGAAAAGCCCGCGGGGGCTCCCCGCTTATAGCACATGATGCCGGAAATAGCAAATAGAAAATTGAATATGACAGAAAAAGAATCAGCACCGCAGAAGGGGTTGCAGTGCTGATTCTTTCATGTATTTGCGTGTGAAAGTCTTATTTGATAAGACCGATGCCCCAGATTGTGAACTGACCGCTGCCGGAGATCGACACATTCAGTTCGCCTGTGGTATCCTGATAATAGCCAAGCTCGGCATCCGGACCGCCCCAGCAATATTGTTTGTTGCCGTTGACCTTTGTGGTCTTGCCGTTGACGGTGACATTGATGCTGCCCATGCCGGAGCTGTTCGCCTTGAAGACGATGATCAGTCCCTTGCCCTCAGCCTTGAAGGACATCGGGCTGCCGCCGTTGAGCGTATATGAATACGGGAGAATCTGACCGCCGTTATAGCCGCCGCCTGCGGTCCACGAGCCTGCATTGAAGCCGCTCATGTTCTTCGGATTGATGTATTCGCAGTTCTCGTATTCGGTGCCGTAAACCGCCTTTGACGGAACGGTGTAGGAATCCGAGCGGTTCTCGGTTCTCATCGCCTGACGGAAGAAATAGCTCAGGCAGTCCGAGACGAGCTTGCCGCCCTTGTCATGCGGATGGTAGTCGTCCGTGAAGTAGTCATTCAGTGTCAGCAGACCACTGTTGAATGCCTTGGTCAGTGCATTATCCATGCTGATGATCGGGATATCGAAATTCTCACCGACCGGAACCATCTGTGCCTGACTGGAGAAGCCGCTTCTTGCGCGGTGGATCAGGATGATGACTGCCGGTTCATTCGGGAGATCGAGGAAGCGCTTGATCACGCTCTCGAAGCACTTTTTGTACATGATATCCTTGTGGTCATTGACCGAGAATTCCACGAATACGATATCCGGATTCTTCAAGACGACATTCGGCTCGCTGCGGACCAGTCCGACAACGGACGAGGTACCGGAAAGACCTGCATTGACCTCGGTGAAGCCGCCCTTTGCGAAGGTCTGCTTGACGTATGCGGAGAACGGTGTGGTATACTTGCCCATTTCGGTGATCGAGCCGCCGAGATATGCCATAGTCAGCTTTTCGCCGTTTTCCGCGGCTTCCAGCTTCTTGACAAGCCGGCTGGTATTGCCCATGCTGTAGATCGAATCCTTATAGAACTGGAGATAACGCGCATCGGCAGTCTCCTGATAGGTATCCCACTTGTTTTCCTTCGGTGGATCGGGCGGAATGACGACTTCGATTTCGCCCTGTTCGAATTTGCTCATTCTGCCGAGCAGATATTTCTGCATCATTTCGGCATCGAGCTTGTTGACGAGGCCGCTGTTATTCACATCGGCACGCTTGATAAAATCAGTATCCTTGTTTTCCGCGCGGATGCCCTGTTTCATCAGGGAAAGATCCGCCGCGCTGATGACGCCGTCCTTGTTGACGTCGCCAACGATCAGTTCGGTGACGGTTTTTCCGCCGGGCGATGCTGCGCCGCTGAGATAACCGTCTAATTGTTCAGCCCAGTATTTTGCCATTTTCTCATATCCGCCTGCGTTCGGATGGACACCGTCGGCAAGATCCGACGAAGCATTGATGACACTGTGGATATCGGCAAAGACGACGTTCTTGCTGCTGTATTCGTCCGCGACCTTTTTGACAATCTTGTTATACGAAGCGATGTCGGCGATCTTGTCGCCGCCTGCCCAGCCGAGATTGCCGCCGAGATCGGGAATGGTTGTCATGAAAATGACGCCGTCCTGCGGACGCTTTTCGCAAAGATAATCAAGCAGGGTGTGCAGATCGTTTTCGGTGCTGTTCAGGGCGCCGTTGTTGATATCGTTCGTGCCGATTTGCAGCAGAATGATATCCGGTGCATATTTGGTGATATAATCGCCGCTCTGCATCGTTTCCAGAATGCCGTTGAGCTGACCGAACCATCCGCCCGGACGGTTGACGATTGTGTAGCCGCTGTAGCCTGCGTGATTGTCGTCGTAGGTGACCGGTGTGCCGTTGTAATTGAACGTCGCGCTCTCAGAGCCCTCCGGTCCGACAAAGTCGATATCCATGTATCCCTTTTCCCTGAGGATCTGCCACAGATATTTTCTGTAGCCGCCCTCATCTGCCATGCCGAAGGTGATCGAATCACCGAGCGGCATGATTTTGATTTTTTCGGCTGCTGCCGCTTCCAGATGGAAACTCTGCGGCAATGCCGTGGCTGCCAGCATCAAGGCTGACATGACCGAAAATAGTTTTTTTCGCATTTTCGTATATCCTCCCAATAGAAAGCGGTTTATATGTTTTTCTCCGCTTTTGCGATTTCCCCCTGAAATCACAATGTTCGTTCTCAGCGCCGGATTCTTCTGCATCCCTCCTTACCTGCTCCTGCGCGTACCCTCTGGCGGTACAGTTTCAAGTTCTGATGATATGCAAAAAGGCAGCCGCATTCCCCAAAATGCGGCTGCCCTGATTCTACAGCTTCGGTTCAGGCGAAACCTTGCGTTTACAGGGATTGACCGCATTATCATCAGAAACGGTGAATACCCCTGTAAGTCAATATGGTTTGCCTGATTCTCTATATGTTTTGATTATAGCACAGTTTTTTTCAGATGTCAAGTGCTTTTGCCGGATTCATCACGGCTGCGGCAATTACTTTTTATAGGTATCTGCGATGCATTTGTAATGGGGACTCCGTCCCCAAGCCCCTGCCAGAGGACTTCGTCCTCTGGACTCCGCTATAGATCCGCCTTAGGCACCTACAGAAGCAAATGCTGTTGCCCTGCCTAATTCATTCTGCCGGCGGATCAGAAGGCGATTCCGGATCCTGCGGCGGAACTTCCGGTTCAGGCGGTGCTTCCGGCGTAGGCGGCGTCTGCGGTTCAGGCGGTGTATCCGGCATCGGCGGAATCTCCGGCGAAGGGATTGCAGGCGGATATTCCGCAGGCTTATCCGGCAGAGGTGCCGGTGCCTCCGGTATTGCAGCCGGAGCCTGTGCATTCATTGTCTCCATCAGACAGGCAGCGGCTGCCGCTAAGAAGAACAGAATACAAAGTATCAGCCCGAATTTGGTCTTGACGTCAATGTACTTTTTGTACTCTGAATCATTGAGCCCGTAATACATGCGGAAGGTCATGCGGAAGAGCAGCAGCGCGGCTGCCGAAATTGCGCTGAGCGCGGCTGCGAGCTTCTGCTTATCCTTCTTCACGAACATGAAGACCGCGGATACAACGCCGCAGGCAAACGCGCCGAATACAAAAATATTCGCTTTGGCTTTGGAGCTGTCCTGAGAGAGCAGCTCGTCATCATCTGCGCCGATCTTCGTGATCATCTCAAAGCCGGAATAGGATGCCGAAACGCTTTTATCGCCGTTGCAGGAGACCATGACGAACGGCAGGAAGAAGCACAGCAGCGCTGCGATCACCGCGATGCGCGCGATCAGTGCAAGCGGCAGGGGTGCGGCGGCGGTTGCAGCCTTCTGAACAAGCTCTTTCGGATCCGCTGCCGGTATGCTTGCTGCCCGGACGGGCGAGGTGTCCTTTCCGCAGGACGGACAGGTATTTGTCCCCTCCGGAATTTCTGTTCCGCAATGTCTGCAATACATGAGAAACCCTCCTTTGATGAAATGTCAGATGCATTTGTCTAAAAAATAAATGCTAAAACTATTATAGCACACTGCACGGAATCTGTCAATAGAATTACAAATATTTGTATAAATGAATTGCGGAGCCATAGATATAAGTATCATTTATCCACTTGAAAAATGGCAGATAATATGCTATAATGTAGTTAGCCTACGCAAACTTCAAAGAGAAAGGAACGTGATGCTATGAACTGGTGCGTAATTGCAGCCGAGCTGCTCGCATTTTCCGCGCTCTTCACGGCGCTCGTCTTTGCCGGAATCCGCAAAAAGGAGAGCGCTGCCGGTATCCACAACTATCCGCCCGACATTCAGGCGGAATACTTCAAAACGCATGAAAAGCAGGATGTTTCCGCAAAATCGCAGAAGGTCATTCTGGCAAAGTGTACGGGGCTGATGCTGTTCTGCACGATCATTGTGATCTGCGCACTGCTTGCCGGAGCAAAGGGCTTCGGGAGCGGTTTTCTGTTCGGCTTCGGCATGATGGCATGGATCGGCGCCTACGATACATTTTTCCTTGACTGGGTGCTGTTTGCAAATATGAAATGCTTTCGCCTGCCCGGCACAGAGCATATGGACAAAGCCTATCATCAGAAGCGGTTTCATCTCAAAGGTGCGATCTTTCCGGGGCTTGCATTTGCGGTGATTGTCGGGCTGGGTGTCGGCGGCATTGTGCAGCTTGTCTGCGGATAAGGAGGATATATGGATATTTTTGATGATACGCTGGATTGGAAGCGCATCCGCAAGCTGCTGACGATCGGGCTGCTTGCGGGCTGCACGGTATTCGTCAGCGACTGGATTCTCGGATACGGTGTCCGTGACAGCAGCCTGTCCGGACTGGAAAAAAAGCTCTCGCAATTTCTGGTGCTTTCCGATGCGACGCTTTTCTGGTCAGCATTTCTCGGTCTGATCGGGATTTCGCTGGAGGGGCTCTGCTATTTCGGCATTTACCGCCTGATCGCCTCGGGCAGCCGGAAGCATGCGCATGCATTCCGCAGCGGTGTTCTTCGCCGTGTGCGCTTTAAGTTGTTAGCATTGTTTGGGGGCGAGGAGCCCCCATTCCCAATCCGCCGGAGGCACTTTATTCAGCGGTTCCTCAGGTGAGCGCCCATTCGGTGCTTTCTGTCTGGAGATGCGTCATGTGTGCAAAGATGCCGTTCTGCTGCATCAGTGCGGCAGGCGTTCCGGATTCCGCAACATTGCCGCCGGACAGCACGACGACCTGATCGGCACCGGCGACGGTGCGCATCCTGTGTGCGATGACCAGAACCGTTTTATCGGCGATCAGGCGGGAGAGTGCGGACTGAATCAGCGTCTCATTCTCGACGTCGAGCGAGGCGGTTGCTTCATCCAGCAGGATGATCGGTGCATCCTTGAGGAATGCGCGCGCGATCGAGATGCGCTGCCGTTCGCCGCCCGAAAGCTCGCAGCCGTTTTCGCCGATCAGGCTGTTCCACTTCTCCGGCAGCTTTTCTGCAAATTCATCGACGTTTGCGAGCTTTGCCGCCGCAATAACTTCTTCATCGGTCGCGTCCGGCTTGCCGATGCGGATATTCTCCATGATCGAATTATTGAACAGCGTGACATCCTGAAAAACGATGGAATAGAGCGACATCAGCGCTTCGGGATCGACCTGCGAGATATCCATGCCGCCGACCGTGATTCTGCCCTTTGTGATATCCCAGAAGCGCGCCGCCAGACGGGAGACGGTCGTTTTGCCGCCGCCGGAGGGACCGACCAGCGCCGTGACCGCACCCTGCTTTGCCGTGAACGAGACATCCTTGAGGACGGTCTCGCCGTTTTCGTATCAGCCGTAGTGAAACAGTATTTCTTGGAGCGCTGGTGACGCGCTTTGATCGGAAGAACAGCGCCGATGTGGAAATGCTGGATCTGATCCGGCACCAGCTCGGCGCGAAAGTGTTTGACACGATTATTCCGCAAAGTAAGATTATCTGCAACAGCATCAATTATCGAATGACGGCTGCGGAATACATGGGCTGGCTGGAACCGGCAAAGTGCTTTGACCGGCTTGCAGCAGAAGTGATCCGCAAGGGTACAGCAATTTGCTAGATCAAATCATTTCAGAGGTGATGATATGAATTACGTTACTCATGCAGACAATAAGCTGCGGCGAATTTCGCCGGAGGACGAATATCTTGGAATCGCAAAAAACAAACTGCTGCCTTTGATGAATCAGATCATGGATCCGGATGCATCAAAGGAGCTGGCGGTCAGAGATAATCAGCTCTGTATTAACGGTGTCCCGGTCGGAGAATGGCGGTTGATTTCTCAATATCGGCTTGTGAGCGTTTCTGCTCGTGCCATTGCTTTTCGATATGGCAGCAGACAAATCCGAAAGGTCTATTTCGGATCTTCGGCTTTCAGCGACGATCCGGATCGCGTTGTGCAGATAACAGAAACAGATCCGGATCAGCAGGAAAAAGTAATCTACTGCGAATTGAGATAGGAGGTCTTAGCATTATGGCGAAACGAAAACTAGACATTGCGATTGTCGGTGATCTGCAAGCTGTCAATAGTGACAGCTTCAAAGATAATCTTTCGATGCTGCCGATTGACAATCTGCATCCCTCGGAAGATAATTTCTATTCGATCTCAGATATTGAGCTGCTTGCAGAGGACATTGAGCGGCAGGGCTTAAAACATAATCTTGTTGTCAATGAAGATGCAGAGCATCCCGGTCAATACCTGATTATTTCCGGACACCGGAGATTTTCGGCAATTCAATATCTGGTACAGCAGGGGAGATATTCCTCCCAAGTGGTTCCTTGCTTTGTTGCCGGAACCAAAACAAAGGCTGAAACCGTGCTTGACTTGATTATGCTGAATGCGACGAGCAGAAGAATGTCGGATCCTGAGTTCCTTCGGCAATATGAAGTTCTTGAACAAACGCTCCGGGAGCTGGATGCAGCCGGGAAGGGTGTTCCGGGAAGAATGCGTGAACGGATTGCATCGACATTAAAGGTTTCCGCAGCACAAGTCGGAAAGATCGAGAATATTCTTCATAACGGAATTGAAGAAGTGCAGCAGGCAGTTCGCTCCGGAGAAATGTCTATTTCAACGGCTTCGGCTGTTTCGTCTCTCCCGGCTGAATCGCAGGAGAATCTCATAGACGAAAAACCAGTTGCAGAGATCCGCAATAAGGATGTGCAGGAATACAAATCGCAGCTTCCGAAGAAACCGGAAAAAGTAATCTTCCGTTCTGAAAAATGGGACGGAGAGACACAGCTTTCGGCAGTCAAGGATGCGCTGACAAGATATTTTCAGTACGAAAAAGAAAATGCAACGAATTTGCCGCTTATGGCGTTTACGGATCATTTGCGAAAGCAGAACCGCTCTCGCTATTCAACGGTAACGATCAGCGTTAATGACGTTTTGTTTCAGGCAAGCGGAAGTGTGATAGCCGTTCCGGGGTGGTATTCCGTTGATGCTATGCCCGTGAACAAGAAGTCGCTCCCTGCGCTTACACAGGATGAACAGCTTTCCGGCGAGTATCAGATCAAGCAAGGAGAAACCGAGCCGCCGAAAAGATACACGGAAGCCGATTTGCTTGCAGCAATGGAGCTTGCCGGGCAGAACATCGAGGACGAAGAAACACGCACTCTCATGAAACTGCAAATGAAAGGTCTCGGTACGGATGCGACACGAGCTGCAATCATTAAGGGCTTGTTTGAGAAAGGGATGATCGCTAAGAAAGGAAAGTCTATCATTCCGACTGAAAAGGGCTTTTGGCTCATTGAAAAGCTGCCGATCCCGGATATTAAGTCGGCAGAGCTGACGGGCGAATGGGAGATGCGGCTGAACAATATTGCACTAGGTAAAGAAGATTACCATGTTTTTATTGAAGATATGAAACGAACAGCACAGGAATGGTATGCAGCAATCGCCGGGGACAAAGCAAATCATTTTCTTTCTTCTGCCGAACAAGGTATGAAATGCCCTGTTTGCGGAAAGCAAATCCGACAAACGAAGTTCGGATACGGATGCTCCGGCTATACCAAAGAGGGCGACGGCTGCAAGTTTGCTTTCAGCAATCCGTTGTGCGGCGTTAAGCTCTCTGAAAAGGTGATCCGGCAACTGATTGAGGACGGCAGAACCGGCTTGATTGAAGGTTTCAAATCTAAAAAGAATCCGGGCAAAACCTTTTCTGCGTATCTCATTGTGGATCCTGAGACCGGAAACATTGAGTTTGACATGAATACGGATCTTAATTGTCCGATCTGCGGAAAGCCGATCCGTCCGGTGTCATTCGGTTATTCCTGCACGGGATATTCAAGGACGGAGCAGGATGCCGCTTTGCGGTCAGCAAAGAGATCTGTGGAAAGAAGATTACAGATTCTCAAATCCGGATGCTGATTCAGAATGGCAGAACCGGCTTAATCAGGGGGTTCAAATCCAAAAAGGATCCCGAGAAAACCTTTGATGCATACCTTGTGCTTGATAAGGAGAATCAGAATACGAAATTTGAATTTCATAAATCCAAGTGACAGGAGGGATGCACTATGACGGATCAGACATTGAATTTTGTCCTGATTCTGATATGTGCCGTTTGCATTGCGCTGTTCTGCCTGAATAGTAAAATGAATACCAAAACGGCGAGGATATTCTGGGGCAGCACAATTATCAGTCAGATAGGTGTTTTCTTGATTGATTTCACAAGTATCATTGCTTTACAAGTGATCTTGCTGATTGTTTCAGTTGCAGCTCTTATTGTTTCGATAGTCTATTTTATACGGCTTATCAAAGAAAGAAAAAACGGACGTACAGAACGGGACTAGCTCTGTACGTCTGTATGAGCCAATCATTACAGAAAGGATATGCTATGAAAATCACAGACGATATGCTGCGCAGAGCGCAAGGCGTGGATATGGTCGATTATTTGACCTCAAAGGGATATTCGCTGATTCATGCCGGTGGAAGTTATAAGATCAAGGTCGCTCAAAAGCATGCCGGTGATCTGTCGAGCCTGTCTGTTTTCTCTGATCGGAAAGGCTGGAAGCGCTGGTCGGACGGATCAACCGGTCACGATACGATTTCTTTTATCCAGAATGTGTACGGAAAGAGCTTCCAAGAAGCGGTTTGTGAGCTGTGCGGTGAGATACCGCATACCGATCAAATTGCAGCAGATACAGAGTTCAGGGCAAATGACAATAAAGCCGTTGCGCTTCCGCCGCCTGTATCAGGTAAATACAATCGGGCTTATGCGTACCTCACAAATACCAGATGCATAGCTCCTGCGATTGTTACGGCAATGATGAAGGAGAAGAAAATCTATCAGGATGAGCGCGGCAATGTTGTATTCGTTGGCATGGATAAAGCAGGAACGCCGAAATACGGCGCTATGCGCGGTACCATTACGGGCAAGCAATATCGAGGCGAGTGCAGCGGATCCGATAAACGGTTCAGCTTCTGCATGGAAGGCACGAACCCTGAAAAGCTGATCGTGTTTGAATCACCAATCGACGCAATGAGCCATGCAACATTAGTCAATGAAATTACCGGCAAGCCGGATGCATGGAAAGTACATACCCGGCTGTCGCTCGGCGGAACAGCCGATGCTGCATTGATACACTATTTGTCTGAGCATCCCAAATGCAAGGACATTACGCTCTGTCTGGACAATGATGAAGCCGGGCTTGCTGCTGCAAAGCTGATCGCACAAAAGTTGTCCGTCAAAGGCTATACTGTTCGGATCCTGCCCTCTAAGTGCAAAGACTTTAACGAACAGCTTTGCTCAAACCGAGAAGCTGCCAAGCAAAGCAGAGGATGAGCGTATGGAGAAACTTACTCGATACTGCGACAAAAACTGTTATTATGATGAATCACAGGAGGAGAATGAAAGAGAATGAAATATAATATACAAAAACAGGACTGCAAATTCTGCCCCAAATGTGGAAAATACGAATTGAATTGGACAATCTGTTTTGCTGAAGAAATAGTCTATTCAGCCGAATGCCCTACTTGTGGATTGTTCTTTGCCAGCGAACTAAGTCAATACCAAGTCGAGGACGAAGAATAAAACAGCATTTCAGAAAATTTCAGAAAGGATACAAATGATGAATAATGAATTGTATTTCGGTGCATCCGATCAGATGCAAAATATAAACTTGATCGAACGTATTGTTTCTGATAAGCCGAACGGGTTTGTGATTGGTCAGTCCGGAAAAGGCTATGGTTTCCATACTGACACACAGCCTTCCGGTATGGCTTTGACAGCAAGGCAGGAAACGGAAAACACCTTGCAGTCCGTATCAGAAACGGTAATTATCATTGATCCTGAAAGTGAGGATTTGTATGAGTATAGAGTCGAAGATTTATAAGTATATCCGCGATACGCTCTCGGAGCGGGAACATATTTACTTAGCTGTGGAAGATATTACTGCTGTGAATCTGGCGGACATGACAGAGTATATTGTGCCTAAAAACAGTATCTTGACCGGCTTTACAGATGATCGTACAGAAATCGGAGTGAAGCTGAAGCTCGTTGCATATTCAAGTGAAGATTTCACATATAAAGCTGTCGCTACCGTCGCAGTAAAAGAGGATGATTTGCATTTCCTTCTGGATGATACAGTCGGTTTTGAAGAGATCAGACTAATTCAACGAGCACGATGGTGTATCGCCCGATGCAACAATGACTTCAACCAAATGGCGTTTGAAGCATCCAAAGCGGCAGATGAAATATCAAATGAGTATCTCTGGGCGATGCTTGAGTATGTAGATTTTTCGACAGATGCAAAAGTTGATCTAAATGAAAAATCTGATGCACTTCGCAGGAAGATCGACTCTGGAACTGCAACAAAAGACGAAGTAAATGTGTACCAATTTCTCGTTGATGCATTGCAACATCATGAATAAAAGGAAAGTCTGCTGTGTTCAAGAACAGCAAGGAAAGGTGGCTGCGTGAATTCCAGGAGGTGTGTAAATGAATTATAGTGATTTGTGTGAAGAAATGATTACTTACACGAAAAAGAATAGTCTTAAACCCAATGTACTGTATTATTTTGTGATCGAAAACTGGGAACGGATTACGAACTGCTTTGAAGATGATAATATCGTTCTTGAAGAAATAATTTCTTTTCTCTCTGTTAAAGATGCGGAATCGCGCGTGAAAGAGGTTCTGAACCAGAACGGATTATTGTGCAGCAGCGTGTATTATACGCATAGCTTTGGAAAAGCCAAAAGATTTGCTATACCATTCTCTTTTACAGATATGAATAATCTACCCGATTCCGCTTCGGAATGCTATTTCGCATTTTGCATTGAAGCATAACTATTATTCCTCACAAGATATGATTATACGAAAAGAATTACGGAAGGAGTGAAAGCGTGAAAAAGATTGTAGAAGCGATTTTATATCAGAACGATGCTGACAAGATTGAAACAATCCGGATGTTGTGTATGCTTCCGAAAGAAATGCTGACTATGCGGCTGAATGACGAGCATTTTGAGGAGCCAGCGGAGCAATGGGTTGAGCGTGTGGACACTAAGCTCATACAAGAAGCCTTAGCGCGATACGATGATCCTGAATTTGCAGTCGAACGCGAAGCAATGAGCTGCAAATAGTTGGACTCCATTGGAGCTTATTTTCGCAGAGAAAACAAATTAGAAAGTACAACTTTTGCAGTTATTCATGTACGAATCTGTATATCACGTTTGTTTTTTTCACTACAGTACATGAAATCTGATAATCCTTATCTTTCTTCCATTCTCCGAGAACGGCAATCGGATGACCAGAAAACCTTCTGGGCGGAGAATTAAAAAGGTACCGTCTGATTTCAACGATTTGATCTTTCGGCATATAGGCTATCGCTGTTAAGAAAATACGTTTGTTTGTACTTGTGCGTGTTGATATATCAATTTTGATATAGCCTTCGCTTTCGCAGTATTCTACTGTTTGTCCGGAAATCAATCTGATTCCTTCGATGCCCTTATAATTTCCGTTATCAAGCAAGTTTCTGGAATCAAGGATAATATCATCTACGGTTAATCCCTCGGTATACTCAGTTGTTAGATCATGCGCAAGACAATACCGCAATAATTGGTTTGCCGTTCTGATATATTTCCGTGGTTGTGCCGCATTGTTTGAAGAAAGTTTTGTCTGCACGCTGCTTGTACTATTCGATGTTGTCGAAGGATTAAGGATAGTTTCTAAATCACTTTTGATATAATTGTCATCTTTTGTGCTGCCAGTATCCGATATACCAAATAGGCAATTCGGATCATGAGGGTAATTCGGTAAACAAGCAAAATGCGGAGTGACAGATGAACTGTTTACTGCGCGCAGGGTGAATCTGGCAGTGCAGTTAGGATTAAGGCAGAGAAATTCATCTTTATAATTCCGAACCTCGCTAGCACGAATTGACTTTTTTAGCTCCTGAGAAAATGCTGAAAACATGATACAACCTCCGAAAGAAAGGAATATTATGGAAAAGATTATACAACTTTTAGAAAACACATTACTCCAAAACGGATACAGCTTTACTGTCGGACATACCGACAAGGATGACGAATACCAGTATTTTTTCTGGAATAACAGCAGCCCTATCGTTTACGGATGTTCTTTTAATCCGGACAAAACTGATGAATATGCAAATGTCGGTGCGCTGGAAATCGGAAAGATGCCGGAAGAACCGAGATTTGCCTGTTATATCGGTTGGCTGAAAGAAAAACTGACAGAAGATAGATTTCATTTCTGTATCGAAGAAGTCACTAGAATAGTGAAATACGAACTGGAATCAGAAGTCTATGACGAAGATATGCGCAGCGTATTACGGCTTGGTAATCATACAACCGACATTGAAGCGTATTTCAGCCGGTACGGGTATCAGAAAATTCACTGATATTATTATAGCCTATATTTCTAAAGGTGTCAAGAGAAAGGCGTGCTAATGGATAAAGAAACTATAAAAGCAAATCTTGAAAAGAATATCCGCGCTGAATGCCAAAAGCGTAATATTGCATTGGAAGCACTTTGCAAGCGCAGCGGCATCAGCCCGGCAATGATCTACAATATGCGGAATGGCTTTCTTCCGTCTATTGACAAGATCACAGCAATCGCGGAATACTGCGGTGTTTCCGTGGATGATCTGATCGGATTTAAGGGAAAAGAGCATAACCAAATAAAATGAAAGGAGAATTCGTCATGCACCGCATCAAATTAAGCAATCAAATCTTCTCAATCGGTTTGTCAAACACAGCACTTTGCATTTACGCCTACCTTTGCAGCCTGAACAGTAAAACAATGATGAACGGTGAAGATGCTATTAAAGTGAAGCAGGCGACAATCGCTGCTGCATGCGGCATCAGATCGGTGCAGACGGTCGCAAAGGGACTGCAAGAATTGATGCAAAAGGAATTGGTGGGTAAGCCGATCCGGACGATCCGGGAGGATCGTTCCCTTTCAACTAACATTTACTGTGTAAAGAAGCAGCCGGTTTCCGACTGCTTCTTCTTTGTTTGCCCCAAACAGGCTTTTAGCGGCACGCTGTGTCCTCGTCAGCTCGTGGTATACCTGTTCCTCTGCAAAGCCCACAGCGTGCGTCTGGGGCGCTCTTGGAACAGCTATAATGATATGAGCCGCCAGCTCGGCATGAAGCGAGAAACGGTCATTGCAACCGTGCAGGAACTCTGCGACCGGAAGATGATCTATAAACAGCGTCGCTTTTCACGGGAAAATAAGAATGTCTATGTTGATAACCTTTATTTCATTGTGCAGCGCATGTATGGAACAATAAAAAAGAAGAAGCCGTTGTGGGAGCGCGGCTTCTTCGGTGTGCTTACAGAGGATGTAAGATCTGTAAAGCATTCAACTACAAATTCAGTATATCATACTTTGGGTGTGCTGTCAAGTCCTTTTTTCGGGAGGGGTAGTCCTGAAAATGAGATTCTTATTATAGACACAAATAATTCTTTCCTTCAAAGAATAAGAAAATATTGTTTTACTCTAAGTAATACAAAATACTAGGGGCTGCTTTTTTTGAAAAATTCAGTTTGCATTGATTTATATTGCGGCGCTGTCAAGTAGGGCGGCGTGGTTCAGAGCGCGGTGCGAACGGCATTTTTTCTTTTTTTGAAGGCAAAATATTGACAGATTCTCAGAAACGTGTTATAATAAGCACGAGGACGATTGCACTTTGTGTTGTGCAATTCTCACTGGTGTTTGATTGCTCATCACTAGGAGCCGCTGCCGCTCATGAAAAAAGTGCAGCCTTTCTCTAGGAGCCGCTGCTGCTCATGATGAAAAGCAGTCTTTTTCTAGGAGTTCCTGCCTCTCATGAAAAAAGGCAGCCTTTTGTTGGAGTCTCTGCCACTCGTCAAAAAAGTGCAGACTAAAAGCAATCACGAAGGGGCGGTCAGAAATGACCGCCCTTTATTTCGGAAAGTTTGCAGCACAGACAGAAAAATCGCAGCGCTTTCATGACATTTTAGATATAACCGCTCGGAGATTGTAGCTTCGGGCGGTTTTATATTGCAGAACAAAAGTTAAAAAGGAGAACCAGAACATGAACACACAAATGATTTCGTCGCTTTTGCCGGGCTTGCAGATCCGCGATGTTCAGATCCTATCTGAACAGATTGTCTCTGAAAGACGCGAAATACGGGTGCAGCTTACGCTGCTTGCGCCGAATGACCGCAGCGTTCAGCCGAGTAGAGAAAAAGTGCTGATCGGAGCGGTTACTGAAAAATGGATGAGCATGAAATTCAAAGCCGTCAAGCGCAGCGCCTATGATCGGATAGAATCAACGGTTCTGCATCAGATCCTCCCTCGCTTCGGGCAGTACGCCGTAGATGAACTGGAACCGGATTCTGTGCAGGAATGGATTGACGAGCTGTCGGAGAGTTATTCGTACAGCACATTAACGAAAAGCTATCAATGCCTTAATGCGATTCTTGATTATGCTGTTTTGCGCAATCTGATAGATCATAACCGGATAAAAGACAGAGTGATGCTCCCACGGAATGACGGACGGTCGCTCCGGGATGTTGTTGTCTTTTCCGATGAGGAATGCGAACGGATCACAAAGGCGAGTTATTCTGAGAATGACAACGGCGAGACGGATCCGCTTGCACCGCTGCTGCCGTTTCTGCTGCACACCGGATTGCGGATTGGAGAAGCGCTTGCACTTCACTGGAGTGACATTGACATGCAGCATCAGTTTGTGAGAGTGCGCAGAAATGTGAAGTCTGTCCGGAACAGATCCGGAAAGCCGAATGAACCGCATTATATAACAATCGAGCAGAAAACGGTCAAGACCAAGACCAGCGAAAGAATTGTGCATCTGAATTGTGAAGCGCTGCAAGCACTTTCTAAGCTGCGGCGGAGATCTGATTCTGATTTGCTGTTTCCGAATCAAAGCGGATCGTATTGCTCATATGCGAGTATCCGAAGGATGATGCAGCGCGTTTTTCGGAGCGCACAGGTTCCGGCTCGCGGATTCCATGCCTTCCGGCACACATTCGCTACAAAGCTGTTTGAGCGCGGCGTGGAGGTTAAGACGGTGAGCAGCATTCTCGGTCATTCAAGCGTAAAGATTACATATGACATTTATATCCATTCGATTCAGGAACAAGAAGCGCGTGCAGTTGCGCTGTTGGAAGATTCGGCACACATAGCAAGGTCAGCATGAGCTGCGATAAGTGATTCATTGGGGTATACCCATTGAGAGTATCGAAAAAATGTTTCAAAAGCATTGCCTTTTGAATTATCACATATTGCAATGAAAAAAACGGACTTAAAAGCAATAAAGGAGTGAAGATATGGCTATCATAGGATATGCACGAGTATCGTCTGCGGATCAGAATGAGGAACGGCAGCTTCTTTCGTTTCGGGAACATAGCGTTGAGAAGATTTTTCTTGACAAGATGAGCGGAAAGGATACCAAACGCCCGGCGCTGCAAGCTATGCTTGATTATGTCAGAGAAGGCGATACCGTTGTTGTGGTCGATTTCTCTAGGCTTGCTCGCAGTACGGTCGATATGCTCCGGATCGTGGAGAAGCTGAACAGTAGCAGGGTCAGGGCGATGAACATCACACCGAAGCGGCCCAGATGGTACTCCATCGCCGCCTGCAGCAGATCCATGCCTGCCAGACCGTCGATGGCCTCTGCCGGGGCCAGCAGCATGATCATGGCGGAGCAGCTGCAAATAACGATGGTATCCAGGAATACGC
>JAGKVC010000208.1 GCA_021152595.1 Clostridia bacterium
GTCATTGTATGTGGTGTGCACTTTGGGGTAAATATTGTCACGAATTTACTACTTTTTGGCGACTTATATATATTAATAATGTTAAAAAACGCATTTTGTTGTTATGTATAACGCAGCAGCTTTGCCGGTATCAGAAAGTACAGCAGAACAGTCAGCGGAAAGAATAAAAACAGAAAAATCGGACTGCTGAACGTCATATCAATTTTCCTTTTCTATGATCATTTGTGAAGATAAATATTTGTGACAACACCGTTTGCAACGGTAAACTCAAGCTTGCCGTCGCTCGTATCAAAGGTCAGCTCGTCATTGAGTGTACCGAATGCATTACGCAGGTCATCCTCAGTGCTGCCGATATGAAGACCGTTGGGCGTAGAAATATTGCCGTTTGTAAGCTCAATCTCGACAATTCTCTCATTGCCGTTCTCGACAACTGTGCGAAGAATAAAGTCCGGATAGGTGTATTCGCGGTCCTTGCCGACAACCAGACAACTGTCCTGCTCACGCATCTGATAGTTTGTATGCTTTGCAATGTAATCTGCGCAGCTTCCGTCGATTCTGAGTACCTTGAAGATATCCTCCTCTTGCTGCGGTGCTTCGGTCGCAGGAGCTTCGGTCTGCTGTGCAGGTGCTTCCGTGGCCGGCGCCTCAGCAGCAGCGGTGGTGGCCTCCTCAGCCGCAGTGGTTGCAGCCTCGGTGGATTCTGTCGTGGTTTCATCGGATGCAGTAGTCTTTGCATCGGTGGTATCTTTGGTATCCGCAGTTGTTGCGGCATCGGTGCCTGCAGTGGTCTCGGTTCCGGTGACTGCGGATGTATCCGTGGTCGCTGTTGTAACCTCAGCGGTATCCGGTTCGATCGGCTCGGAGCCGCAGGCAGTCAGAGCCGCAGCACAGAGAAGGCTCAGAAGAGCCGCTGTCATGTGATTTCTTTTCATTTGAATCAACTTCCTTTATATATAATTATTTTATTGAACAGGTGTATATTTTGCGCTGACCATCGCGCCCTTGTGGTCGTACACAGCATCGACATAGCCGCGCTCGGTATAGCCCGGACCGCCGCGTGCGATATCCTTCTGGTTCGCCTGTGCCAGCGTGATATGGCAGCGATCCATGCCATAGGTCGGATCGTAGTTCCACCAGAAACCGTTGATCAGAACCTGCACAAAGTAGTGGTGCGAACCATGCCATGCGTAGATGACGCGGCTCGTATAGCCGGCGCGCTTGAATACAAAGTCAAGTCCGGCCGCAAGATGATAGCAGACGCCGCGCTTCGGGATTGCCGGAGAGATCAGCGAATCCCAGCGAGCTGCCATGAGCTGATCAATCGTGCGTGCATCCTCTGTATAAGCATAGTAATGGTTGCTGCAAAATACCTTGTAGATGCCCTCAAGCGTCTTATCCGAATTTGCGATATAGGAATCCGCCTTGATTGCGCGGTCATTGCGTGCGGAACCGTTTGCGTCAATCGTATATCCTTCGATCTTCGTGGAGACAGCCATTTTTCCGTCCGCATTGAAGTAGCTGCTCTGGTTCGGAAGCTCCTGCCAGCCGGTCACCGCAGCGCCGTTCTGGTCGCCGCAGTATTTGCTGCCGTCTGCCGCCGTATAGAGTCCGGTCACAAGCTGACCGTCAGAATTGAACAGATAGGTCTTGCCCTCAATCACGGTCGGTGCAGTTGCCTTTGTACCGTCAGGATTAAAATAGTACTTGATGCCATCCACGATCTGCCAGCCGGTCGGTTTGGCAACCAGTTTGCCGTCCTCACCGAAGGTCATGCGCGTCACGGTGCCGTCCGCATTGGTAACATTCTGATCGCCGGTCTGCATCAGACCGATAGCATTGAAATAGTATGTGCCGTCATCGAGATCCTGTAAGCCGACGAGCATCACGCCGTTATCCTTGAAAAAGCGTGTGCCGTCTGTATCCGTAAACCAGCCGGTCACCATGATTCCGTCATCGCCGAAGAGATAGGTCACGCCGTTGACAGGATAGAATCCGGTAAAGACCGTGCCGTCATTGAGCAGCTTATACTGCTTGCCGCCGATCACCTGCCAGCCGGTCAGCTTGCCCTTTTCAGCGTCGATATAGTAGCGTGTGCCGGTGTGATCCGTGATCCAGCCGGTCAGCTTTCCTTTTTCAGGATCCGCATAGAAGCTCTTTTCGTCTGCATCCGTGATCCAGCCGCTGATAATCTCATGCGATTTCGGATCATAATAGCGGGTGATTCCGTCCGCAGCAGTCTGCCAGCCGGTTTTGAGGATACCGTCTTCCGTAAAAATGTACGGAACACCGTCGATCTCTGTTTCGCCGGCCGCGCCCGCATAACACCAGTTCCCGTCAGCATCCTGCGACCATTTCGCAGCGACGCCGTATTCATCGAAATGATATTTTTCGCCTTCATCGGTCTCAGCATCGCCGGTCAGCTTGCCGTTCTTTGCCGAAACATAGTACCGCTCGCCGCGCCAGTCTACCCAGCCGAAGACCGCTTTTCCTTCTTTATCATAGTAAAAACGCTTGTCATTCACGGTCTGCCAGCCGATCTGCTGCGCACCGTTCGGGGCAAACAGATAGGTGACGCCGTCGATCGTAACCTCACCGACCGACTTCTTGCCGTCTGCACCATAATAAAACCGCTTCCCGTTTTCCGACTGCCATCCGGTCAGAGCAGTGCTTTCATCCGCAGCAGATGCCGGAACTGCAAGATATGCAGCGGCACTGAGGCAGAATGTCGAAACCAGAACCGGTACCAATGCCTTCTTCATAGCAGAAAACTCCTTTCGAACGTCAAAATGCATCAAGCATGATTATATCACAGAATCCGCCTGAATGCAAGAGTATTTGAGAATTTTAGCAAAAATTTAATATCATTTCGCAACCATTGTACGCTCATTTTGTGAGGCTGTCTATCACTGAAAGAAAAATGCCCTCAAATATCACTCTGAGGGCAGATGATTTCGTTGTACTTTCACAGACAGCAAGAAAACCTGTAATTTGCGGAAGCGGCAAGGAATGAAAGAACAGCGCTCAGGATTCCAAGCCGGATACGGACAATCAGCATTTCCTGCTCATGTTTCGCTGTAATCAGCTGCTCCGGATTGCGAATCCGTAAGCCGAGCGATGTAATTGCTGCGGTATTCTGATCCCTGAGACAGATCAGCAGTTCGGATGCATCATGCAATTCCGATTCACTGACGGCAAGCACAGCATACGGATCACCCTCCGGCAGAAGCGCTGTCCGGATAATTTCACAGGCAAACGGTTTGCCGTCAAGCGTACTGCGGAACTGCACGGAACTTTGCGAAGAAACTCCTGCCATTTCCGCAAAGGCTGCCTCATTTACCCAGATAACATGCGCAGACTCCGGAATGCCATAGCAGTCTGTGAGGAAAGACGCCGAAACCTTTGTAACTGTGAGGCGACGCTCATCCTGCGCCAGATCCGCGGTTTTCATACGTGTGAACCCTCTGACGGAATCGTTCCCGCTAAGCTGCGGAAGGACTGATGCAAAGCCGTTCGTTGCGCTGCAAATCAGTTCCACCGGCTTTTGCAGCCATGCTGCATACAAAACTGCGGCGCGGATACAATACCCGATCAGGAAAAAACTCAGCACAAGCAGCATAACAGCCGCCTTAAAGCTGTCAGACTGCCGCCATGACCGGATCGGATTCATCCCTGCACCCGCTTTCTGTGCCTGCCGAGCAGATAGGCGCAAAGAATCAGGATCGCGCTTCCGATTCCTGCCATAATCCATACCCAGTATTTCGGGGATGCCTGCTCCGGCTCTGTGCTTCGTTCCGAAAACGGAGATTTCAGGTTGACCGATATCTCCTGTACCTCTGAGTGTTCCTTGCCTGTTTCATCTGTATATGTGAAAATGATCTCTCCGGCTGTATCGCCGTACAGATCCGCACCGCGCTTTGCGGTGACCTGAACATTCAGCACACACTCCGCTGACGTTCCGCCGCTGACTTTCCCGAAAAACGCGGTACCATCAGGCAGAAGTCCGTCGCATTGCAGCTCCGCCCGGACATTCTGTGCCGCAGTCACGCCGAGATTGATCGCCTGAATATGCAGCTCCAGACGATCGGATACTACTGCCTCTGCCGGAAGAACGACCTCCGGAAACGAGAGCTTTACCGGCTGCGTTGTGTTCGAACTTCTTGAAGTTATTGATGAACATCTCAGCAAGCTTGGTGGCTTTCTTGGTCCACTCTTCGGGGTTGGTGTAGGTGTGGTGGTCGGAGCTTACTTCGTCTTCAACACCTGCGAGCACGCCGAGTTCGCCTTCTACGGTTACATCGTACTTGTGTGCGTATTCCACAACTTGTTTTGTCAATGCAACGTTTTCTTCGTAGGGAAGGTGCGAACCGTCAATCATTACTGACGAGAAACCGAAGTCTACGCACGATTTGCAGAGCTCGAACGAGTTGCCGTGGTCGAGGTGAAGCACGATTTGCGGGTGCTCCCAACCTAATTCTTTTGCGTATTCTACAGCGCCTTCTGCCATGTAGCGAAGTAATGTTTGGTTAGCGTACTTACGCGCACCGCTCGACACTTGAAGAATTACCGGCGACTTAGTTTCGGCTGCTGCTTGGATAATTGCTTGCAACTGCTCCATGTTGTTGAAGTTGAACGCCGGGATTGCATAACCACCTTTGATTGCCTTTGCAAACATCTCTTTGGTGTTTACAAGACCAAGATCTTTATAATTTACCATAATGTAATGATATAAAG
>JAGKVC010000209.1 GCA_021152595.1 Clostridia bacterium
CATCTTCTCTCTTTCCGCCTGCCGCCGCTTTTTTTCCGCATCGACAAAATCCTGCGCCGGAATCACGGAAAAATCCGCGCTGACACCGGCAATCGTCAGTGTATAAGTCCCCTGTCGGAGCGGCGTATCGGTCAGGATCGTAAACGAGCGCATAGGATCATCGTTTTGAAAGTCCGCCATTTCACTGACAATCAGCATCGGAATCTCATTTCCGCCGCTGTCAGTCAGTTGAAATTCAGCGCGGTTCAGATGCTCGGCGGATTGAAACAGGAAATCGAAGTAGTACGAGCCCTCGGGGACATCACAGGTCTCCAATTTAAGCCCGTGATCCAAAAACAGTTCGTCATCAGAAAGGTCCGCATCGTTCTTTGACAGTTCAAACTGCTTTTTGCAGATCCGCTGCATGACATCCTCCGGCGCTTTGTAATACGTGTCGCCGATTGTGTAAAGCCACCCGTACTGCTCATACAGATCCAGAATAATGTTCTCAGAACCGGAATCCGGCAGAAACGGGTGCAAAAACATATTCTGTGCATAGAAGTGCAAAAGCAGATCCATCTGCTTATAGTATATCTCCGCAGGCTGGTCAGAATCCGGCATGGGGATCTCCTCCTGCGCGCGGATCTCCGAAACGATCGCCTCCGCATCCTGATCGGAAATGTAGTCGGACATATAAAACCCGAACTCCATTTGCTGATCATATGAAAGCGCCTCTGTTGTATCGGTCACAACGGCGGTTTCGGTAATTGCAGTTGTTTCGGGAGGCAAGGTCATTGTCTCAACCGGAACCGGAAGCGCATCATCGCCGCAGCCGGTCAGCAGTACAGCCGCAAGCAGCGTCAGAGCAAATGCGCCATATTTCATGCGGACAGATCCTTTCTGCAATATCGCACATCTCCGTTCTGCGGAAGATGCAGCCAGTACCAGATCGCGGCAAAGCTGCGAAAATCTCGTATCTGCATCAAAAATCACCTCATCAGGATGCCCTTGCTGCGGCAGTCTGCCTTGACCTGCGGAATCGTCAGCTCGCCGAAGTGGAACAGCGATGCAGCAAGCGCCGCTGTCGCATCCGTCTGCTCAAAGACTGTCGCAAAATCGCTGAGCTTTCCGGCACCGCCGGAGGCAATCACCGGAATCCGCACGCGCGCACAGACATCCTTGAGCATTTCCAGATCAAAGCCGCCGCGCACGCCGTCTGTATCAATCGAATTGAGGCAGATCTCGCCGGCACCGCGCCGCTCGATCTCCTGCACCCATTCCAGCAGATCCACATGCATGTCGATTCTGCCGCCGTTTGCATAGACCGTATAACCGCCCCTGCCGTCGCGCTTTGCATCAATCCCGACGACGATGCACTGAGAACCGAAGATTTCAGCGCCCTCGGAAATCAGCTTCGGATTTTTCACAGCAGAGGAGTTGATGCTGATTTTATCCGCACCGGCGCGCAATGTCTCGCGCATATCCTCCACACTCGAAATGCCGCCGCCGACCGTCAGCGGAACAAAGACCTGCTTAGCGGTCTCACGGACAACATCAAGGAACGTGCCGCGTCCCTCATGTGACGCAACAATGTCATAAAATACGATCTCATCCGCGCCCTGCCGGTTATACTCCGCAGCGCACGCGACCGGATCGCCGACATCCTTTACGCCCTCGAAATTGACGCCTTTCACAACCTTTCCGTGTCTGACATCCAGACAGGGAATGATTCTTTTTGCAAGCATATTGCTCTCCTTTATCAGTATTCCGGATCGAGCCGGATCATATCCGTCAATGCAAGATTCCGGTAGTTGAGATCCTCACGGAGCGTGAAGCCCTCCGCCTCCCAGAAAGCATTGCCAAGCGCATTCGCCTTGAACGCCACCAGCAGAACCTTGTTGATGCCCTCAGCCTTCAGTGCGCTGAGCGCGCGCTTCACCAGCTTATGCCCGATGCCTCTGCGCCGGAACTGCGGGGATACGCACATGTGCTGAATGATGCCGCGGCGGCCGTCATGTCCGCAGAGAATCGCGCCGGTAATCACGCCGTTTTCCTCAGCTACAAAAGACGTTTCAGGATTGCGCTTCAAATATTTATCAATACCCTCACGCGAATCATCGAGATTATTCAGCCCGTTTCCGCAGGCTACCCACATCGCATAAAGTGCATCGTAATCTTCAATTTTCATGGAGCGGATCGTCATAGTTTCCGCTTTCTGAATCGCCTCTGCCAGATCAAGTGTACCCTGATAGAGCGACTTGCCTGCGATCGTGCCGTAAAGCCCGAGATCGCGGCATATGATAATATCATCAATCGTATGGACGCCGCCGGATGCAACAATATTGCACTGTCCCTCTGTCGCATCACGCAGCTTCCTGAGCTGTTCCGCATTGACACCGGAAAGCGTACCGTCCTTGGAGATATCTGTAAAGATGAAAGTCCTGACACCGACCTTCATCATCTCTTTCGCAAGATCAATATAATGGACCTCGCTTGTTTCGAGCCAGCCCTCTGTGGCGACCATTTCATTCTTCGCGTCGATCCCGACAACAATCTTTTCCGCGCCGAATTTTGCGATCGCATCCGCGACAAGCTGCGGATTTTTCAACGCAACCGAGCCGAGAATCACGCGCGCAATCCCGAGATCAAGATACGCCTGAATCGTCTCCAGTGTCCGGATGCCGCCGCCGACCTCAACCTTGAGATTCGTATTCTGCGCAATATTCTTATATATTTCCGTATTGACCGGATAGCCTGCCTTTGCGCCGTCAAGATCCACCATATGGATCCACTCTGCACCGGCAGCCTCGAATTTTCTAGCAGTTTCCAACGGATCCTCTGCGACCTTCGATGCGGTCGCGTAGTCCCCTTTTACAAGCCGGACACACTGTCCGCCAATAATGTCAATCGCCGGAAATATAATCATCTTGCCAACTCCTCAAAATTGCGCAGCATCTGCAAGCCCTTTTCGCCGGATTTTTCCGGATGATACTGCGCGCCGAATACAAATTTTCCGTCTGTCACGAGCGCCGGAATTCTGCCGTCATACTCGCAGTACGCAATGATTTTCTTGTCATCGCAGAATGCCTGATAAGAATGCACAAAATACGTAAATACGGGCTTTTCAATATTGCTGAGCAACGGAGACTCCTGCGTGATCACAAGCTCATTCCAGCCCATATGCGGAATGATCACACGCTTTGACAGAATCCGGTGAACCTCGCCCGTGATCAGCCCGAGGCCGTCACAGTCGCCGTTCTCATCGGAGCGGTCAAAGAGCATCTGCATTCCGAGGCAGATGCCGAGCAGCGGCTTTTTCGCCGCATTCTGTTTGATTGTATCGACCAGACCGGTCGCGTGCAGGGAATCCATTGCCGCAGGAAATGCGCCGACGCCCGGCAGAATCACTGCATCTGCGCGGTCAATGACATCAGCGTCCTTCGTGACCTCATGTGCAATATTCAGATATTTGAGCGCGTTGCAAACCGAAAACAGATTGCCTGCGCCGTAGTCAATCACTGCAATCATGCAAGAACCCCCTTGGTCGAAAGCACGGTTCCATCCTCATTGAGACGGATTGCGGCTTTGAGTGCGTGTGCGAACGCCTTGAAAAGCGCCTCACATTTATGATGATCGTTGCTGCCGTACCGCATATCAAGATGCAGCGTGATACCGGCATTGACTGCCAGCGCGCGGAAGAATTCCTCCGTCAGGCAGGCATCATACTGCCCGATCATCTGATTCGTAAAAGTACCGTTAAACACAACATACGGACGGTTTGAGAGGTCAAGCGCACAGAATGAGAGCGCCTCATCCATCGGGATATATGCGCTGCCGTAGCGCGCGATGCCGGATTTGTCGCCGAGCGCCTGATTCAGCGCCTGCCCGAGCACAATGCCGGTATCCTCCACGGTATGATGCCCGTCCACATACAGATCACCGTTTGCCTGAATGTCCATGCTGATGCCGCTGTGCCGTGAAAGCGCGGTCAGCATATGGTCAAAGAAGCCGATGCCGGTCGAGATCTTGCTCTCGCCCTTGCCGTCGAGCTTCACGCTGACCGTGATCTGTGTTTCTCTCGTATTCCGTGTAACCGTAGCCTCTCGCATACTCCGCCTCCGTGTGGTGTATAGATCAATAAAAATTTGCGTGTCCCTGCGCATCCGTCAAAGCGCGGAAGAAGTACCGCAGACTGCGCAGGATTTCGCCGATATAGCTCTGATCGAGCGTCATTCTGAACTGAATGCCGCTGTGATAATGACTTTCTGCATTCAGGAAATATCCGGTCAGCAGGCAGCCGCCGTGCCGGTCAAACTGAATCCGGAGCGCCGTGCGGTCAAGTGAACCGTAGTTCACAAGCTGTGCCGCTAAACTCAGATCAAGCTGCTGATATGCCGTTTCAAGTGACTGATAAAATGCATAGACATTGCCGGCTGAAGTATCACAGCGGAACTGTGCGGAAAGTCCTCTGCCGGCATATTCAACTGCAAATCCACAGTCAAAATCATTCGGTTCCGTCTGTTCAGGTGTCCGGAATAAAGGATGAATCTCCGTACAGAAAAACCGGAACCGCTCACCTTCCGCTGCAATGTCGATCAGCGGAAACGGCAGTGTGATCGGCAAATCCGGCATGTCCTCACCTCAGCCCGCTTTCCAGAATTCCAGAACAAAATCGTACAGCATGTGGATAAACAC
>JAGKVC010000210.1 GCA_021152595.1 Clostridia bacterium
CGTCTGGTCGAGACATCGCCTGCCAAACAGGATTTTGAGCTTGATGACGGCGCTCTGCATATCACGGTTCTTCGCCCGCAGGGTGCCGAGAAAGAGCGCTATGATCTCAGAATCCAGCACCCGAATCTCGATTTTAGGAAGGGACACACCTATGAGGTGAGCTTTAAGGTCAAGGCAAAACGAAACGGTATGGAGCTTTTTTCACGCTTCACAACGCCCAATTTAAGGGAAGAGTATTTTTCAACAGAGCGGGACGGCACCATGTCAATCGGTCCGTACTTTAACGGTAAGTGGGGCGAATGCATGGAGCTGACGACCGAGTATCAGACGGTCTCCGGCACCTTTACCCCGACAAAGGATCTGGATGGCGTTGTCTGGACAATGGAATATGCATCCGGCGATACCTACGGCGGCAATGCACAGGTAGGTGATGAGCTCTGGTTCGACGAAATGCATATCGTTGATCAGGAAGGCGAAGAGATTCAGAGGACGTCTGTTTATACCGATCGTGCCGGAAGCGGTCTGGAAGGAAATTATATCTCGGTCAATCAGCTCGGCTACTATCCGGATCTTGCAAAGATCGCGGTGCTGGGCAGCGATGAAGGTGCATCTATGCCGGATGCGCAGCCGATCGAGCTGAAGGGCGAATATCATTATCAGATCATTGATGCAGCAACCGGTGAGGAGGCATATTCCGGCAAGACCGGCAGTCCGCAGAAGGATCCGGATTCCGGCGATACGATCTGCAAGATTGACTTCTCGGAATTCAAGACACCGGGCGAATACTATATTTATATTCCGGCTTGCGAATGGAGATCGTTCCCGTTCCGCATTGCAAATGACATCTATCAGCAGGAGAATCACAATCTGCTGACAGATGCGCTCAACTACTTCTATCAGAACCGCGCCGGTCAGGATATTGAAGCAGGATATATCACCACCGAACGTGACCGGAATCAGCTTGCGCACAAGGATCCGTATAAGAATGACACCGCCTATGTGCAGGACGCATGGGTAGCCGAATACACCTCGAGAGCCGATGCATCCGAAGTGCATGCATCCTCGAAGATCACGGCAAACGGCGGCTGGTATGACGCAAAGACGGACAGCAAGAATCTGGTCAGCGGCGGTTATTCCTGCTGGATGCTCCAGAATATGTATGAGCGTGCAAAGGATAATGTTGTCGGCATGGGCGGCTCAAAATTCAAGGACGGCTCAGGCACCTGCGTCGTGCCGGAGAGCGGAAACAAGGTTCCGGATATCCTCGATGAGTGCCGTCAGGAGCTTGACTTCATGGATCAGATGCGCGTCAAGCCGGATGAAAAGACATGGGGACAATATGACGGACTCTATTATCACAGCATTCAGGATTACAAGCCGACGGGCTTCGGCGTGAAGCATCTCAACTATATCGGCGAAGAGGAAGATCTCTCGTATCTGCCGCTCCGCATTGTCCAGCCCCCGACCTTTGCCGCAACGCTGAGCTATGCAGCCTGCGCGGCACAGGCGGCAAGACTCTGGCAGGATTATGATTTCCAGTATTCCGAGCATCTTCTGCAATCGGCAAAGGAAGCCTATGCAGCATTCAAGACGCATTACTACGAGGCGAATCTGCTTGAAGGAGTCGATCCGTATACCGGCGGAATTTGTGCGGCGGAGGATCTGGAGCCGGGCTCTCTTTACGCACCGGTCAATATGATGACGAATGTTCCTTACGGCGATCACGATGTGCTGGATGAAGCATACTGGGCAGCCTGCGAGCTTTTTATCACCGCAAGTATTATGGATAACGGCTCTGCCGGACTTTATTTCACAGACCTGAACAAATACGATCAGGCATATAAGGTCCCGACGCGGATCAAGGGCGGCATGGATCTTGGCGACGGTGACGGCTCCCTTACGATGATGAACACCGGCAATATGGCGGCAGCAGGCACACTGACGCTTGCGCTGCATCCGGAGCTTCTGCCGGAGAACGCAGACTGGGCAGAAGTTGAGGATTCCATTCAGGCGGCAGCAGATGATTTCCTCGTGACAGAGGAAATGCAGGGCTACGGCATCCCGTATCTCTATGACGGTCCCGGTTTTGCATTTGCGCTTCCCGGTCAGCCTTCTGTTCCGTATGGCAGGGGATATGAGCAGGGCTCCAACGCCAGAGCGCTGAGCAATATGCTCGCAATGGCATATGCCTATGATCTCACGGGAAAATCGAAATATCTCGACGGCGTCTCGACGGGCATGGATTATCTGCTCGGCACCAATCCGCTTTCCTTCTCCTATATTACGGGATACGGCAGCTACACCGCAAAGAACCCCTCGCATAATTACTGGGCGCGCGAAATCAACAGTGATTTCCCGCAGGCACCGGACGGCGTTCTGTCCGGCGGTCCGTCTGTTCTGATTAACGATGACTATATGAAGCATCTCGGCTTTAGCATTGTTGATGAGGATCTGATTTCGCAGAGATGCTATGCGGATTCGATTGAAGCAACCTCGGTCAATTCCGCAGCGCTCGAATACAATGCAATGCTTGCGTGGGCGGTTTCGTTCCTTCAGGATGAGGGACCGTCCGTCATACCGGAGCCCGAGAAATTTGTCTGGGGCGATGCGAATAAGGACAACAAAACAGATGTCTCGGATGCGGTTCTGCTGGCGCGCTTCCTCGCGGAGGATTCCGGTGCAGTGCTGACATCGGACGGCAAGCTCCGTGCGAATGTGATCAAGGGTGAGCTTGACCATGAGGATCTCACCGCGATCCTGATGTCCATTGCAAAGATCATTGACGGCGAAACATTCCCGCTTGACAAGTTCCCGTCCGCAGAATAATCCGTTTACAGTTTCAGAAGCTCCTCACACCGGTGGGGAGCTTCCTTTTTGTATCTCATATTCAAATTATACATAAAAACTGGATAATCGAACGCAATTCACAGCAAAATAGTGTAAAAAATATCAAGCTGTATGTATAATACATCATTGCTTTTTCGATTCGCTTCGGGTATAATGGTATAAAGGGATCCGACTGGGATTCCGAGAGAAATAAAACCACGGGAGGATTATCATGAGAAAAAAGGGAAAACTGACAGTGCTTCTGCTTGCAGCGCTTCTGACGGTCTGCACAGTACCGTCTGTGGAGAAGCCGCAGCAGATGCAGTCCATTTCGGTGTCGGCAGCAAGCGCTGTCGTCACGAATCCTGTGATCAGCCGCGGTGTACCGGCATATTCCGGCGGCGGCACTGCATCACACGGCAACGACGATGCCTACTGGACAGCGTGGCAGTCGGACGCGCCGGATTACCTTGCCTACGACCTGTCCGGCGTACCGGAATCGCAGCGGAAGCAGGTGATCGCGGTATGGTATAATGACAGCACCTACGACAATATCGGTTCCTATGTCACGAAGCAGGCGGAGCCGGTCGATTACGTGATCGAGACAAACAGCGCAGCAGGCGGCAGCTATCCGGCAGACGGCTGGAAAACCGCGGCGACAGTCTCCGGCAACGGTCTCAGCTCGCGGCAGCATCTTGTCGATCTGAAGGGCGCAAACTGGATCCGCATCCGCGTGACAAAGGGCGAGGGCGGCAAGGTCAAGTTCAATTTTGATATTCACGATGCATCGCAGGGCGTGCAGGATTCTTGGATCTTCCTCGGGGATTCGATCACGGCAGGCGGCATGGTCAATCAGTGGGGCACGAGCTATGCGGCACATATCCACGCGCTGGATGACAGATTCTATCCGGTCGCGCAGAACGGCGGTATCGGCGGCATTTCCAGTCCGCACGGCAAGGCGGCGATCGAAGGCTGGCTCAAGGACAGCCCCGTGAAATATGTCAGCATCGCCTACGGCACGAATGACTGCTGGGGCAATCCGAATAACGCAGATGCGTACTATTCCAATACCAAATACATGATCGACGCGGTGCTGAAGCTCGGCAAGATACCGGTTTTGCCGATGATTCCGGCATCCACGAATAAGGATGTGCAGCCGAACGCTGTCCTCTTCAACAAAAAGGTAAAGCAGCTTTACAGCGAATACGGCGACAAGCTGGTTCACGGACCGGATTTCGAGGCATTCTTCCAGAAGAATCCGGATCTGCTCAGCTCGGACGGCGTCCACCCCAGCTCCGACGGCTACGAAGCCATGCGCAAGCTCTGGGCGGAGACGATGTACGAGAATGTCTATCAAAATATGCCGGAGCAGCCGGTCGTGCCGGATGCAGTCCGCGGCGATGTCAGCGGCGACGGCAAATGCAGCGCGGAGGATGCCCGTCTGCTGCAAAAGCATCTGCTGACCGAAAAGCTGCTCAGCGGCGAACAGGCAGCGCGTGCGGATCTCGACGGCGACAAAAAGCTCACTTCCGCAGACCTGACGCTGCTGAAGCGTGAGCTGCTCCCTGCCGGTACGGCATCGCAGCCTGCACAGCCGCAGCAGGAGATCAAAAGCACCGTCTATGAGGCGGAGAATGCAAAGCTCACAGGCGCAAACAGTGCCGGTGCGGATGCAGGCGCATCGGGCGGCAAGGCGGTCGGCAATTTCGCGGATGATACCGACACTGTGACATTCACGGTTGAAGTTCCTGCGGACGGTCTTTATAAGCTCATCCTGACGGCAAAAGGTCTCGGCGGCAGCAAGATCAACAATGTCTATGCG
>JAGKVC010000046.1 GCA_021152595.1 Clostridia bacterium
GTCTGCACGACGCTCCCCGATGAGCTGACGGTCGGGAGCGTGACGAATACGCTTGCAAATGACGGCAGATTTGAGGTTGTCCTTTCCAAGACGGAGCCCGGGCAGGGCTTGCTCGCATTCCAGATCCTCGAAAAGGTCACGGACGAGGTCTATCAGTTGATGCTTGTCTGCCAGCCGGTGCCGCCGGTGCAGGATTTCCGTCCGGCGAGCCCGATTTCCGATGATCTTGCAGAGACGGTCACAAATGCAGAGGGCGTTGTGCTGTGCATCATGCCGTTTGAGGAGAAGCAGCCGGATCTCGCGCTGCATTTCCAGCTCAGACTGATGAATCTGCTGTTCCCGGGCGCGGTTGCATATCTCGATTATTCGCGCCGCAAGCTGCTTCCGGCAGGCTGGGTTGTGCTGGAGGCGCAGAGCGATGTGCCGCCGCTTGTCGATTATCTCTATAATTTGCAGCTCAACGGCGGTCCGGATTCCGATGCACTCTGGATCCGCACCGAGGGACTGCGCTGCTGCGGTCTCCGCGAGATCGAGATTCTCGATGCGACGAAGCAGATTTTTCCGCGCTATTGCGATATGCTCTGCTTTGCGGTCGAGCGGATTCTGCTGCGTGAGGAAATGGCGGATGCGAAGGAGCCTTTTGAGGTTGTGCGCAAAAATGATAATTCCTCAGTTGTCTGCACATGGGTACCGTTCTCCGAGGCGAAGGCGGATTATCCTGCAAATGATGCAGGCGGTCTGACGCTGCGGATGGAAATGCTCGGGGATGAGGCAGCGGATCTGGACGAGAACGCCGTGCTGTATCTCTATGACGGCGAAGCAGCGGACGGTTCGCCGCGCCGCAAGCGCTTGAATGCGATCACGGAGGCGGAATTCGATACATTCTGCTACGGCAGCTATATCGCAACGGGACGCAAGATCGAAGCGCTTGCAAAGGAGCGGATCGGCATTTTTGCGGCACTGGTCGAGAGAGCGCCGGAGAATGCGTATGCGTGCGTGCGCGTGGAGGCGGACGGTGATTCGGATGAGGTCTGGATGAAGGCGACAAGCGTGGATGATCAACAGATCACCGGACTGCTGACCGATGACTGCATTGCAGGCAAGGCAGGCGATGTGTATCAGGCATCAAAGGAGCAGCTCACGGATTTCTCCGTCCGGCTCGATGAGAACCTTGTCATTCACCCGAACACCGCCTATATCGCGCTGGAGATTGAATAAGGTGTCTCCGACGGATTTGTAATGGGGACGCTGTCCCCAAGCCCCTGCCGGGGATATTATCCCCGAACCCCATGTTTATACGATGATATAGATAAGCCGCTCCAAAGAAAATGATTGGAGCGGCTTTTCTTTATTTTAATACAGTGCGGTAAATCACAGAAGAATCACAGGAAAAGTACAGATTGTCTGTTGCAGAATCACCGAAAAACTGCCGCAGGATCTCCGAAATTTAGACTTGATTTTTGCGCGGATATATGGTATAATAATACAATATGGATTCCAGTATGGACTGATAACGGAACCACGAAAGGATGCGTACGTTTCTATGGAAAAGATCGGAACAATAGCAAGAGAACGTCTCAGCGCGCTGTTCGACGGCGGTGTATTCACCGAACTCGATGCGCTGCGGACTGAAAAGGACGCACCGGCTGCGGTGATCTGCGCACACGGCTATGTCGAGGGACAGGCAGTCTGCGCATTTGCACAGGCACCGGATGTCAATGACGGCGTCATGGGGAAAAATACCGCCGGTAAGATCAAGCGGCTCTATACGCTCGCTGCAAAAACCGGCACACCGCTCATCGGAATCTTTGATTCCAACGGCGTTTATGTGGACGGCACCGCCGATTCGCTGACGGCATACGGCAAGCTGATTGCCTGCGCCGCAAAGCTCTCCGGCGTCGTGCCGCAGATCTCGGTTGTCGCAGGCGTCTGCGCAGGCAGTGCGGCGCTGCTCGCTGCCGAGGCGGATTTCGTCCTTGCGACCGAATCCGCAGAGCTCTATCTGACACCGCCCTTCGGCACCGACGCTGCAAAGCCGGAGACCGCTGCAAAGGCCGGTATCGTTGCCGCTGTCTGCAAGGATGATGCAGATGCAGCAGAGCAGGTCAAGGCGCTGCTCCGCAAGCTGCCTGCAAATAATCTCGCAGGCGCGCCGATCTCTGAATATGATGAGCCGGCGGCATCCTGCTCGAAGGATACGCTGCTTGAGGGCATTGCAGATGCAGGCTCGCTTCTGCCGCTCTATACCGCATTCGGCGATTCCGTCGAGACGGCACTCGCAACCGTCCGCGGTCAGGCAGTCGGTATCATCACGACCTGCAAATCCGCGGATGCACTCACCGCTGACGATTCCGCAAAAATGGCACGCTTTGTCCGCACCTGCGATGCATTCTCCATTCCGGTGCTGACCGTGCTGGATACAATCGGCTTTGCTGCCGATACGGACGCTGCAAGAAACGGCTCGCTCCGTGCAATGACGCAGCTCTGCGGCGCTTATGCCGAGGCAACCACAATCAAGATCGCACTGATCGCCGGTGAAGCATGCGGCGCGGCATTCTCCGCAATCGCAGGCAGAGGTGCAGGCAGCGATTATGTCCTCGCATGGGACGATGCAGCAATCGCACCGATGCGTCCCGAGGGTGCTGTGGAGTTCCTCTGGCATGAGAAACTCAAGGGCGCAGCAGATGTCAATGCAAAGCGCAAGGAGCTTGCCGCTGAATATAAGCGCACGCTCGCATCTGCCGAAAAGGCTGCACAGATCGGCGCGATCGACGCTGTTATCGCAGCCGGTGAAACCCGTCAGGCAATCGTCGATGCACTTGATCTGCTCGAGGGCAAGCGCGTTTCCAATCTGCCGAAGAAGCACAGCAATATCCCGTTCTGATTTGCGTTTGCGGCAAACGCCGCTGACGACGAACGAGCGTGAATGATACCGTGAATTACAAGAAATCAGGAGGATCAACTCATGAGCAAGCAGTTTCGTGTAACCGTAAATAATAAGCAGTATGATGTTGTTGTCGAGGAACTCGGCGCAGGCGCAGCACCGGCAGCAGCGGCTCCGGTCGCAGCAGCACCGGCGGCAGCGGCTCCGGCTCCGGCAGCAGCACCCGCACCGGCGGCAGCTCCGGCTGTATCCGCAGCAGACGGCACACCGGTTTCCGCTCCGATGCCGGGCACCATTCTCGATGTCAAGTGCAAGGCAGGCGACAGCGTGACGAAGGGACAGGTTCTCTTTGTCCTCGAGGCAATGAAGATGGAAAACGATATCGTTGCACCGGAAGACGGCACCGTCCTCGCAGTCAATACGACCAAGGGCAGCAGCGTCAACCCGGGCGATGCACTTGCCGTGCTCGGCTGAGAGAAAGTGTGAACGATTATGGCGAAAATTGGTATTACAGAAACCGTACTGCGTGACGCGCATCAGTCTCTGATCGCAACGCGCATGACGACGGATGAAATGCTCCCGATTCTGCCGGAACTCGATAAAATCGGCTTCCGCTCGATCGAGTGCTGGGGCGGCGCAACCTTCGATTCCTGCCTGCGCTTCCTCAATGAGGATCCGTGGGAGAGACTGCGCATCCTCAAGAAGAATATGCCGAATACACCGCTTCAGATGCTGTTCCGCGGTCAGAACATGCTGGGCTACCGCCACTATGCAGATGATGTCGTCGAGTATTTCGTGCAGAAGTCCATTGCAAACGGTATTGATGTCATTCGTATCTTCGATGCGCTGAATGATATCCGCAACCTCGAGACCGCAATCAAAGCGGCAAAGAAAGAGGGCGCACATACACAGGTCGCAATGAGCTTCACGACCGGTGAAGTCTTCACCGATGAATACTATGTCAACTATGCAAAGCAGATCGAGAACGCAGGCGCGGATTCGATTTGCATTAAGGATATGGCGGCGCTGCTGACACCTTACCGTGCAGAGACTCTGGTCAAGGCGCTGAAAAAGGTCACCAAGCTGCCGATCCAGCTTCATACGCACTATACCTCCGGTCTTGCTTCGATGTGCCTGATGAAGGCGGCGGAAGCAGGCGTCGATGTGATCGACACCGCAATGAGCCCGCTCGCACTCGGCACCTCCCATGCACCGACCGAATCCATGGTTGCGGCATTTGCAGGCACCGAATATGATACCGGTCTTGACCTTGTCAAGCTGAGCGAGCTGCGTCCGTTCTTCATGGACCTGCGCGAAAAGTATATCAAATCCGGTCTGCTTGATCCGAAGATGCTGGCTACCGATGCAAAGACGCTGATCTATCAGGTTCCGGGAGGCATGCTCTCGAATCTGCTCTCGCAGCTCAAGCAGGCAGGCAAGGAGGATCAGCTCACGGCGGTTCTCGAGGAGGTTCCGCGTGTCCGTAAGGATGCAGGCTTCCCGCCGCTCGTTACCCCGACTTCCCAGATCGTCGGCACACAGGCTGTGTTCAATATCATCGGCGGCGAGCGCTACAAGATGGTTACCAAGGAATTCAGAGCAATGGTCCGCGGTGAGTACGGCAAAACGCCGCTCCCGATTGATCCGGAATTCCAGAAGATGATCCTCAAGGATCAGGAGCCGATCACCTGCCGTCCGGCAGACCTGCTCGAGCCGGAGCTCGATAAGCTGAAAGAGGAATGCGCTGAGTGGATTACGCAGGAGGAGGATGTTCTCTCCTATGCACAGTTCGGTCAGGTCGCAGTCAAATTCTTTGAAAAGCGCCGTGACAAGATGTTCGGTCTTGACGGCGTCCACGGGAATGCCGAAAAGCAGATTCATCCCGTATAACAAATCCTTGCAATGAAAGCGCTTCGGGTGACCGCTGAGTCAATCGGCGGTCATTTCCCCATTTTATTGCAGGGGAGGAAAGGAGCAGTATTTCTTGCCGATTTGTATTTCACCGGAGCTGCCTGCCTATCAGGCGCTCCTCAATGAACATATCTTTGTCATGGACAGCGACCGCGCAGCGCATCAGGATATCCGTCCGCTGCGGATTCTGGTACTCAATATCATGCCGAAAAAGCTCGAGACCGAGCTTCAGCTCCTGCGCCTGCTGAGCAATACACCGATTCAGGTCGATATTTCGCTGCTGCGCATGGAATCGCATGTTTCCAAGAATACCTCGCAGAGCCATATGGACGCATTCTATACGACACTGACGGAGATCCGTGACAAATTCTATGACGGCATGATCATCACCGGCGCACCTGTCGAGCAGCTTCCCTTTGAGGAGGTCGATTACTGGCAGGAGATCTGCGAGCTGATGGAGTGGTCAAAGACACATGTCTTTAGCACGCTGCATATCTGCTGGGGTGCGCAGGCAGGGCTCTATTATCACTTCGGCGTGCCGAAGTATCAGCTCCCGAAAAAGATGTTCGGCATCTTTCCGCATCGCGCAGAGGTGAAGAAATCGCTGCTGCTGCGCGGATTTGATGATGTTTTCGATGTGCCGCATTCCCGCCACACCGAGGTTCGCCGCGCCGATATCGAAAAGGTCAGAGAGCTGGTCATTCTGACAAGCTCCGAGCTTTCCGGTGTCCATATCGTTGCAAACCGCAACGGCAGGCAGTATTTCATCACCGGTCATTCCGAATACGACCGCAATACGCTCGCCTCGGAATATTTCCGCGATAAGGAAAAGGGACTGGATATCGAGATGCCGTTCAATTATTTCCCGCATAACGATCCGTCAGAGATGCCGCGCTTCTCGTGGCGCTGCCATGCAAATCTGATGTTCTCCAACTGGCTCAATTACTGTGTCTATCAGCGGACACCCTATGACCTTGCGGAGCTTCCGCTGCGCAACTGGAATTGGGAAATGGACGTCTGAGCTGCCTTTCAGGAGGGTGAATCAATGGAACAGAATCAAAACAATCAGCCTTACCGCGGCTATGAGGGCGTTGATGTGACAATCGCTCCGCCGCCGAAGGAGCGCAAAACGGGACTTGCAATCGCATCCATGATTCTCGGCTTTGTCAGCCTGGTCGGTCTCTGCTGCTGTGCATGCATCACGTTCGTGACCGCACCGCTTTCTCTGATCTTCGGTATCATCGCGCTTGTAAAGCGTAAGGAAGGTACAGGCTTTGCCGTGACGGGCATTGTCGCATCGGCGCTGTGTGTGCTGATGATCGGCGCGGTACTCTTTTCAGTGCGTGATATCCTGCCGTACGCCGATACGATTGTTGAGGACTTCGGTCAACTTGTGCTGGAGCAGGATACGGTCTTCCCGGAATATGAGCAGAACGGCACGATTCCGGCATACCTCGAAAAATACACCGAGGAACCGTTCACTTCGTTCTTTGCAAAGTATGACGGCACATTCTATGATTTCATGGATGTTCTGCTGGTCAAGTACAAAAACGGAGAGCTGAAAAATCCGTATCTCTCGAATTTGCCGACAAGCAGCCAGACACCGCAGAGCAGTGAGACACCTGCCGAGACGGAGCCGCAGGCCAATATGGCGATTCTGGTACCCTGCTATTAAATGAAAAATCCGCGAAATCGAAGCTGATCCTTCGGTTTCGCGGATATTTTTATTCTGCCGTAATTGCGCCGTAGCAGTGCGGACGGCGGTCGCGGAAGAGTCCCCAGTCGAGCTTTGCCTGCGCGATTGCATCGAGGTCAAAGCTGTGCATGACGATTGCCTCTGCATCGCGCGATGCCTGCGCAGCGATCGCACCGGTTTCCGTCGTGATGAACGAGGAGCCGTAGAAGCGGAGCGCGGATTCCTGCATGCCGTTTTCGGGGCAGGGAGTGACTGTTTCCAGCCCGATGCGGTTTGCAGCAATCACCGGCGTGATATTGGCGGCGGCGTGTCCCTGCATGGTCGTCTGCCAGTGCGGTTCACTGTCCGTCTCGAGGATCGGCTCTGAACCGATTGCCGTCGGGAAGAAGAGCAGCTCTGCGCCGTTCAGGACGAGCGAGCGTGCCGTCTCGGGGAACCACTGATCCCAGCAGATGCCGACACCGATCGTTGCATAGCGTGTTTTCCATGTCAGGAAGCCGGTGTTGCCGGGCGTGAAGTAGAATTTTTCCTGATAGTAGTGATCATCGGGGATATGCGTTTTGCGGTAGACGCCGAGCAGTGAGCCGTCCGCGTCGATGATCGCCACAGAATTGAACAGACGGTTTCCGTCGCGCTCATAGAAGCTGACGGGCAGCACGACGGCAAGCTCCTTTGCAAGCTCCATGCAGCGAAGCACCGCCGGATTCTCCTCAGTTTTCTGCGCAAATGCGTAATATTCATAGCGGCGTTCCTGACAGAAATACTGCCGCTCGAAAAGCTCCGGCAGCAGAATAATCTGTGCGCCGTCAGCGGCAGCTTTGCGGATTGCCTGCTCTGCTTTGGAAAGGCTCTCTGCCGGATCTGCGCTGCACTGCATCTGTACGGCAGCGACTGTAACAACTCTGCTCATATCAAATTCTCCTTTGTGAAATGCATCTCAGACGGCGATCTGAAAGAGCTGCTCGGCTGTGCCGTAGATCGTCTCATAATCGCCGGTTTTCTCAAAGCCGTATTTTTCGTATAAGCCCTGCTCGCCGCTCACGATGTACACCGCCTGACAGCCGCTCTCCTTTGCATAGCTAAGCGCAGAACGGATCATCTGCTCAGACAGCCGGTTTCCGCGGTATTGTTCATCGACGAATACAAACCCGATGAACGGCGAAAACGGTGCATCGTCCGGCAGCTCATCCTTTTCGGTGAGCGTGCAGAATCCGGCGATCTGTCCGCCGTCCAGCGCAATGATCACACGCTCCCACGGCTGAAACCGGTTTTCACGCGTCCGTTCGGCGAGAAATGCACCTGCACGCCATGAGCAGCTTTCGGCAAAGCATGCGGTCTTCTCCCAGAGCGGATGCCCTTTCTGTATCAGTTGTATTTCCATAGATACCAGTTCTCCCTTGCGTAAGTGCTGACGGAAACACACAGCATTCCGATACGCAAGATGCATCCGGAATACTTTAGAAAATGGCTGCCGTTTCTACCGGCTCCGGCGCTGATAGAATGTGATGCTGTATCCGAGCTCGCCCTCGATCTCATATCCCGTTTCAAAGATAAATTCGCGGTCGGGAAAGAGCTGTTTTAAGCGCTGTCCCCAGTAATATTGCAGGCAGTCGGTGAAGGCGCTGAGGATCTGCTCATCGTCCATGTATTTCGGATCGGCATTGAGAAAATAATCACCGACAGACCACGCATTCACCCAGCGTTCCATCGCGGAATGGTCGCCGTGATACCGCTGTTTCATTTCGCGGTAGGATGCTTCATCGAAATCGGGCGGCATGATCGCGGTCAGAAAGACACAGTCACCGATCAATGTAAAATCAGGTGTAAAAAAGTGCGCAGCGGCGAGCATCCCGTCGATCGCGCACTTTTCTGTTGCATAAGAGAAGAAAGGAACCGCGCCGCCGATGAATTGTTCATTGAAAGCGGCGCGCTGTTCGGGCGGAATCAGCCCGTCAAATGTTTTCATGTGAAATTTCCTCCGCGCACTACCCGCTATTTTGTTGCCTTGATGATCTTCATGCGGGTGAACTCCTCGCGCTCCTTATCCTCAAGTGCATCGGAGATCGTCCGGATGATTTCCGTATAGCGCGGAATCAGCACGTTTTTCAGCGCATTTGCGCGGCGCTGTGTTGCCTGAATTGCCGTTGCCAGCCGGAAGACGCCGCTGTCCACCTCTGCAAGAATCAGCGTCATATTGCGCACCCTGCAAAATGCGGCATAGGCTTCGTCAAGCTGCACATTGGTATCAAGGAAGCCATAGGGTACCTGCACCTCGAGTTCATCGGGATGCGTAACCTTCGGGATTTCAACGCCCATGACGGTGCGCGTCTCGATCTCAATGCGGTCGTCGATCGGGACCGCATTTGCAAATCGATCCACGACGCCGAGCGTGATATTGGCATCCTGCAATTCGGCATAGGCGGTTTCATAGGTCTTCTCGATGCTGCCGCGCAGCTCCTTGGCGCGGTCTACAAGCTGCATCAGCTCACGGATCAGGACATTTCGCTTGCGGTCCATGAGGTCATAGCCGAGCTTTGCGAGCACCAGAGAGCGCTTGGCTGCCATCAGATTGCCTTTTGTCGGGAATACCTGATTTGCCACGTTAACCCTCCACCTTCCGGATCAGGGCAGCGGCGGCATCCGGATCGTAATGCGCATCCAGCACCTGATCGTCTACACGGTCGAGCGCGGATTTCGGCAGCAGCGAAAGCAGCGTCCAGCCGAGATCCAGCGTTTCCTCCATCGAACGGTTTTCATCGAAGCCCTGCGAGAGGAAGCATTTTTCAAAGTATTTGCCGAAGGCGAGATATTGCTTATCCAGCGCGGAAAGCTCCTCCTCACCGATAACCGACGCCAGCGAGCGCGCATCCTGCACCTGTGCATAGGAGGCGAAGAGCTGGTTTGCGACGGCGGAGTGATCGGCTCTTGTATAGCCCTCGCCGATGCCGTCCTTCATCAGACGGGAGAGCGACGGCAGAACCGAGATCGGCGGATAGACACCGCCCTGCTCCAGACCTCTGTCCAGAACGATCTGTCCCTCGGTGATGTAGCCTGTCAGGTCAGGGACAGGGTGCGTGATGTCGTCATTCGGCATGGTCAGGATCGGGAGCTGCGTCACGCTGCCCTCAATGCCTTCGATGATGCCTGCACGCTCATAGAGCGAGGCGAGATCGGAATAGAGATAGCCCGGGAAGCCCTTTCTGCCGGGGATTTCGCCCTTGGAGGACGAGAATTCACGCAGCGCTTCCGCATAAGCCGTCATATCGGTCATGACGACGAGGATATGCATATGCTTTTCGTATGCGAGATACTCTGCGGCGGTCAGTGCGCAGCGCGGTGTGATGATACGCTCAACAATCGGATCATTTGCGAGGTTCAGGAACATGACGACATTCTGCAAAACGCCGCTCTCGGCGAAACTGCGGCGGAAATAATCCGCAACGTCATTCTGGATGCCCATTGCCGCAAATACAACAGCGAATTCCGCGCCGGAATCCTTTGCAATTCTTGCCTGCTGTACGATCTGGACAGCGAGCTTGTTGTGCGAAAGACCTGTACCGGAGAAGATCGGCAGCTTCTGACCGCGGATCAGCGTCATCAGGCAGTCGATCGCGGAGATGCCGGTCTGGATATAGTTTCTCGGATACTGACGGGACACCGGATTGAGCGGTGCGCCGTTGATGTCGCCGAATTTCTCCGGCATGACTTCGCCGAGACCGTCAGCCGGTCTGCCTGCACCGGTAAAGACTCTGCCGAGCAGGTCGCCGGAAAGCGGCAGCTCCATCGGTCTGCCGGTGAACTGTGTACGGGTATTGGTCAGCGAGAGTCCGTGCGTACCCTCAAAGACCTGCAAGATCGCCTTATCGCCCTCGAGCATGGCGACTCTGCCGGTGCGCTCGGTGCCGTCATCCAGCACGATACGCGCCATTTCGTCGAATTTCGCGCCCTCCACATGGTCAAGGACGACCAGCGAACCGCTGATGCTGTGAAGCCCGAAATATTGCAGACTCATGGGTTACAGCACCTCCTTTTTCTTTGTGCGCAGTGCATCGAGCATGCCGTCGATCTGCTGCGTCAGCGCGTCAAAGCGCTCAAGCTGCCGGTTCGGAATATCGTATTTGACCTTGATTACCAGCTCCATGATGCCGCTCGATTTGATTGCCTCGAGATCGACATGCTCCGCGATCATCTTCTTGGCGCGGTGATAGACATGGAGAATCAGCTCCATCATGCGGAACTGCTTATCGAGCGGAACATAGGTATCCTCCGCGTGATAGGCGTTCTGCTGCAAAAATCCGACACGGATCAGACGCGCGATCTCGATGATGAGCTTCTGATCGTCGGGCAGGACATCGGAGCCGATCAGACGGACGATATCCATGAGCGACTGCTCCTCTTTCAGCAGTGCGCTGATTTCGGTTCGGTACTCATTGAACTTCGGATCGACCTCGGATTCATAGAAATGTGAGAGATCGTCGAGATATTCGCTGTAGCTCATGTTCCAGTTGATTGCCGGATAGTGACGCGCATAGGCGAGCGCCTTGTCCAGTCCCCAGAAGCAGCGAACGAAGCGGCGTGTATTCTGGGTGACAGGCTCGGAGAAGTCGCTTCCCTGCGGCGAGACGGCACCGATAACGGTGACGCTGCCCTCTCTGCCGTTGAGTGTCTCATAGGCGCCGGTGCGCTCATAGAACTCGGAAAGACGCGAGGGGAGATAGGCAGGATAGCCTTCCTCCGCAGGCATTTCCTCGAGTCGTCCGGAGATTTCACGGAGCGCCTCAGCCCAGCGGGAGGTGGAATCCGCCATGATTGCGATGTGATAGCCCATATCGCGGTAATATTCCGCGAGCGTAATGCCGGTGTAGATCGAAGCCTCACGCGCCGCAACCGGCATATTCGATGTATTTGCAATCAGCACGGTGCGCTCCATCAGGGATTTGCCCGTGCGCGGATCCTTCAGTGCGGTGAATTCCTCGAGTACCTGCGTCATTTCGTTGCCGCGCTCGCCGCATCCGATATAGACGATGATATCGGCATCACACCATTTTGCGATCTGGTGCTGCGTCATGGTTTTGCCCGTACCGAAGCCGCCCGGAATCGCCGCTGTGCCGCCTCTTGCGATCGGGAACAGCGTATCGAGGACACGCTGACCGGTAATCATCGGGCGCGAGGGCGGAAGTCTTCTTGCGGCAGGTCTTGCGCGGCGGATCGGCCATTTCTGGCAGAGCGTCAGCGAATGGACTCTGCCCGCTGCATCCTCAAGACGGATAATTTCATCGTTGATGCGGTATTTTCCGTCCTTTGCGGCATAGACGACCTTGCCGGAAAGATTCGGCGGAACAAGGCAGAGGTGCAGGATCGCAGAGGTCTCGGGGCAGGAGGCATAGGCTTCGCCGCCCTGCATCATCGTGCCGACCTTGACCTTGATCGAGACATCGTATTCCTTTTCGGTATCGAGAATCGGCACGTCGAGACCGTCACCGATAAACGCACCGGAGGCTTCCTCCAGCGCACGGAGCGGACGCTCAATGCCGTCGAAAATATTGGTCAGGATGCCGGGGCCGAGCGTGACCGACATCGGTGCGCCGGTCGGCTCAACAGGCTCTCCGGTCTGTAAGCCGGAGGTGCTTTCGTAGACCTGAATGGTCGTCTCCTCATCCGTCAGACCGATGACCTCACCGATCAGGCGGCGGTTGCCGACATAGACCATTTCCATCATGGAAAAAACATTTGTATTACGGATCTTTACAACAGGGCCGTTGACGCTGTAAATCACAGGCTGCTGCATCATTCGTCACCCCCGCCGATTTTATGATTGCGATAGAAATTGCGAAGCTGCGCGGAATATGCTTCATCGAGCGTATGATTTTCGCAGCGTCTGCCGTCGGCGGAAAGGATCGAGAGTCCGCCGAGCAGGATCGCAGGATCCGCGCGGAACGTGACATCCGCACCGACGGCGGATTCCAGCTCGGATTGCAGCTTCATATCTGCCTCACGCAGCAGAACGGACGCGCCTGCTTCGGGCTGATGGGCGCTGAGCAGCTTTTTGAGCCACGGAAGATAGTCCTCCGAAGCGGTAAAGGCGGTGAGCTTTTCGCGCAGTTCACCGAAGAGCTGCATCAGCAGTGTCTGGCGGCGGCTGAGAAACGCCGTCTTGCCCTGATAGCCGACCTGCGACATTTGCTTCTGATATTTTGCAGTAATTCTGGATTTTGCAGCCGTCAGCGTGCGGTCGAAATCCGCCTTGCAGCGCGCTTCGGCATCAAGCAGATATTGCTGTGCCTTCTGCTCTGCCTCACGCTCTGCGCGTGCGATCTCCGCATCGGTGCTGCGGCTGACAGCATCCATGAACTGCTGTAGCTTCTGATTTGCTTCCATTTCAAAACTCCAGTCCGGTCATTTTTTATGGATTGGTAACTGCTGCAAAACAGCAGAGAAACTGTTAAACAAGGTATTGCATCCCGAGAATCAGATTGGACTTTCGCATATTTCATGAATCCGCCAAAGGAATACGATCACTTTGAAATCCCATCGTCAGCAGAATGAAACAAGATAGGTTCATTCTCTTTTCCAAAATGGGATTCTTAAGGGCTGACAGCCCTTAAGCGGGTTTTGGGTGAGTTTGTTTGCAAACTCATAGCGAAGCGTGCGAGCGCCCCATGATCTATCCATCGGAGATACCTTAGAAAATTCAGATGTGGATACCGACGGTTTCGGCGAGATAGCGCGAAATCGCGGCAGTCATATCCGAGGTGCCGTGGCGGTCGGGAATGACAACGAGCAGCGGCATCGGGGTATTCATCTTGAGATCCTGCACCTCTGCCGGACAGAGGGCAGCGAGCTTTTCCGTGATGAGGACGACCGCGACACCCTCCATATGCATCGCTTCGCTGAGTGCGGAAAGCAGCTCTTCGCGTTCATGCACGATCACGCCTTCCACGCCGGCAAGGCGCATTCCCATCAGGGTATCGCTGTTGTCACTGATGAGCCGGCAGCGCATCAGACCTTGGAGAGGATCATAATTGCGATCAGCAGACCGTAGATCGCAACACCTTCGCCCAGAGCAACGAAGATCAGAGCCTTTGCAAAGGACTTCGGCTCTTCAGCGATTGCGCCGATTGCAGCCGGAGCAGCGTGACCGACGGCGATGCCGCAGCCGATCGAGCCGACGCCGACAGCGAGTGCAGCAGCGAGGTATCCGAGACCTGCTGCGGAGCCTGCAACTGCCTCGGTCGCTTCCGCAGCGGAAACAAAGCCGCCGAGCGGAAGGACGATTGCGCAGAGCATCACAGCGCCGAATGCGCAGAGATTGGTCAGCATGGCGCGGCGCATGGATTTGCCGCTTTTCTTCTTGGTAATTGCTGCATAGACGGGCAGCGCGAGCAGTGCGACGATCAGCAGCGGCAGAAAGATCAGTTCGAGAATTTCATAAACAGACATGGGATTTACCTCCTGAATATTCATCAATCATGTTTCGGACGGGATCAGGCATTTGCCTGCTCCGGCTGTTTGAGATCGTTGATCTCATCGAAGTTGACTGCGATCGGGGTGAACGGCTTGCCGTCGCCCTCATAGCAGCGCGAGAAGATCTCGTAGAATTCCAGACGCAGCACCTGAATGCCGACGATCAGACCTTCGAGACACATAACGAACAGGTTGCCGATGATAATGGTGATGACCGACTTGTGATCCTTGCCGATCATTTCCGAGAGCAGCATGACGACGCTCATCAGACCTGCATGCGAGAAGACGAAGCCGCCGATACGGATAAAGGAAAGCGTATTGGTCGCATAGCCGAGCAGGAATTCAAAGCATTCAAAGAAATTGGATGCGATGAAATCGCCGATGCCGGGCATTTCATAATGCTTGTGCGCCATCCAGTGGCCGAGCGGCTCGCGGAAGAACATCATCAGCAGCGGAATCACGAGCAGAACGACCGTGACGGGCTTGCTGACAAGCTGCTTTCCGGTGACAATGCCGAGCACCACGAGCAGCAGTCCGGAGAAGAATACCAGACCTGCAATGCCGTTGTTGCCGAAGACGGCTTCCTCGTAATTATGCCGCCGCAGCTTGACGATGATATTGACGAGAATCGAGATAATGACGAGCGCGGCACCGATTCCGACTGCGCCGAAGATGATGACATTCGTATTTTCCATTGCCTTGAGCGGCAGGAACGGAATGCCGGTCTTTTCCCAGAGCGGATCGAGCGCCTCCTCAAAGCCGAAGACCGAGCCGTAGAGCGCGCCGAAGACCGCACTGGAAACACCGATGCGCGCCATAATTGCGCCGAGCTCAAAGTTCTTCTTCTTGTGCAGAAACAGACCGATCAGCGCGAGTAGAATGCCCTGTCCCAGATCACCGAACATGATGCCGAAGATCAGCGTATAGGTGATTGCAACGAAGGTGGTCGGATTGTAGCCGTTGTAATTCGGCAGGCCGTACATCTCAACGAACATCGAGAACGGTTTGGAGAACCAGCCGTTTTTCAGGCGGACCGGCGGCTGGACTTTGGAATCCACCCACGGCGCTTCATAGGTCACGCTGAGATCCGGCACCTTGTCGATGTGCTTTTTGAAGTTCTCCTTTTCGGAGACCGGTACATAGCCCATGAGGCTGAATTTATCCTGCGTGACAATGCACTGTCCGCGCAGCTTCCAGACCTCGCTCTGATACTTTGCAAAGCGGTACATGCGTCCGAGCTGCTCCGATTCGGTCTTGTAGATCTCAGCTTCCTGCTTTTCCAGCTCTGCGAGGGCGGCTTTCTTCTCTGTCAGCTTGATCTGCATTTCCGCGAGGGCTTCCTCCGGCGTACCGGAGATATCCTCGGGCAGCTCATAGCGTTCAAAGAGCAGTCCCTTCATGATCGCATCGACGGAAAGGATGCGTTCCTTTGTTGCGAAGTAGAAGCCCCAGACATAATCGTGTGCGGTGTGGTAGCCCTGGAAGATGAAGCCCTCATCGCTGTAGAAATCGAGCTTCTGCACGTTCTCCTCCGGCATTCTGCCGAAGCGGTAGAGGATGTGCTTGCATTTGGTCAGCTCACCGAGATTCAGATCGGAACCGGTGAGATTTTTCAGGTGGATCGCAGCGCTTTCGTAATCTGCGATCTGCTTGCGCGTTTTCGTCAGACGCTCGCGCACGGTTTTGAGCCTGCCGGAGATCCGCTCTGTTTCCGAGAGGATGGATTCCGGTGTGAATTCTGCCGGTGCAAGCTCAGTATCCTCGCCGAGCGGAACCTGCCGCAGATCGAATTCCATGAGCGCACGAAGCGGCTCCGAGTAGGGATTCTGTTCGGCGTGGCTTCCGCCGGAATCTTCGGTACTGCCGAGCAGCTTAGAAGCATTCTCGATATGGAAGACCTTGCTTTGCAGGCAGGCGACAATGGCATCGTTGAGACTTGGAACCGCGCCTGCAATGCTGACGAGTTCCAGCTTTTCAATGGACAAGATAACACCTCCTGAAGGGAATCAGCGGCATGCCGCTCACTCCTCCGTGATTAAAAGGGATTGCAGATACGATACGGATTTGCCGTACCGGATACCTTCGATAATGGTGATGAGGTTATTGACCTCAATGTGATAAAGCACATGCACCGCATAGAGGCTGACGGCGGCATGACCGGAGAAATGCAGCGCAGATCTTGCGGTCTGCCAGCGCAGCGCCTGGAATGCATGCTCCAGTCTGACCGATTCCGGTGCTTCGGAATCATTCCAGTTCATCATTCTGCCGTAGCGCGTGGATTTGAGTACCTCGACGAACGCAGCGATGTCCGGTGCAGCATAGAGCTGTTCGCAGATGCGCTTCGGGAGACGTCCCTGAATGGGCAGCATCATGTCGCGCAGGGTATCCTCATCGGCATGGAACACGCGCTTTAAGCGGTAGGCGTTGATGAGGTTGATCAGATCGACCTGTTCCCCGATGAGCTTGTGCAGTGCATCGAGATCGGTGCCCTTGACGGTTTTTTCCGCCTCCTGCAAAATGCGCTCGAGGTAGCAGGCGCGCAGTGCGATTTCCAGCGCGGTGTAATTCTGTCTGCTGCCGTATTTTGCGACATGCTTTTTGATAACGGCGGCATAGGGCGTACCGGCGAGCGCGGCGATCAGCTCATCGGCGGTTTCGGCACGCGCGACCTTTTCCTGTGAAAAACCGAGATACGGCCCGAGCCACGCATCCATCGCGGAAATATACGCCTGCGGACCGCTCGGCATAAGCTGGATTTTTTTGACCAGCTCGCGGATCTCATAGTCATAGATGAAAAAGCGGAAGAACGGCGTATTCTGCAAATTCTCCAGACTGCAAAACCGCAGGCACTGCGTAAAGAGGTTGCGCTTGAGGAGCATTTCGAGGTAGCCGCGGTGCGTATAGGCAGGCTCTAAGTCTGCGAGCAGCTCGCGGTAGCCGTCGGTCTCCTTGAGGTAGGAGACGATCTCCGCGACGGAATGCAGATTCAGCAGGTCGCGGTAATCCGGCGCGCGGAGTCTGTGCCCGTAGGCGGTGCGGATGGCAGCCGCCGTAGCGTGATATTGATTCGGCATGGCTTATGCCTCCGCTTCGTGCAGTGTCTCGGAAAAGAGCGTTTCGAGCAGCGCGTCATGCTGTGCGGTAAACTGCTCCGCCATCTGCTCGGTTCTGCGGTCAAAGCCGCTGCGCATCTCCGCGATTTTCTGTTCGCATTCAGAGCGTGTCTGCTCCTCCAGCTCGGTGATGCTGTCTCTGGTCTGATGCTTCTGCGCCTGCTTCATGGCAGCCGCCTGTTTTCTGGCATCCTCGACCTGCTTTCGGCATTGGAGACGGGCGGCGCTGAGACGCTCTTCCGTTGCGGCATCCAGCTCCAGAATCTTCCGGATTGTCTGATCCATTGATACCGCTCCTTTCTATATCATGTGGATTTTTGTGCAAATTCACGAACTGAGTGGGGAGATTGCACAAAATTCAACTGGAATTTTGCATGCAGAAATCGGTTTGCGTCGTCATTTTTCCGAAAACTTCGGAATTCTGCACAAACGCGAGATCTGAAATACAGAAACATTATACTCCAATTCATATAAAAAGTCAATAGCAACCGGCATTTTTCGGAAGTGAAAAAATCCGCGCAGTCCGCGGAAGATTCCGGTCAAAATGACCTGTGCAGGGAAGCGGCGGAGCGGCAGTTTATGTGAGGCAACACCGCACAAAGCCCGCCTGACGGCTTGGCGGCGCATCTGCTTGCATCTTTTCCGCCATCTTGCACAGAAATTCCTTGCTGTTCGCCAGCCCGGCGGCGTCATTTCTATACAATCTGACGAAAAATCTGACGGGGCAAACTTGTTTGACCGTAAGCATTCTGCACCACCAGCTCTGTGCGGTGTTGTCTTGATGAATAAATGATTGTCTCTGCCGCTTGCAATTTCCGGGAAGATGTGGTATACTGATAGCAGTTAGATATCACTAACGACTTTGATATTCGGAGATGATCTGTATGCTGCAATATACCGGAAAATACTGGAATATCCTGACACCGTGGATCCGAAAATCGCTGAAGCGGCATCACGGCAGCGCGTTTACGGCGCAGGTGATGCGCGATGCAAAGCCGCGGTACCGCGATCTGCTGAACCGGATGGACGATATCGGCGCGCGGAATCCGATGGCATCGAATGTCTACATGAGCTTTGTCTTTTTCGCGGTGTATCTTGCCGCGGAGGGGAAGCTCACCGCCGCCGATCTGCGCGTGACGGCGAATGAAGCGGTGCAGGCGCCGGTCATGAAGATCATGGGGCTGTTTATGAATCTGAACCGCCCCTCCTGCATGAAAAGCATGGGGAAGATGATGCATCAGAACGCGGAATGGCTGGAGCAGCATCCGCAGTACAAGTCAAAATCATGGGATTTCAATTTTGATGCATCGAAGCACCGCGACGGCTTCTATTATCATTTCACGCAGTGTCCGCTGAATAATTTTGCGCGGCGTGAAGGTCTGCTGGATATCCTGCCGGTGATGTGCGATATGGATTTTGCAACGGCAAAGCTGATGCATGCAAAGCTGCACCGTGAACAGACGCTTGCGTCCGGCGGCAGAATCTGCGATTACTGGTATGTGGGTGATCAGTGCCGCGATCCGAAATAAAACATACAGCCGCCGATGTGCAGAAAACACACCGGCGGCTTTGCTATAATTTGTGTATGGAGCTGTTACGCCCATGCAATTTCAGAGGCGTTGATGAAATCCGTAATCAGCGTATCATAAAGCTCGGCAGTCTGATCGAATTCCTTTTCGATCATCCGCTTTGCATCCTTTTCGGTGATGGCGTTCGGGGTGAGCGTCAGCAGGATGCACTGATCGGATGAGATATTGACGACATAATTTGCAGAGCCGTCCTCTAAAAGCTCCGCGGCGACGGCATGTCCCGAAACGCCGAAAAGATACGCGTTCTCATGCTCATTCACGACCTGCACATAGGAGGCAGGCACCGCACCGGCTTCCCGTATCGTATAGGTTCTGCCGCCGATCTCGCCGGTCACCGCCTGAATGCGGTAATCTTCGTCCACGAGCGTCTTGCTGACAGCGGTTTTTGTCTCCTTGAGCGTGATCTCCTCGGGGACCTTCAGCAGCCCCTCTTTTGAGATATAGATGCCGTCGGCAGTCGGTCTTGCTGCCTTGTCGATCGCGGCAGAAGAGGTCTCTGCGGCGGATTCCGCAGCAGATTCGCCTGTATCGGAACTGCTGACACCTGTTTTGCCGCAGGCTGTGATGCAGACTGTCAGGCTCAGCGCCAGCAGTACCGCAGTAATCTTCCCTGTATGCTTCATATTCATCCCTCCGGAACAGACCGCCGCGCAGGCGGATTTCATGCTGATCTGTCAGCCATATTATAACATATTAACCGTGAAATTTCAACCCTCACTGCGAAAATACGATGTTTTCGGCTGATTTCAGCGGTCAACATATCGCTTTGGTCAACATTC
>JAGKVC010000047.1 GCA_021152595.1 Clostridia bacterium
GAGCAGATGCGTGTGCATCTTGCGGAGAATCAGACCGTTGAGGAGATCGCGCAGCTCTGCGGCTATGCAAGCGAGGCGGAGTTTTCGTCCGTTTTCGCGCGCTTTATCGGAAAAGCACCGCAGGCATATCTCGATGAACTGAAAGCAAAAAAATAAGCCTGCCGCGGATGATCCGCAGACAGGCAATCAACATGGGGATTCATACGAAGCGCGAGGCGCAGGGGAAACCTTGCCGCATGCTCTGTCATGATTATACCCGATTCCGGCTGCAAATGCAATTACGGAACTGCTCATTTTCCTGCACATTTGCATCATGATCAAAAGCGGCATGCCGAAAGCTGCCCGTACAGAAATTCAGCCCCGAAGCGTTCCGATGTGCTTCGGGGCTTTTTGTATGATCCGGCTGTCTGTAAGAATCCAAAGTCAAGGAAATCGGTTTCGGAGTCAGAGCGTTGTGCTTCTGATTTCTCCGGTGATATAGATTTGGATTCTTTCATGAATCGGTATCGGGCAATGTGCGGTGTTCTCTGCGGTACTGTAAAGCCGTGATGCCGCATTTCTCCTTGAACTGCCGCATAAAATGCGACTCATTCCGATAACCGCACTGCACGGCGATCTCCTGAATCCGAAGCTCAGTATATTGCAGCAGCTTCTGTGCTTTGCCGATGCGCGCGTTAATGATATCATCCATGCAGCTCGCGGAAAAATACTGCTTGTAAAGCCGCTGCAAATGACTCCGGCTGATGCCGATTTCCTTTGCCATATCCGTAATGTTCCAGTCACGCTGCGGCTCGGCGGTGATCTCACTGCGCAGACGAAGAAGCATCTCCTTGTAATCCGGCGCGTAGCCCGATTCCGCAGAGACGCGCTCCAGAACCGCCTGTTTACAGGATTCAACCGCTTCGGCTGCCTGTGCCAGTGAATCCGCGGTCAGCCGTTGTGTCAGGACGGTCAGATGCGGCAGGGCTGCATTTGATGTGCCGAGCAGATGCTGCATCCGGTGCTCAGCATTGCTCATGATCTCTACGGCACATTCTGATTCGTCCGTATCCGTTTGCAGAATCAGCGCGAAAACACGCGGCTGCATCCGTGCGAGGAAGCCTGTTTCCGGTATGATATCACGCAGTGCATTTGCCAGCAGCAGCGCAGTATCATAATCTGCTGCGGTATGCGGTGCATCGGAAAAACTCAGCATCACCAGCAGCGGTGCGCCGTGTTCAGATTGCAGGAGGCGGTGCAGATGCTCGGCAAGTCCGCGGCGGTTATATAAACCGGTCTCCGGATCATGTGTTGACAGCACTGCCATCTGTCCGCGGCGGTATTCGGTGTAGAGCGCCTGCTGGAGCTGATATAAGCCGTGTGCTGCGGCATCGCACCAGCCGGTATAATATGCGTCCGGTTCAATGTCCTCCGGTGCGCGGTAAGCTGAAGCAATATAGCCGAAAATCTGACCGTGCGTGTGCAGCGAGGTCATCAGGATCAAGAGCGGCTCATGCAGATCTGCCAGAGCCGGCAGGATCTCCTGTGTATCAAACCGGTACTGATCGGGGGCGTTTCTGCCGCGGCGCTTGGAGAGCGCCAGCAGCATGCGGTCTGAAAAGCCGTTCTGCCGGATCAATTCGGGATGCGCAAAATCCATGCACCAGTCCTCGCAGAGACAGACATCCAGCCAGAGCCAGTTTTGCAGGACATGTCCGACGCTGTCGATCTTTTCGATCCACTCATTCAAGTCGGATGCACCGCCGGTCTGCGCAAACAGATCCGATGCGAGAAATGTCTGCTTCTGTATCTGATTCCGCACTCTGGCACGGAAATATGCATCGAGGGCGGAATTGGGATTCTGATGCATGCGGGCAGGATCACAGCCGCAGCTTTCGCCGTAGCGGATCGTCTGCCGGATGCCGGAGACGCCGGTCGGTTCGCCGGTGATCATCTCATGCAGCATCATGACGGCATCCGCGCCGTACTGACGTTCGCGCCCTTCGATCGTTGTGATGCGCGGACGGTTGAGGAACGAATCCCAGCCGCCGTCATAGCCTGTAATCCGGATATCATCGGGGACAGAGATGCCGTTCTGTATCAGGGATTCACAGAGCGCCGCTGCCATGACATCACTTGCACAGACAACCGCATCCGGTTTTGGAATGCTGCCTGCTGCGATCCTGCCTCCGATTTCTGCCGGAATATCCTTCCAGAAATTGCCGTAAAAAACGGCGTGATCGCTGACCGGCAGACCGGCTTCATGCATGGCCTGACGGTATCCGGCGATGCGCTCCTCAGAGGCACGGCTGCCCTCGTATCCGGAAATGCAGTAGATCGTTTTGCAGCCGTGTACCTCGATCAAATGTTTTGTGATCCGGTACATGCTCTCCTGCTGACGCGGCTGAATGCTCTCGAACGGAAGCAGGTCTTCTCCCATGACAAGGCAGGGGATATCTGTCTGCATCAGCTGCCGCTGAATGCTCCTGCGCACCGGTTCATTGTGAAAGCGCTCTGCGGCAAAGAGGATGCCGTCAAGCCGCTGCTTTGCAGGGAGCGTATAGATATTTTCCAGTCCGTGAATGTAGCTGTCCTGCTGGAGATCAATATGCGAATTATAGATGCCGGTGTATACGAAAACATCGTAGGCAAGTGCTTTTGCAGTATCGAAAAAGCCTTGCAGCATTTCATAGTCCAGCGGATCGCCGAGTGTCGGCAGAATGACGCCCAGACGCTTGCGCAAGAATATCCCCCCTTTCTGTCTCATCTGTGGTTTTAGTATATCACGATTCATGAGAAATGTCAACAAATGCAGCGGGCAGATCTGCTGCCGGCCTCCATTGATCTAAAGCTCTCCGGCAGCGTTTTTTCAATACATGCCGGAACACTCTCATCTTGCTTTTTATAGAAGAATGTGCTATAATATAGCCAAATACAAACACTGAAAGGAAGGATGCCTTATGGCAATGACGATTCTTTATCCGGTGGGGGAGCATCTGTATGTCAATCTGACAAACAAATGCCCGTGTGCCTGCACATTCTGCATCCGGCAGAACGGCGACGGCGCATATGGCTCTGACAGTCTGTGGCTTCAGCATGATCCGACGCTTGCAGAGGTCAAAAAAGCGTTTGAGGCGTGGAATCTTGCGGACTTCACAGAGCTCGTTTTCTGCGGATACGGTGAGCCGACCGAAGCACTCGAAATTCTGCTGCTGACTGCGCAGTATGCGAAAACCCTGCCCGGATGTCCGCCGGTGCGGCTGAATACAAACGGGCTTTCCGATCTGATCCACGGCAAGAAAACAGCGCATCTGCTGGAAGGTCTCATTGACACAGTCTCGATCAGCCTGAATGCAGGCACCGAAAAGGAGTATCTCGCTGTGACGCGCCCGAAATGGGACAACGCCTTTTCTGCGATGCAGCAGTTCGCTGTCGATTGCAGGCAGTATGTCAAGCAGGTGATGTTCACTGTCGTGGATGTCATCCCGAAAGAGGAGATTGAGGCGGCACAGCAGGTCGCGGACAGTCTCGGCATTCCGCTCCGCGTCCGAAAATACGATTCATAACAGATCACATATACAGAAAACAGATCTGACAGAAAGACTGATTTTGAGGGAGAGATTACCATGAAACAGAGGAGAAAACAGCTTGCCATGCTTCTGGCAGGCGTCCTGCTGACCGGCACGCTCTGCGGCTGTACGGAAAAACAGGAGAGCAGCACCGCAGCGGAATCCGCGGCATCCTCACAGGCGGAGGAATCGCTTGCGCCGGTGGAACTGGTGCAGTCTGACGGCAAAGCGCGCGTTACCATTGCGGACGGACATTTTCAGGTTGACGGCAAACCGCTCTGGCTTTGCGGCACGAATACGCCGTGGGACAACTGGGATGATATCGGCGGTACATTCGATGCGGATTTCTGGCGCGAACATTTTGCCGCGCTGCATGAAGCAGGCATCAATTCCTCGCGCGTCTGGATTCTTTGCAGCGGCGATGCCGGTATCCGGTTCGGTGAGGACGGCAGTGTCACAGGCATGAGCGAGAAATTCTGGAACCATGCCGATCAGCTCATGGCGATTGCTGCCGAGCAGAAAATCTACATTATGGCTACCATGATGTCCTTTGACTGCTGCAAAACCGGCAACCGCAACAACAAGAAATTCCGCGCGATGATCGAGGATGAAACGCTCTCGCAGAGCTATGTCGATAACTACATCATTCCGTTTGCAAAGCGCTATGACAGCAACGATTATCTGTTCAGCATTGACCTGTGCAATGAGCCGGACTGGATCCACGAGAACGCGGAATCCGGCAAGATCGACTGGAAGCCGCTGGTGCGCTTCTTCGGACAGTGTGCGCAGGGGATTCACCGGAACAGCGATATTCTCGTGACAACCGGCATCGGCTATATCCCGAATAATTCCGATCAGCGCGGCACGAATGTTGTCAGCGATCAGCTTCTGGAATATTATGCAGGCGAGGATTCCTATATGGACTTTTACTCCGTGCATTTCTATGACTGGATGATTGAGTGGCACGGCGTTCCGTTTGAAATGTCGCCTGCGGATTACGGTCTGGATACATCCAAGCCGAATGTCATGGGCGAATGCTCTGCAAAGGGTTCTGAGCAGGAGGGGATCGACCTCGTCAGCGCCGCACAGCAGCTCTATGACAATGGCTGGGACGGCGTCTATCCGTGGACATCGAACGGCTCTGATACAAACGGCGGCTTCGCTGAGGTCTCCGCCTATGCAAAGCATATGGACGAACAGATCGACGACCTGATTTTTCCGCTGGAGTGAGAGAGGTGTCTTCAATAAACGAAAGCCGAATCATTCAAAATGAGAAATCCAGCACCATGTCCCGAACGGGAAAACAGCATATAACGAAAGCCGCTGAATCAACGCATTTACGCTGATTCAGCGGCTTTCTATTATCCATGCCTAAAAGTGGAATGCCAAAGGGCTTGGGGCAGCGCCCCATTACAAATCATCGCGGAGCGATACCATAAATTCACGGCTGGGCAGGCTGCGGATAGTCCTCGGGGAGAATGGTGTAATCGAAGTTGAGGAATTCGCCGTATCCCATTTCAATTTCCTCTGTGAAGTCCGGATAGAACTCGATTCTGGAAATCTTCCAGTCAAATTTCACACCCTGTTCCGGCATGTACTCGATCACGAGCAGACCGTCTGTGAGGAGCAGCTCCTGCATGAAGCTCTTGTGATCGGCACGCTCCTCCACTTTGCTCGTGAGCGGTTCCAGTTCCTTGATCTTTGCGATCGAATCGCCGACCTGAATGGATGCAAATTCGCTGTTAGAATGCGCTTCGGAGATCCACATGCTGTGTGTGATGATATCATCGTAATAGTAGGTGTAGAACAGTTCGCCGTTTTCAACCGGCTGCACGGTATACGAACGGTGTTCATCCATCTTGCGCGTGACCTGTGGTGTCAGCTTGCTTTTGAATGCCTCCTGCGTTGCGGTGTCCGGCACTGCGGAATTGTCCTTCCAGTGGAACATCATGAATGCGTCTTCCTGCGGCAGCAGAACGGGAGTATCTGTGACGGCTGCGGTTGTGGCGGTTGTCTCCGCAGCGGTTTCCTGCGTGACAGTTGTTGTGTCAGCGATCTGTTCTGAAAAATCCTGCTCGTTGATGCATGTCATACCGGTGAGGTCGGGCTGCTTGACAGGTGCCGCATCGTCCTCAAACTGCATATTTTCCGTGATGACAAAATCCGTGAGATTTCCGTTTTCATCATAGCCGAAATAGCGCATCAGGATGCCGGTTTCCTCATCGACATAGAATACGAAATCCTGTACATGGAGATACTTGCCGTAGTTGCCGGTCAGTTTTCCGGTGATCTCCGTGCAGACTCTGCCGTTGATCTGATCCTTGCCGGTGATCTCCCAGTTTTTGAAATTGTTGAGGTATCCGAGAGTGCGCTCCTCGGAGTGCAGTGAATTTTTAGCACAGCCGAATGACGGTTCACCGCGGAACTGCCACTTGTCAATATCCTCAATATTGGTCTCATGATCAGAAGTTTGTTCGACCGGTCCGGGGATATCAATGCGGTGATTATTATAATGACTGATCTCATAGGAACTGCTGTCCAGAATATCATAGCATATATCATCCTGAACAGCATAGGTCGTGCCGCGATCAAATTGCAGTTTCCCGAGATTCAGTTCGCGCAGGGTTTCCATATCGGAACCTGTGTAAAGTTTGGTATCCTCATAGAATGTTCCGAGATTGAGATTTGTCTGGAAATCTGAAACCAGCAGATCGCAGCGCGGCTCTGTACCTTCAAAATAGTAATTCGACACATAGACCGTACCGGAGAGGCGGTTGAAATAGTCGAAGCTGTTGCACATCTTATAGAAGATGCCTTCCTGCGTGGACATGTCGCATTCCTTCGGGTTGATGACAAAATTCTTCCAGATTTCCGGCGTGCCGATTGTATCCTCTCTGCACCATGTCAGGCGATTGACCAGTGCTTCGCCCTCATGCTGTGCGGCGCGGCGGATCGCCTCAATCGCCTTCTGCGGAAACTGATAAATCGCGCCGTGGTCTGCGTAACCGTCCGCCGAGACACGCACAAGATCATTTGGAAACACGGTCAGAACAAGCCGCTCGGGCTCGTTTTCATCGTAGGCATAGACGGTAATGCGCTCGCCGTCTGGGATTTCGGTGCTGTCATCCGCACGGACGCATTCCTTATCCATGAGCGCAGTTGAAATGGCGGTCTGTTCCTCTTCAGTCGGCGTATAGGCGCAGGGCGCGTATGCAGGTGTCATAATGCGCATGAATGCAGTCCGAAGATTATCGTCAAATTCAATGCTTGATCCATAGAGGTTATCAGAGGAAGCGGTGCTGCTGTCGGTGATTTCCTCGATTTCCGCCATAGATTCATTTGCGGTCAGCGAATCCTGATGCAGCTTCGGCAGGAAAATGACCGCCGCTAAACCTGCACAGCAGACCGCCGCGCCGCTGACGAGTGCCGGCATCCATGATCTGCGCTTTGTATGTGCGGCGCTTGCTGCACGGGCATCCGCCTTCTGCTGGTAGCGCGGTGAAATATCGCGCATCATTTTTTTGAGCTGCTTATTTGTCATAAGAGTCCCTCCTTTTTGAGGTAGGCTTTCAGCTTCCGGCGTGTCTGCATCAGTGACTTGCGGACATGGACGCCGGAGATGCCGAATTTTTCTGCGATATCGCGCGGCTGTGTTTCATTGTGCCAGCGCTCGGTAAAGATCGTCTGTGCATCGTCTGAGAGCGTATCGAGAAAGCGCTCGACGGCTTCTGTCAGCATCCTGTGGCTGATTGCATCCTCGACCGTTTCGCTTGCACGGAGCGTCTCGCCGACATCCTCGAGTGAGGCTGCCGCCTGACCGCCGCCGCGCTTCTGCGCCTGCTGTTTCCGGATCCGGTCGAGCGCCGTATGCTGTGTCAGTGTCATGATGAATGCTTCGAGATTCTGAGGCTTTGCCGGCGGAATCTGCTGCCAGAGCTTCATCAGCACATCGCTGACGCACTCCTCCGCATCCTCATGTGAATGTAAATATCGGTTTGCCGTTCTCAGACAAGCCGCGCTGTACCGCTCAGAGACAGCCTGTACGGCCCGTTCATCACGCGCCAGAAACAGGTTAATAATCTGATCGTCTGTCAAAGTATGCACATCCTTTCGCTTGGGGGATCCCTCTGTAATTGCAGACGCAGAAAAATGAATTTTGTTCCGTCCGATCTGCAATTATGGTGTATCCTGAATCCGGTTCAGAAAGACGGATGCAGGTTTTGCCTGCCCCCTCTGTCTATGCAGACGCAGGAAAATCAAAATTGTTCAGTATATTATAATCTTTTTCTGAAAATATTTCAATAGCCGGTAGAAGCGGCAGCTATAGAAAGATGGAGCCGCGCACTGCGCGGGCTTGACTTTATAGCGTGTTTCCTGTATAATAGTATGGGATTTTATGAAGACTTGCAAACGGAGATGATCTGCCAAATGAAAAAGCTGCTGCGATATCTCGCAGACTACAAAAAAGAATGCATCTTAGGACCGCTGTTCAAAATGCTCGAGGCGACTTTTGAGCTGTTCGTGCCGCTCGTTGTCAAATCCATGATTGACAAAGGCATCGCAAACGGAGACACCGGCTATATTATCCGGATGTGCCTGCTCATGGCGCTGCTCGCCGCGATCGGTCTGACGAACACCATTTTTGCACAGTATTTTGCGGCAAAGGCTGCGACGGGCTTCTCGGCAAAGCTGCGTCACGAGCTGATGGCACATATCCAGCGCATGACCTATACCGATCTCGATACACTCGGCACCTCCTCGCTGATCACACGCATGACGAGCGATATCAACCAGCTCCAGACCGGCGTCAATCTGACGATCCGGCTGCTGCTGCGGTCGCCGTTCATCGTGTTCGGCGCGATGATTATGGCATTCACAGTCGATGTCAAGGCGGCGCTTGTGTTTGTCGTTGCGATTCCGCTGCTTTCAGTTGTCGTATTCGGTATCATGCTGCTGACAATCCCGATGTACAAAAAGGTGCAGGAGCAGCTCGATACCGTGACCGAGACCACACGCGAAAATCTGACCGGTGTCCGCGTGATCCGTGCATTCCGGAATGAGCGCGCCGAGACCGTCGAGTTCCGCGAAGAAAATCAGATGCTCGTTGCGATGCAGAAATCCGTCGGCAAGCTCTCCGCACTGATGAATCCGCTGACCTATGTCATCGTCAATCTCGCAGTTGTCGGGCTGATCTATGTCGGTGCGCTGCGCGTCGATGCAGGCGTTCTGACGCAGGGCGCGGTCATTGCGCTCTATAACTATATGTCGCAGATTCTTGTGGAACTGATTAAATTTGCAAACTTTATTATCAGTGTGACAAAGGCTGTCGCCTGCGGCAACCGGATCGAGGCGGTGCTGGAATCCGGCACGCTGATTCCCGAGGACGATTCCGAGCCGCAGATTCCCGATGCAGACCGCGGCACGATTGCCTTTGAACATGTGACATTCACCTATGAAAATGCTGCTGCGCCTTCGCTTTCCGATATCAGCTTCACGGCAAATCGCGGTGATGTGATCGGCATTATCGGCGGAACAGGCTCCGGCAAATCGACGCTCGTCAACCTGATTCCGCGCTTCTATGAACCGACCGAAGGCAGCATCACGATCGACGGCATCCCGAGCGGCGATTTTCCGCATCATGCCCTTCGCAGACGCATCGGCACGGTGCCGCAGAAGGCGGTGCTGTTCCACGGAACGATCCGGCAGAATCTGCAATGGGGCAATCAGAATGCGACCGATGAAGATCTGGAAACCGCCCTCAAAGCCGCACAGGCGCTTGATGTCGTGCGCGCAAAAACAGACGGGCTTGATGAAATGATTACCGAGGGCGGACATAATTTTTCCGGCGGACAGCGTCAGCGGTTGACGATCGCGCGCGCACTCGTCCGCAGACCGGAGTTCCTGATTCTCGATGACAGCGCCTCGGCTCTTGATTACGCGACCGATGCGGCACTGCGGCAATCGCTGAAAGAACTGCCTGACCGCCCGACGGTGTTCATTGTCTCGCAGCGCACAGCGTCCATTCAGCATGCAGATAAAATCCTCGTGCTGGAGGACGGACAGCTTGCAGGCATCGGCACACATGCGGAGCTGCTGGAATCCTGCGCAGTCTATCAGGAGATTTATGCGTCGCAGTTCCCGAAGGAGGTGCGGCAGAATGGCTAAAAAAGAACAAAGCATCCGGATGGAGACAATCAGGCGTGTCCTGCACGATCTCGCCGGATATAAAATGTGGCTTATTCTGACGCTGCTGCTTGCCGTTGTGACCGTCGCGCTGACACTCTATGTCCCCATTCTGATCGGTCATGCGATCGACCGCATCGAATCGGCAGGCAATGTCGATTTCAGCGCTGTGACGCGCATTCTGCTGACGATCGGCATTTCGGTCGCTGTGACCGCGCTTGCACAGTGGATCATGAGCATTGCACACAACAAAATCACCTATGAAGTGATCGAGGATATCCGCAACCGAGCGATTGAACGCATCGAGCATCTGCCGCTTTCCTATCTCGACAGCCACCCGACCGGTGTGACGGTCAGCCGCATGATCTCGGATGTCGATCAGTTCGCGGACGGTCTGCTCATGGGCTTTACGCAGCTTTTCACTGGTGTTCTGACGATTCTCGGTACGCTGATTTTCATGCTGACGATTCATCCGGCGATTACGGTCGTCGTGATTGTCATGACGCCGCTTTCGCTGTTTGTCGCGGCATTCATTGCAAAGCGGACATATTCGATGTTCCGTGTTCAGGCGGAGACACGCGCGGAGCAGACCGCGATCATCAATGAAACGGTCACGAATCAGAAAATCGTGCAGGCATTCAGCCATGAGGCGGAGACCATGCGCGACTTCGACGAAATCAATGCGCGCCTTGCGGATGCATCCCTGAAGGCGACATTCTATTCCTCGCTGACAAATCCCTGCACGCGCTTTGTCAATGCACTTGTGTACGCGGCAGTCGGACTGACCGGCGCGCTTGCGGCAATCCGCGGCAGCATCAGCGTCGGACAGCTTTCGTGCTTCCTCAGCTACGCAAACCAGTATACTAAGCCGTTCAACGAGATCTCCGGCGTGATGACCGAGCTGCAAAATGCGCTTGCCTGCGCTGACCGGATCTTTGCGCTGATTGACGAGCCGACCGAGATTGCCGACGCACCGAATGCCGTCGAGCTGACCGATGCAGAGGGTGCAGTCCGGTTTGAGGATATCGCTTTTTCCTATGTGCCGGAGCGTCCGCTGATTGAGCACTGCACGCTCAATGTGCAGCCGGGACAGCGTGTTGCGATTGTCGGTCCGACCGGCTGCGGCAAGACGACGCTGATCAATCTGATCATGCGGTTCTATGATGTCAATGACGGTGCGATCCGCGTGGACGGGCATGATCTGCGCGATGTGACGCGGCACAGTCTGCGGCAGAATATCGGGATGGTCTTGCAGGAGACATGGCTCAAGGGCGCGACAGTCCGCGAAAATATCCGTATGGGCAAGCCCGATGCGACCGATGCTGAGATCATCGAAGCGGCTAAGGCTGCACATGCGCACAGCTTCATCAAGCGTCTGCCGCAGGGCTATGATACCGTGATCAGCGATAAAAGCGGCGCGCTTTCGCAGGGACAGCGTCAGCTTTTGTGCATTGCGCGCCTGATGCTCTGCCTGCCGCCGATGCTGATTCTCGACGAAGCTACCTCCTCGATCGACACACGCACCGAGCAGAAAATCCAGTCCGCATTTCAGAAGATGATGCAGGGACGGACATCGTTTATCGTTGCGCACCGGCTCTCGACGATCCGTGAGGCGGATCTGATCCTCGTGATGAAGGAGGGCCATATTATCGAGCAGGGAACGCATGAATCACTGCTGGAACAGGGCGGATTCTATGCGGAGCTCTATCAAAGTCAATTTGCTGAATCTGTAAAACAAACGTAAATACGTCAAAATAGTCTCTGAAATAAAAAATGATATACCGAATCTCAAAAATGTGTAACCTTTTCCGGAAAAAGCGGTCATAATGAGTGAAGGCACAAACGCGAAAGGCGGTGGATGCCACGGACGACGAAAGAATTCTCTCGATGTTTGAAGAACGAAATGAGCAGGCGCTGCGCGAAACGACCGGACGTTACGGCGCGCTCTGCCGGTCAGTTGCACGGAATATCCTCGGCACGGAGGAGGATGCGGAGGAATGTCTCAACGATGCACTGTTCGGCGCATGGAACGCGATTCCGCCTGCACATCCCTCGAACTTCGGTGCGTATTTTCTCACGCTTGTACGTAATTTTGCCCTCAAAAAATATGCAGCGGCTCACGCGGAAAAGCGCGGCGGCGGTCAGATGCCGGCAGCGCTCTCGGAAATCTCCGAGATTCTCGCTTCACAGGAAAATGTGGAGCATGAGATCGACAGGCGCGCGATGCTGGATGCAGTCACATCTTTTCTCGGGACGCTCCCTGAACATCAGCGCAGCTTGTTTGTCCGGCGCTATTATCACGCATCGCCGATTGCGGAACTCGCAGAGATGTTTGATATGTCGGAGAACAATGTGAAGGTTACACTCTCGCGCATCCGGAAACGGCTGTGCAATTATCTGCGGAAGGAGGGATTGCTGTGAAAGAGCTTGAATTCATGGAGCTGCTCGGAGATCTTCCCGCAGAATATATTGATGCGGCATCCAATCCGAGACAGAAAAAACGGCGCTTTGCATGGCTGCGCTACGGTGTTCCTGCCATGGCAGCCTGCATCGCGATCGTGATACTGGCTGCGGTCTATCCGCGGCTGAAATCGCCGGCGATCCCCTCTGTGGAAACAGAACCTGCCGTTACCGAAATCACCGCCGCAGGCGCATCTGAGGCGGAAAATCTGACAACCGCAGCACCGGAAACAGACGAAAACGGCATCATCCAGAATCCGCCGCATATGCAGACCGACAAACACACTGAAACGCATACCAAGACAGAATCCGAGGCGGAGAATGAAACGGGACATGAGGATTCCGGCACAGAGCAGGAAGGTCAGAGCGGTACGCATCACGCAGATCCGGATACACCGCATGCTGAGACAGAAAAGACGAAGCCGCATGTGACCACCTCGCCGAAAAATTCCGTTACAAAGCAGACAACCAAGGCGACAACGAAATCACAGGCAGACGGCACAACCAGAGTGACGACAAAAATCGCGGCGGTCACCACCAGAGCGACGACCAAGGCACCTGCAAAGACAACCGCCAGACTCACGACCAAAGCACCCGTTCGCACAACTGTTGCCACAAGAAAAACGACACCGACCACCACCGTTCCCAAACCGGTCATGACAACCGGCGCGGCAGCGATCACCGTTCCGACTACACACCCGATGCAGGGCGTCGGAACCGATGCACCAAAGCAACCTGACTATACCAAGCCATACTACACAGAGCCGAATGGAACGGCAGGTCCGGGTACCAATGAACCGCCGATTGAAGGAACTGATGAACCGGAAGGTCCGGATGTTCCGACTGTACCGGATATCGGCGAACTGCCGCGTGAGCTCATCAAATGGCAGACCTATAATCCCGATGCGCGTTCCGATGATCTGGATGTCTGGTATGAGATTGCAAGCGGCTATCCGGGCGGTGACGAATACAGACAGCTTGAGGACTTCGATTTCGACAACTATAACTGCCTGATCATCCACCTGCGTACGCACGCGACCGACGCAGATCTCACCGAGATTTCGCTCGACGGACGCAGTGTGCAGATCAGCGGCATGATCTACCGGCAGGAGTATGATCCGACACAGCGGCATTTCATGTTCGCGTTTGCGATCCCGAAGTACATGGACTGGCTTGATCATGATCCGGAATATAACTGGGATCTGACCGGTGACGCATCGAACTTCTATACGACAACAGAGGGAGAACCGTATTTCTGGATTTACTGAGAGGGGTATGCTTTATGACAGTCCAAAAACGGTATCCTGAATACGCTCTGCCGCAGTGCCTGTGACCGCAGGCATTTCCGGCTGAAATCTAAATTGCAGAAGCACTCAGACTGAACGGCAGTGATAAGCTGACAGAATACAGCAGCGCGATCGGCGGCGGCATTCCGGATGAACCGGAGGAAGGTGTCGGGTATTACGGAATCCGGCACCGGAACACCGCTGAGAGATGATGCCTGACGCAGAGAGAGGGCGCGCAGGTATTGCTGCTTTGCGCGAAAACTGCCCGTATCAGCTTGATTTCAATGTATCGGCGGCGCACAGCACGGGTGCGGCTTGGAGCCGGTACAGGAGGGCGATCGCAGCGGAGACGAATGCACAGTATGTGCGGAAGCTCTGTATGCAGATCGTTTCGGAGAGGGTAAAGGCGGATGATGAAATGCTCGCCGTCGCAGACGTCAACGGCGGCGGTGAGCGTTCCGCCGAACATGAAAGAGAGACTTGATATATAACAGAAAAGCCGCTTCGATCAGCGTTTTGTCTGACCGGAGCGGCTTTTGATCTGTGTAAATGATTATCACTTCGCCGGAGGTGCCTCCAGCGGAAGAAGGGACTGCGTCTGTACATCGGCGAGCCCGAAGGTCGTCATTTTGATCGCCGGAATGACGGTCAGCGAGACAAACGCCATGTTCATAAACGGTGAAATGTTTTTCGGGACGCCCATTTCGTGTACCGCGGTGTTGAGCGCCTCATTCTGTGCTGCGACGGTTTCTGCATCGGCATCGCTCATGAGACCTGCAATCGGCAGGGGAATCTCTGCGCAGATTCTGCCGTTCTCCACCGCGACAGAGCCGCCGCCGAGTTCGCGCACACGGTTTGCAGCGCATGCCATATCCGCATCATTTGTGCCGATTACAATGAGATTGTGCGCATCGTGAGAGACGGAAGCCGCGATTGCGCCGCGCTGTAAGCCGATGCCCTTGATGTATCCGAGCCCTCTGTGACCGGTATTGTGATGCCGCTCGATGACCGCGAGCTTGAGAATGTCACGCGCGGTGTCTATGCCGTTATTCTGCGTAAAATCGAGCGATTCGATGCGCTCATCGGTCAGAAGCTGACCGGGTATCACTTCGATTACGCGACAGCGGTTTGATTTTGCTTCGATGCGGAAATGATCCGGCGTGAGTGCATCCAGATGGAATGAATGCAGAATCGGCGCCCATTTTTCGCAGCGGAAATCCGGCGCTTCAAACGGCAGACACGCGCCGCCGCGGACAACGCATTTACCGGCACTGTAGACATCCCGAACGGTGAAGCTGTTGAGATCGGAGAGAATGACAAGATCGGCACGGTATCCGGGCGCGACCGCACCGACACGCTGCAAGCCAAAGCACTGTGCAGCCTGAATTGTCGCCATGCGGATGCAGGTGATCACATCCTTTCCGGCGCGGACTGCCATGCGGATCGAATTGTCGATATGTCCGTCGCGGAGCAGATCCTGCGAGCTTGTCCATGACGAAGTCCGCTCCGGAAAGCACGCCGGGATAGTTCATCATTTCGGCGAGCCCCGGGACGCGCGGATGTGAAAAATACGGTGCGAGATCCTTTGCAAGCAGCTCTGCGCCGGATTCATCAAGCGGCATGGCAGGGACGCAGGAGGGCAGCATGATATAGACATGCATCGGCAGATTTTCGCTCATTTCCAGCATGAAATCAATGCCCTTTGTGCCGCAGACATTTGCGATCTCATGCGGATCGGCAACGATTGCAGTCGTACCGTGGGGGAGTGCCGCGCGCGTCAGCTCGGCAGGTGTGAGCATCGTGCTTTCGATATGGATATGTCCGTCGATGAGTCCCGGGCAGACTGTGCAGCCGGAAATGTCCTCGGTCTTGTCGGCGTCCGCATCGGTATAATCCCCGATTCCGAGGATGATATTATCCTCAATCAGGATGTTTTCGCGGATCGCTTCCCCTGTAAATACGTTGATGACTGTTCCGTTCTTGAGCAGTGTTTTCATTTTGCACCTCACAAAAATGCGGACATCCCGCCGGAAGCAGGATGTCCGCAAAGTTTTCATTCTCCGACAGACGAATGACTGTAGATGTAGAATTTTTCCTGACTCGGCACCCAGCCCTTTTCCTTCGGCGGGAACGAGCGGTCAAATTCTTCGACCTTTTCATCATCCAGCAGCGTGACAACATTGCTTTCGCGGTAGACATAGTGCCTGCCGTCGAAGAATCCGGCGTTCAGTTCCAGACAGAACAGTGCTGTCGGGAAGTAATTGCCGTCCATCGAGACATTGAATCTTCTGCTGCATTTGAAGCCGCTGCTGACATAGTTTTCGGGATTGCCGAAAATCACAACAGCCTTGTATCCGAGCGATTTTGCCGCTTCAAAGGAATGCGCCATGATGCGCTTGCCGAGCCCCAGACGCTGAAAATCCGGATGCACCGAGATCGGACCGAACGAGAGAATCTCACGGCGTGTGCCGTCATCCTCCTCCAGCCACGATTTCATATACATGATGCTTGCGACGATCTGACCGCGGTATTCCGCAACAAAGGTCAGCTCAGGGAGAAAGTCCCGGTGCGTCCGCATGATATGCGCGAGATAATGCTCGCTGCATCCGGGATTGTAGACGTTCCAGAACGCTTCACGCGTCAGCTCCTCGACGGCGCGGTAATCGCTTTTCTGCTCCGGACGGATGATGATTTCCTGATTGTTGATTTGCTTCATGATTGTTTCCTCCTGAAATTGTACATTGATCTGACAATACGGGAGGGCTTGTGTGATTGAGATTGTATTCGCAAACCTTCCCGTTTACGCTGCAATCTCAGGTCGGCTGTAATATTTCAAACAACTGACTCCTTTATATATAAGATTTTTCGCTGATTCCTCAGCATTTTCAGTATAACACATTTTTCAACGGTTGTCAAGCAGATGCGATGCATAACTTTCACGGGATTATCATAGTTTCACTCTTGACATTTTTTGCAATTTTCGGTATAATATAAAAAGGGAAAAATGGTTTTCTCAAAATGTACTTAGGAGGTCTGCAATTATGTCTCTGACAAAGAACCCGAATGTCAACAAGTGGGTTGAGGAAATGATCGCCCTCTGTAAGCCGGATCAGGTCGTTTGGATCGACGGCTCCAAGGAACAGCTCGATCAGCTGACCGCAGAGGTTACCGCTCTGCCGGACGGTCATCCCGATAAGCTCTATCCGCTCAATCAGGATAAATATCCGGGCTGCCTGTATCACCGTACACGCCCGAACGACGTTGCCCGTGTGGAAGACAGAACCTTTATCTGCTCCCGTAAGGAAGAGGATGCAGGTCCGACCAACAACTGGATGGATCCGAAGGAAATGTATGCCAAGCTGACTCCGCTCTATGACGGCGTTATGAAGGGCAGAACCATGTATGTCATTCCGTACAGCATGGGCCCGATCGGCTCTCCGCTCGCAAAGGTCGGCGTTGAGGTCACGGATTCGATTTATGTTGTTCTGAACATGAACATTATGACTCGTATGGGCACCAAGGCTTTCGAGAACCTCGGTGATGTCTCCAACGATTTCGTCCGCGGTCTGCACTCCAAGGCAGATGTCGATCCGGAGAACCGCTACATCGTTCAGTTTCCGGAGGACAACACCATCTGGTCGATCAACTCTGCATACGGCGGAAACGTCCTGCTCGGCAAGAAGTGCTTCGCACTCCGTATTGCTTCCTATCAGGCAAAGAACGAGGGCTGGATGGCAGAGCATATGCTGATCCTCGGCGTTCAGAAGCCGGACGGCGATACCAAGTACATCTGCGCTGCATTCCCGTCGGCTTGCGGCAAGACCAACCTCGCTATGCTGATTCCGCCGGAAGGCTACCGTAAGGCAGGCTACAAGGTCTTCACTGTCGGTGATGACATCGCGTGGCTGAAGCCCGGTCCGGACGGCAGACTCTATGCAATCAATCCGGAGTACGGCTTCTTCGGCGTTGCGCCCGGCACCAACGAGAAGTCCAACTACAATGCACTTGCTTCCACCAAGAAGAACGCAATCTTCACCAACGTTGCACTGGATAATTCCGACAACACCCCGTGGTGGGAATCCCTCACCAAGGAGCCGCCGGTCGATGCAACCGAGTGGAAGGGCGCAAAGGTCAACGGTCCGGAGTACTGCGCACAGCTTGACGCAAACGGCAAGCACCTGACGCTGGCACATCCGAACAGCCGCTTCACCGCACCGGCTGAGAACTGCCCGTGCATCAGCCCTGAGTTCAACAATCCGCAGGGCGTGCCGATCTCCGCAATCATCTTCGGCGGCAGACGTGCATCCACCACACCGCTGGTTTACCAGTCCTTCGACTGGACACACGGCACCTACATGGGTTCCGCAGTTTCCTCTGAGACCACCGCAGCAGCGACCGGTGCAGTCGGCGTTCTCCGCCACGATCCGATGGCTATGAAGCCGTTTATCGGTTACAATGTCGGTGACTACTGGGCACACTGGCTCGAGATGGGCGAGAAGCTCGGCGACAAGGCTCCGAAGATCTTTAATGTCAACTGGTTCAAGAAGGATGCAGAGGGACACTTCATGTGGCCGGGCTTCGGCGACAACATGAGAGTTCTTGACTGGATCATCAAGCGCTGCGAAGGCACTGTTGATGCTGATGAGACCGCAATCGGCTACCTGCCGAAGCCGGAGGATATCAACATCGAAGGTCTTGAGGATGAGGTTGATCTCAACAAGATGAAGGCACTCCTTGCTGTTGACAAGGATCTCTGGAAGAAGGAGATCGTTGAGATGCGCAGATACTATGATGAGGACATCAAGGCAAAGGGCGGCAAGATTCCGCAGGCTCTCTATGATGTGCTTGACAAGATCGAGGCAAACCTCAACAAGTAATTTCACATCAAAAATCCCTGTCGTATCAAACGGCAGGGATTTTTTTGCGCCGAAAACTGTTCCGGCGTGATTTCAGATTATATTTGCAGTTGAAAAAGCCGCTCCAACCTGCTGCATGCAAATCGGAGCGGCTTTTTCGTTTTGATCAGGCGGATCGGCTTTCGGATTCGCTTATGCAGCGTCGAATTTGGCGATGATGCGCAGAATCGAGATTACATCATCGTTTGTGAGACCGCCGTCCTGATTGAGATCTGCATAGAGCAGGGCGGTGGACGAAATGCGCACGGTCGAATCCTCTGCACAGTGGCGTGCGAGGAGGACTGCATCCGAAACATCCAGATTGCCGTCATTGTTCAGGTCGCCGCGGATCGGTTCAGCCGGCTGAGAGACCTCGAAGCGATAGGGATAGCAGTTCAGGCGGTCAACATCATTGCAGATATAGAGGATGCGGCCTGTTGAGGTTTCCTTACCGCTGAAGTTATAATAGACATCATAATGCGGAATGCAGTAGTTGTAACTGCGTGTATTGTAGTAGATACAGGATTTTTCATTGAGCGTATTCGGGAAGTTCGGATCCCAGACAAGGATTCTTGCGTCATAATTCTGATCTTTGAACTGCCAGTTTCCTTCTTCCTCGGCATAAGCGATCACTGCATGTCCGAAGTCGGGCGTCTGGAATGAGACCATGATCGGCAGCTCACCGTCCTTGACATGCTTTGTCTTCTGAATCAGGTGATGCAGACGCGAGGTCGCCGATTCCGCAACATTGGTCGTTGTAAAGCTGCGTACATTCTGAATATTGTGGTAGTAATTGATATAGGACTGCACCTGCTTGGTCGGGGTGATATCATGGATCGAGGCAGCGCCGCTCTGAATCCAGTCTGCGTTTACGACACCAGCCTTGGCAAGGATCACGGTTGCTGCCATACCGAAGCAGGCACCGCTCCAGCTCTCGCGCTTGAGCAGGGATTCCTTTGCAGGCAGCGATTCGATGATCTCACGGTCATGGTCAGTGAAATAATACTTGTCGCCGAATGACTGCGTATTATTCGCAAATCTCCAGCAGTCCGTTTCAAAATCAAGCGTCATATCCTGACCGGTTCCCTGATAACCCGTTTCGGTTTCCACAAGCGGCAGATTGTAAAGCTCCGCGAAGGCTTCTGCGGTTTCGCTGCTGCCGACGATTTCCTTCAGCTTGGATCTGTATACCGAGCTTTCCGAAAACGTTTTCAGGCTTTCCGGAACATACAGCGAGCTGAGATAATCCGCGCCGAGAATGCCGTTGTCCTCGATCACTTCCAGTCCGTCGTTGAGGTGCAATTCCTCAAGATCGGAGCAGATGATCGCACGCTCTTTAATTGTGCGGACGGTGTCCGGCAGTGTGATCGAAATAACGGGCTTGTCATGCATTGCTTCCGAATTGATCGTCTTGACGCCGTCCGGAATGACCAGATGCTTGTCAGATCCCTGATAGTAGTAGAGAATGCCGTCTCCGAGTATGACATAATCATCTGCAAAGTCAGCGAGGAACGGGGTATCCCAGAAGGCATCCTCTCCGATCTCGGTGACACCGTCCGGAATCTCCAGATTCTGGAGCAAATTGCAGTTTGCGAAAGCGCGCGTGCCGATCGTTTCCAGCGAATCGGGCAGAGTGATGTGCTGGAGTTCCTGGTCGCCTTCAAAAGCATAGTCTCCGATGGATTTGAGATTGTTGCCCTGAAAGGTGACAGCCGACAGGCAGGGCATATTCGCCATCGAATGCGGTCCGATGTCTTCCAGTGATTCCGGCAGAATGACCGCTATGGCTATATAATTATCCGTGGAATAACCGCCCCAATCATCCCCCTCAAAAATGATATCCAGCGAGTGCTGATGAATATGCTTCACGCCCTCCGGAATTTCAAGTGTCTCAGCCTCGCTGAATGTGCCGTAAAGGAAGCCGTCTCCGAGAATGATAAAGTCGCCCTTCACTTTCTGATTCCGCAGCCAGTATCTGTCATTGTTGAATATCAGCTCGCCGATCTGCGTCACACTTTTCGGTACATCGCAGCTAACCAGATTGTCACAGTATGCGAAGCAATAGCCGCCGATGGATTCGACGCCCTCATCAATTCTCACTTCTGACAGATTGCCGCAGTTTGAAAATGCCATGTAGCCGAGTGATTTGACCGAACCGGGGATTACCAGACTGCATAACCCGCTGTATAAAAAGGCAGAATCTCCGATTGACTCCAGATGCTCCGGAAGATCGACATGGTAAAGGGATGAACAAGACTGAAATGCATAGTTTCCGATTCGCGTCAGACCTTCCGGAAGCGTTATCTCTTCAATACAATAGAAATCGCTGAAGGCATAGTCCCCGATGCTGTCGATCCGTTCATCGAGCTGAATATGGTAGATCACACTGCCGAACATTTGCCAGTTCGGAATGCCCGCATTATAGTCGTACATGCTTCCTGAACCGGTCAGTGTCAGCGTATGATTGTGAACCTCCCATTTGATATCGGGACCGGCATCATAATATGCGGTATTATCCGGATCCAGATACGGATTATAGATTGCGTAGTCTGTTTCCGCACAGATTGTTTCTGCTTCATACGGTGTCAGTACGCCGCTGTCATACATGGCCTGAAGCTGCATGTACTTGTCGTCGGGATCGTATCCGCCGTTTTCATCGAAGTTTCCCTTGTTATAGGGATTCAAGATCCTTCCGTCGGGAGTATAATAGATTTCCTTTTCTTCAAATTCATCGTTGAATTCGGCTGATGTCGGCAGGATTGCCTGTGTCATGGCCAGCATAATCGCAGATACAGCAGTGATGCCTTGTAATAACTGTCTCTTCATTTCTCGCCCCTCCTGAGAATTGCAGTTCCTTTATCAATATGCTGCTGCTTTCATTATAGCAGGTGTATACAGAAAAATCAAGCATTTTTCATATTTTTTCATTATAAACTAAATTGTACGGTTTCATACCGGAAAAGCCGCTGAAATCATACAACTTTGCGGATTTCAGCGGCTTTCTTTATATGGATTTAATCATTCAGCAGGCGTTTCCTCTGCCGGATTCATCACATAGCCCATGAACACGGGGATGTGATGCACCTCATCCATGATCACAAAGATGAACGGACGGTTCAGATCCACGCGCTTCGGCTCCGGCTCAACAGCTGATTTTTCTAACATTTCCACGGCGGTGACAGCTCCGGCCTTTGTGCCGTTTTCATCGAGCTGGATGAAGGTCTTGTGCAGCACTCTGCCGATGTAGGCATCGCCCTCGTTCAGTCCGGTAAAGTCTGACAGTTTATCGTCGAAAGCGGCAGGCATGCCGAGATTCTTGAGCGCACCGGAAAGCTCGGTATCATAAGCAAACTTGAACTTCGGCATTGTCGTAATCACAGGGCATTGCTGCCGCTTGTTCAGCAGCTTTTGCAGCGATTCCTGCGTCATCATGCCGATGTAATCTGCAACGGTCACGCTCTTGGATTCCTTCGGCAGGATCGCAGCAAAGCTGTAGCCGCAGTCCTTGTAATACTTGACAAAGCCGGCCGCGTACTCATCCTCCAGATAGATCCCCAGCTTTGCAGAGAGCATATCTGTCTCAAACGTATTGCCGTCATACGGCGTAAACTTGCTCTTGAAAACTTCATCGGTGGTGTAGGGCGTATCCCATTCCGCCTCAAAAGCCAGCGCGTTGATGAGATACATGAATACATCATCACTCGGGAATTTATCAAGCAGATTCGGGATCATTTCGTGTGTGTTCTCGTTCACCCAGCCGTTGATGTCATCGAGCGTCTGCTGATTGAACGGTGCGCGGAATGCATCGGCGCCGTAGTAATTTGCATTGGTCTGCAAAAATTCCTGCGGCACGGAGATCTGCGGGGCGTCCTTGATCCAGATCGAATTTGCCGGATAGAGCGCGGCTTTTTCGTTGTTCGGCAGCGTGTTCAGCAGGTCTTTGTAATAGGCGTTGAGATCTGCGATTTTGAGGTCACCGCCGAGGACATTCTCCATTTCAGAGAGCGTCTGCTCCTTTGCGCCGTTTGCGGTCATGGAGAGCGCAACGGAGACTGAAAGCGGCGAAATCAGCAGATTCTTCCGCTCCTCATTGCTGCGGTCGGATTCCTTGAACAGCCCTGCTGCAAATGCATACTGACTGTCTGTGAATGCTTCATCAACGGTTTTTGCTTCGGCATCTGCCGCCGTGATGTCCTGCATTAGGTTGACGGTCTTTCCGACAGGCTGGGGCGGCTGCACCGACGGACCGAGTGTCGGGCGCTTTTTTGCGATATATTCGAGAATCGCAATCGTATCGTCCTTTGTGACCTCGCCGTCATTGTTTGCATCTGCGAGCTGCTTGCCGCGTGCGGAGATATTCGCGGTTTTATCCTCTGCGGAATAGCGCGCGAGCAGCACTGCATCGGAAACATCGACGCTGTGATCGAGGTTGATATCGCCGTAATCGTAACTGTCAGCCTGCGTGGTGTCCTCGGCGGATACTGCATAAGACAGTCCGGTGCTGCCGAGCATCAGGCAGCTTGCAAAGAAAGCTGCAAAACGTCGTGCGTATTTCATATTCGACTCCTTTCCGGTATGCCGTTCACTGCTGTGTCGGATCCATGACATAGCCCATAAAGATCGGCAGATTGGTCTCATTATTCAGGATCATAAACAGGAACGGACGGGTAAGAAAGACCTCTTTTCTTTCAAGCGGTCCGCAGTTGCCTGCTATCATGACTGCTGTTACGGCAGCGGCTCTCGTGCCTTCTTCATCCACTTCGATGAAAGTCTTGTGCAGCACTTCGCTGATATAGGAATCCGGAATTGTATTCAGGTTGGTCAGATCTGCGATGCCCGGTTCAAATGCCTTTTTCAGGCCCATTGTCTGCAATGTATCCTTGAGCTTCTTATTGTACTCAAATTTGAATTTCGGCATCAGAGTCAGGACGGTATCTTCCGATGCAGAACCCAGCAGCTTGCCGAGCGCTTCTCCGTCCAGATCCTTGATGTACTCGGAGACTGTTGTCCCCTCATTCGGCAGCACCGCCGCGAAGCTGAATTTGCCGCCCTTGTAAGGCTTGATAAAGCCGGTCGCTTTTCCGTCATCGAGATAGGTGGCTTCTACTCCGTTCATGTATTTCACTGCGACCTGCTGACCGTCCTCGCAGGTGAAATCGCCGGGATTGACGTTATAAGACTGATACTTCGTCTGCCACTCCGCATCGAACGCCACCGCATTGATCAGATACATGATCTCCTCATTGCTGATCTGTTGAATCAGGGACGGAATCATCTCTTTGGTATTGGTATTCACCCAGCCGTTGATATCTTCGACTGTGGTTTGGTCAAACGGTGCTTTGAAGAAATCCGCGTTGTAGTAGGATTTTGTTGTCTTGAGGAATGCGTCCGGTACGATCAGGCGTGCGGCATCATCGCGCGCCCAGATCGAGTTTGCGATGTGGAGCTTTGCCTCATTCTCCGCGGTCAGATTCTTGATGTAATCCGCATAATATGCGTTGAGATTTTCCATATCGAGATCGCCGCCGAGCACCTTTTCCATTTCGGCGAGCGTCTCACCCTTTGCGCCGTTCGCTGTCATGCCGAGTGCAAGCGAGACGGAAAGCGGCGAGATCAGCAGATTCTTCTGCTTTTCATTTTCCTGACGATTCGCGCTGTCATCGAGATCGGTTTCACGCAGCAGATTGGCAGCGAATCCGAGCTGTGAGGAGATAAATGCCGCATCCGCAGATTTGCCTGCGGCATCCTCCGCACTGATATTCTCCGTCAGGCAGATTGTCTTTCCGACCGGCTGAGGCGGCTGTTCCGTGCCGAGCACCGCACGTTTTTTGGAGATATATTCGAGAATCTGGAGCGTGTCGTCTGAAGTGAGATCGCCGTCGCGGTTGACATCCGCGAGCTGCTTGCCGCGTGAAGTGATGGCAGCCGTTCTGTCCTCAGCCGCATAGCGTGCGAGCAGCACCGCATCGGAAACATCAATCTTTTCATCGAGATTGACGTCGCCGTAGGAATAATTGTCAATCGCAGGTTCGTCCTCAGCGGAGACTGCTGCCGGTACGCATATGCTGCTGAGCAGCAGGCAGCTTGCAAAAAGTGCAGTCAAACGAGTCAGATGCTTCATAAAAATACTCCTTTCGTTATTCGGGCTTCTGCGTCGGATCCATCACATAGCCGATAAACACCGGCAGCTTATTCTCGTTATCCACGATCATGAACAGGAACGGGCGGTTCAGATTGACGTGCTTCGGCTCCTCCGGCATTACCCCGTCCGCTGCGCTAATCGCTGTTACTGCGGCAGCCTTCGTGCCCTTCTCATCGACCTGAATATATGTCTTGTGAATGACGTTGCTGATTCTCGTGCCGGGGATCTCATTCATTCCGGTCATGTCTGCTTCGTCTGTAAATGCGATATTCATTCCCATATTTTGCAGCGCCGGAACAAGCGATGTGCCGTAATCAAAGTTGAATTTCGGCAGCGTTGTGTAAACGGTCTCATAGCTTGCGGAATCCAGCAGCTTTTTCAGCGAATCCGCATTCATATCCTTGATGTAATCCGCAACGGTCGTGCCCTCGTTCGGCAGTACCGCAGCGAAGCTGTATTTGCCGCCCTTGTAATCCTTCATGAAGCCGGTCGCCCTGCCGTCATCGAGATAGACACCCAGCTCATCATGCATCATGTCCGCGGTGACGTCCGTGCCGTCCGCAAGCGTGAATTTGCCCTCACGCACCTGTTCATCGAGCAGCGGCCATTCCCATGCGCCGTCAAATGCGACCGCATTGATCAGATACATGATCTGATTGTACTCAATTCTGTCAATGAGCTTCGGAATCATGCCCTTGGTGTTGTCATTTACCCAGCCGTTGATATCTTCGACTGTTGTTTCGTCAAACGGTGCCTTGTAGAAATCAGCGTTGTAATAGGATTTTGTTGTCCTGAGGAATGCGTCCGGCACGATCAGACGCGCTGCATTGTCGCGCGCCCAGATCGAATTTGCGATGTGCATTTCCGCGCCCTCCTGCGAGGGGAGATTCTTCACATAGTCCGCATAATATGCGTTGAGATTGTCGATTCCGAGATCGCCGCCGAGCAGCTTTTCCATTTCGGCGAGCGTCTCGCCCTTTGCGCCGTTTGTTGCCATGCCGAGCGCGAGCGAAACCGAGAGCGGCGAGATCATCAGATTCTTCGGCGCTTCGTTTTCACCGCGTTCCTTGCTTTCGATGAGATCCGTTTCACGCAGGAGATTTGCCGTGAATCCGAGCTGTGCATCGACAAATGCGCTGTCAGCCTTTTTGCCCTCGACAGTTTCAGCATTGAGATTCTCTGTCAGGCAGACGGATTTGCCGACCGGCTGAGGCGGCTGTTCCACGCCAAGCACTGCACGCTTCTTGGAGATGTACTCGAGAATCTGGAGCGTGTCGTCTGAAGTGAGATTGCCGTCGCGGTTGACATCCGCATTGATTCTGCCGTCCGCGGTGATCGACGCTGTTCTGTCCTCTGCGGCAAAGCGTGCAAGCAGCACCGCGTCCGAAACGTCAATCTTCTGATCGAGGTTGACATCGCCGTAGACCGGTACAGTCGTCTCATCGGCGAAAGTGGAAAGGGGTGCGGCACAAGTACCCGAAACAATGCAGAGAGCCAGAGCAGCAGCGATGTGTTTGATTGATTTTTTCATTAAAATCCCTCCCGTAAAAATGTTACCCGTTTTTTACCAGACAACTTCAAGTTGTCTATAATTCAATCTTATCACTTTTGCATAAAAATGTCAATGTTCTGTACAACGAAATGCACGATGAAAAAAATTTTATATTTGGTGTAACCGTAAAACTGCACAAAGTGGCAGCTTTGCTATTGTACAATCTGACGAATAAAACCGCCCTGATCAGCATAACCTGTCTGATCAGAGCGGCTTGATTTTGCATTTTATGGTGAAAAATCCGTCAGAATATACAATCCTATTTGGTAATCACACGCGCTTTTCGGCCTCTGATGGAAGCCGTATCCTTGCGGACTCTGCTTGCAGCGAGATCATATAATCCCTGCAAAATGAGACCGGACAGCATCGAAAGGATGAAAACGCCCGGGACAATCAGCGGTGCACATTTGAAGCGCGCCGGAATCTCCGGAACAGCCTTCACGAGCTTGTTATAGAACAGCCCGTCAAAGACATAGGAGATGAGATATGCGGCAAAGGTCGCGTTGCTGAGCGTGGAAAGAATCTTGTTGACGCGCGGATTTTTGATTGTGATATCAAAGAGCAGCAGAAAAATTGCTGTACTCATAATGACGGTCGGCCATGCGGCGTAATCGTCATTGTGCCATGAGATCCATTCAAAATTCTTCTCAGTATTTTTGAGACACTGATAAAGCGTAATCGTCGAGACATAGATCAGCGCGGCAAGGCACACGATCACATAAACCAGCTTGTGCTTGAGATCCCGTTTCGGCGGAAACTCGCGGATATACGCGCCGATGAAGTAATAGCCGATCGGATAGCACCGCGCAAAATAGCCCGGGAACAGCCGGATCTGCTCGGTCTTGACCGTTCCGATGTAGAATGTCTGCGCGATCATCGTCAGCAGAATAACTGTCAGGAGCAGTGCGGTTTTCCGGCGGCGTGTCTCCATTGCCTGATAGCCGGCATTGAGGAACGGGATCAGCAGAAAGATCGTGAAATAGTATTCGACATACCAGCCGTAAGGCGCGCCGGAATACATGAACAATCCCTGAAAGACGCTCCATGTTGTATATTTGAGATGGAAGAAACTTTGATTGAATTTGACGCAGATCAGGCTGATGACAATATAGAGCACCAGCACGCGGATGATGCCGAGATAATATCTGCCGCTGAGCTTTTTATTCTTCATCAGGAAGCCCGTCGTAATCATGAACAGCGGAACACAGGTGAAGGTCAGCCAGCGAATATAGATTGCAAATGTACCGCAGTCTTTGGTGATCGGCATATTATAGAAGCCGCTGTTCCGGAAAAAATGTACCGCCGTCACGAAGAAGCAGGCGAGGATTTTGACAATGTCGATGCCTGCAAAGCGCGGTTTCGGCGGCGGAGAAAGTGCGGCTTCGCGCTCTTCCTTTTTTCGCTGCATGATGGATTCAATGACTTGCTCCATTTGCTCCATAGGGGCGTTACTCCTTTGTTGTATCAGGATTGCGGTGCAGAAGCGGCATCCAGTGCAGCCTCAGCCGTTTGCAGCAGCAGTGCGGAATGATCGTCGCCGCCCATGATGCGTGCGATCTCCGCAATCCGCGCCGCACGATCGAGTACAGAGACTTCTGTGCTGGTTGCGGTATCGGTGCTGTGCTTTTCAATGAGCAGGTGATGCGTCGCCTGCGTTGCAAGCTGTGCCAGATGCGTGACGCAGATCACCTGATGATGCTGTGAGAGCGCACGCAGCTTCAGCCCGATCTTCTGCGCAGCCTTGCCGCTGACGCCGGTGTCGATCTCATCAAAGATCAGCGTCGGAATGGCATCACGCTCTGCGAGAACAGCTTTGAGCGCGAGCATCATTCTGGAAAGCTCACCGCCCGATGCGATCTGGGCAATGGGCTTCGGCGGCTCGCCGGGATTGGCGGAGATCAGAAATTCCGCATGATCCATCCCGTTCGGTGTCAGCTTGCCCTGTGTCAGATTGACAGAGAGCTGAACGCGCGGCATATTGAGGTACGAAAGCTCCTCGCCGACTCTGCGTGAAAACTCCTCACCGAGCTTCGTGCGGTAGGCGGTGAGCTGCTTTGCAAGCTCCGTGACACGGTGCAGACGTTCGGCGCGTTCATCCGTGAGCCTGCGCAGTGTATTGGAATCGGATTCAATCGCTTCAACCTCTTTGACGGCATCGGCGTAGATCTGCCGCAGACCGTCTGCGTCGGTGTGATAGCGCAGTGCAACGGTATTGACGGCGTTGCGGCGGTCATTGAGCTTTGCAAATTCCGCCGGTGAAAGCTGTCCTGCGGTATAGGCGCTGACTTCATCCGAGATATCGCGCAGTTCGATATTGAGCGCCTTGAGCCGTTCACAGAGTGCATCTGCTTCGGGTGCGGCAGAAGCGAGGTTTTTGAGCTGCTCATAGGCGAGCGCGAGTGCATCCGAGAGATTTTCGTCGCCGTCGGTCAGCATCCGGCAGATGCCGCCTGCGACTTCCGCGGTATCCTCTGCGTGCGCCGCCGCATGATACTGTGCGTCAAGCTGCACATCCTCCTGCGGCTGCGGATCCAGCTCGCCGATCTCCTCAATGGTCTCCTGCAAAGTACGCAGGCGCAGCATTTTCTCCTGCTCCGCCTTTTTGAGCTGATTGAGCGCACGGGCACAGCTCTGGAGCTGCTGAAATTCCTTGGCATAGGTTTCGAGCAGTTCTGAGTCGCCGCCGAAGCTGTCGAGTACATCGAGATGCCGCTCCGGACGCAGCAAAATCTGATTATCATGCTGTCCGTGGATATTGACAAGCGTTTCACCGAGCGCACGCAGCAGCGCGGCCGGTGCGGATTTGCCGTTCACCCTGCCGACACTGCCGCCGTCCGCGGAAATTTCGCGTGTCAGCAGCAGCTCATCATCCTGCGCATCGTATCCGTATTCTGTCAGGACGGCTTTCGTCTCCGCCGTAAGCGGGGAGAAGAGCGCCGTAATGACAGCTTTTTTGCAGCCTGTCCGGACGAGATCCTTATTGGTGCGCTGTCCGAGAACAGCCTGAATCCCGTGAATCAAAATCGACTTACCTGCGCCGGTTTCACCGGTAAACGCATTGAAGCCGTTTTCGAGCGGAATGACCGCGGATTCGATGACGGCAAGATTTTCAATAGAGAGTTCCTTTAACATTCCTTACCCCCAGATATGGGATTCGAGCAAGCTGATGAGCTGCTTCGCGCTTGCCTCAGAGCGCGTCAGAATGAAGATCGTGTCGTCACCGGCAATGGTTCCGACGATTTCGGGCAGCTGCATACGGTCAAGTACGGCGCACGCAGCCGGTGCGGAGCCCGCATGACAGGCAACTGCAACGATATTGACCGCGTAGTCGATCTTGACGACAACATCAGCGAGCAGATTGCTCGGTGCAGCGGCAGCCGCAGGTGTCTTTGCATAGCAGCTCAGACCGCTTGCGGTACGTCTTTTGCGCAGCTTCAGCTGACGGATATCGCGCGAGATGGTCGCCTGCGTAACGGAATAACCGTTTTCTTCGAGCAGGTCGCGCAGCATCTCCTGCGTACTGATATCGTGCTTCTGAATAAGCTGCAAGATCATTTCGTGTCTTGGATTAGCCAACTCTATCGCTCTCCTTTATGTCTTGATCTGATCCTGTGGTTTGTGTACGTCTGTGAGGATCTTTACAGGGATCACTCTGTTTTTTTCAACGGCTGCATGAGCTTTCCGTTGAGTGCATCATAGAATGCATGTCCTTTGCAGTCCACGAACGGCATTGCATGCTCGGAGCATGTGACGGTAAAGGACTGCATATTTCGCAGCACCGTTGTTTTCGCGCCGTCTACAAAGACGGAGAGACCGCCGCCGCCGACGCCGCGGTAGGTAACGCAGATATTGCGGTGCGGCGCAAAGAGCATCGGTCTTGCAAACAGCGAATGCGGACAGATAAGGTTCATCTCGATCAGCGAGAGATCGGGCTCCATCACAGGGCCGCCTGCCGAAAGCGCATAGGCGGAGGAGCCGGTCGGTGTCGAGAAAATGATGCCGTCAGCGCGGTAAACGCCGATTTCACGCCCGTCCACGGCAACCGCGAAATCGCAGATCCTGCCGTTCGAGCGCGAGGCATAGATATCATTGAGTGCATGCAGATACGCGGAATTTCCGGAATCTGTCTGCATCTGTGTTTTGAGCATGATCCGGCAGCTGATTTCATAGTCACCGCTGCTGAGACGGTCGAGCATATCCAGCTCATTCGCTTCAAAAGCCGCGAGAAATCCGAGTGTGCCGGTATTGATGCCGACGAGCTTCACCGCCGGAGTATGATGCGCAAAGGAATATGCGAGAATCTTCTCTGCGCAACGCAGAATCGTACCGTCACCGCCGATTGCAATCGCAAAATCAGCACCGTCAAAGAGCTGATCCGGATGCAGAAAGCGGATATCGGGGATACCTGCAAAGGCTTCTGCAAGGCTTTGATCCATGCAGATTTCCGCGCCGCGCTGACGCAGTCTTGCGCATACCTCAACGGCAGTGGGAAACGCCGGTTTTTTCGATAAATTGGGATCTATCACACATTTCATAGATGTGCCTCATCTGGTTTTCGCTGCAATCTGAGATGCAGCAGGTATTCGGTATTGCCGCTGCCGCCCTGAATCGGCGAGACGCAGTCATGCAGTGGAATAAATCCGTTTTGTGCAGCAAAATCGCGGATATCGCGCAGTACATGCTGCCGGATTTTTTCATCACGGACAACGCCGTGCTTATTGAGCGCTGCTCTGCCTGCTTCAAATTGCGGCTTGACGAGCAGCACAGCCTGCGCACCGTCCGCGAGGAGCGGCGAAATCAGCGGAATGATCTGCTTGAGTGAGATAAAGGAGACATCGCAGGCGGCAAAATCCGCAGGGAGTCCCTCGGATGCCGGATCGAGCTGCCGCAGATCGGTTCCCTCGCGGACAATGACACGCGGATCATTGCGCAGGGATTCTGCGAGCTGATCATGCCCGACATCGACCGCAAGCACGGATTCTGCGCCGTTTTGCAGCATGCAGTCCGTAAAGCCGCCGGTCGAGGCGCCGATATCGAGACAGTGCAGACCGCCGAGCGCGAGCTTCCATTCCGCAAGCGCAAAGGCGAGCTTATAGCCGCCTCTGCCGACATAGGGGAGCGGCTCTGTCAGGACGATCGTGTCGCTGTCCTCAATCTTGCGGGAAGCCTTCAGGCAGACGATTCCGTTGACCGTGACATTTCCGGCATCAATGGAAGTCTGTGCGCGGTTTCGCGTGGGACAGATTCCTCTTGCGACGAGCGCTGCATCAAGACGGCTGCTCATTTGCAAGCTCCTCCGTGCATTTCAGGATATGTTCCTCACCGAGTCCGGCGCGTTCCAGACAGTCACAGACAGCGCCCTGCTGGACAAATCCGCTGATTGCAAGACATCGCCAGCTTCCGTGCCAGTGCAGTCCGAGCAATGCTGCGGCAAATTTCTCGCCGAGTCCGCCTGCGCCCGAGCTTTCCTCAACGAAGCAGACCTTGCCGTAGCCTGCGGCGATTTTCAGCGCTTCATCGGGTATCGGATAGATATTGGTCAGCTTGAGCAGACCGGCTGAGATGCCCTTTTCCCGGAGCTTCTGCATCACATTGTGGACACGCTCCGAGATCTTGCCGTATGTGACAAGCAGCAAATCCTCACCTGCAAGATGCGTAAAGCTGAGCGACGGCTCAAGCGGAAATGTCTCGGATTCCTTGCCGCGCGGATAGCGCAGTGCGACAAGTCCGGTATCCTCCGCGACCGCCTTGCGCAGACAGAGCTGAAGCTCCTGATAGGTTGCAGGGGAGTAGATGCGGATATTGGGGATCGCCGTGAGATAGGGGACATCGAAGATGCCCTGATGCGTTTCACCGTCCTCACCGACGAGGCCTGCGCGGTCTACGCCGAGAATGACATGATAGCGCGAGATTGCGAGATCATGGAGAATCTGATCGAATGCACGCTGTAAAAATGTCGAATATACGGCGAAAACGGGAATCATACCCATAGAGGCAAGCGCACCGCAGAAGGTGACGGCATGCTGTTCCGCAATACCGACATCATAAAAGCGGTTCGGATGCGCCGCATAGAAGAATTGCAGACCGGTTCCGTATTTCATGGCAGCGGTGACCGCACAGATGCGCGTATCACGCTTGCCGAGCTGCGTCAGCTCTCTGCCGAAAACGGTCGAGAAGCATTCGTCGATTGAAAGCTCCGGATCCTTGGAATCGAGATCAATGCGGTCGATATCCGGATTCTCGCGCGGAACGCCGTGATATTCGCCGGGATTCTCCTCCGCCGGTTTATAGCCCTTGCCCTTGGTTGTCTGGACATGGACAAGCACCGGCCGGCGGTAGCTTTTTGCGACATCCAGCACCTCATCGAGCGCTTCGGTGTCATGACCGTTGACCGGTCCGAGATAGACGAATCCGAGATCCTCGAAAATTGTCGTTTGTACGATGTTTTTGCGCAGCTTGTCCTTGGCGGATTTCAGCCGGATCGCCATCTGGTCACCGATTGCCGGTGCCTTGCGGATGACGGATTCGACCTTCCATTTCGCGCGGACATATTCCGAGCTGCTGCGGATTTTGGTCAGATATTTTGCAAACGCGCCGACATTTTTAGAGATTGCCTGATTGTTGTCATTGAGAATGACGATCAGATTGGAGCGTGATTTGCCGGCATTGTTCAGCCCTTCATAGGAGAGACCGCCCGTCATGGCGCCGTCTCCGACGACAGCGATCGCATAATGTTCGCGGTCACCGGAGAGCCGCATGGCTTCCGCCATACCGAATGCGGCGGAAATGGCGGTGCTGCTGTGACCTGTGATAAACGTATCATGCTCGGATTCCGAGGGCTTGGGGAATCCTGCGAGACCGTTCGACTGCCGGAGCGTCGGGAGTCTATCTGCGCGTCCGGTCAGAATTTTATGCACATACGCCTGATGCCCGACATCCCAGACAATCCGGTCCTTCGGGGAATCAAACTTGCGGTGCAGGGCGAGTGTCAGCTCCACAACGCCGAGATTTGAGGCGAGGTGACCGCCCGTTTTGAGAACGGTTCCGATCAGCAGGGAGCGAATCTCCTTGCAGAGCTCCTCGCACTGCGGATAGCTCAGATTTTTCAGATCTGAGGGGAGATTCAGCTCCGAGAGCTTCACAGCCTTCTGCACGCTGAATTGTCGTTCTTTGTTCATTCTGTTCTCCGTACAGCGGTGATGCATCGCTGCATTCATTTTTCAGATGCCTCCTGTACAGGCTTCCGGCTGTCATATTCCGAGACAGCGAGTTTCGCCTGCTCGAGTTCTTTTTTGCATGCATCAGCGAGCTTTGCGCCCTTGCCGTAGAGCTTGACGGCTTCTTCGAGTTCGAGTCCGCCCGCTTCAAGCTGCGCGGTGATTTCAGCGAGCTTCTGCATGCTCTGTTCAAATTTCATATCTGATCTCCTTTTCGGATCTCTGTGACATTTGCATTGACGGTTCCGCTTGCGAGCCGGATTGTAATGCTGTCATCCGGATGCAGCGTTTCCGCATCGCGCACGATTTGATTCTCATGGTAAACGAGCGCATAGCCGCGCTGCAAAATCGCAACGGGGCTGTAGGCTTCGAGCCGGTCCAGCTGCGATTGCAGTTCACCGGATTTCTCGCGCAGGATCAGTCCGACTGCGCGTTGCAGCTTATCAGTCAGCGCATCGAGCTGTGCAGAGAGAAGCTGCACTCTGCCCTCCGGCGCCGAAATGGTAAGCCGCTGCTGCATCTGCCGCAGCTCGGTTGATTTTGCATCCAGCAGTGTATCAATCGCATGCCGCATCCGTTCCGCCTGTATCCCGACAGCATCTTTGAGCGCGCCGATTTCAGGGACAGCGAGCTCGGCTGCCGCAGAGGGTGTCGGGGCGCGCAGATCTGCGACCTCATCGGCGATGCAG
>JAGKVC010000211.1 GCA_021152595.1 Clostridia bacterium
GGATCGCTTCCGCTTTGTTCAGCGGGAGGACGCTGTTCTCATTTTTCAGAAGGACGATGCAGTTTTCAGCAGTGCGGACGGATTTCTCATGATCTGCTTCGCGGTCAAAGATTTCCTTCCGCTGGTTTGCGGTGTGCTTTTCAACGATTCTGAGGATATGCTCCACGGCAAGATCCAGCTTTTCGATCGGGAGCGTGCCGCTTTTGACGGCGTTCACAATCAGCGCATCATTTGCATGATTGGATTCCGGCATTTCCAGATCCAGTCCGGCGAGGATGCCCTGCACGCGGTCCGCAACGGCGCCCCAGTCCGACATGACCAGACCTTCAAAGCCCCATTCCTTCCGCAGAACTTCGGTCAGGAGCCATTCATTCTCGGAAACATAGACGCCGTTCAGACGGTTATAGGAGCACATCACGGTCCACGGCTGCTGTTTTTTGACTGCCGTTTCAAAGGCAGGAAAGTAGATTTCGCGGAGTGTTCTTTCATCAACCTCGGATGATGCGTACATGCGCTCGGTTTCGTAGTTGTTTGCGGCAAAATGCTTGATGGACGTACCGACACCCTGCGACTGGATTCCGCCGATCAGGCTGGATGCCAGCTCTCCTGCGACATAGGGATCCTCGGAGATATACTCAAAGTTTCTGCCGCAGAGCGGAGAGCGCTTGATATTGACAGCAGGTCCTAAGATAACGGCAACATCCTCCGCCTGACACTCCTTTCCGAGCGCCGTACCCATATCCGCCATGAGCTGACGGTCAAATGAGGCGGCAGTCGCGCAGGCTGTCGGGAAGCAGACCGCATCAATCGACACATAGATATCAGCCTGTCTGTTCAGCGAGAGATCCTGTTTCCGGAGACCGTGCGGACCGTCGCACATAAAAATCGGCGGCACACCGTGTGCCTTTTCGAGATCATCCGTTGTCCATGCAGTCGCACCGGATACAAACGATGCTTTTTCTTCCAGTGACATCTCTTCGATGATTTTTTTGATATCCATTTGAATCCTCCTTTACCGCAGAGCATCTGCTGATCTTATTGTAGCATATTATTCTGTAAAAAGCAAGATGAGAGCATTCCGGCAAATATAGAAATTGAGCTGCCGGAGAGCTTTCGATCAATGGAGACCGGCACTGCCGGCTTGCAATTTTTCCTGTTTTATGGTAAAATATAAATGTCAGAGCGGCACGGAATCCGGAGCCGCAAGGTTTATCGACAGAAAGGAACGAGAATATGAAAAAAAGAATCATCAGTACAAGCCTTGCCGCAGCAATGCTCCTGACTGCATTTCCGCTGCATGCATCCGCGGAGGATGCACCGGAAAAAGCGGATCTGGAGGATGCAGTCTATCAGCAGCTTCTCGAAGACGAAAGTTACCGGGACGATTCGGACGGCGTGGTGACAGAGGCGGAATTGCAGCAGATAGACACGCTTTCACTGGATATGAAAGAGGTCACTTCGCTGGATTTTCTCAGCAGAATGCCTGCGCTGAAAGCACTCTGGCTCTCTGACGGAAGCATAGAGGATCTGTCCGCTTTGAAGCAGTGCAAGGGACTTGTCACGCTCGGCTTGCAGAATCTTCCGAATGTGACGGATATCTCCTTTGTGAAGGATCTGAACCTCATGACCTTCTATCTCAACCTGAAACAGATCACCGATGAACAGATGCTTGATGTGATCCGCTTTCAGGATACGGAGCTCGAAACCGGTTTTTCCGATATCATCGGCGGCCTGCCCAATGCCATGCTTGACTCGCGGGATGTATCCCTGAAAATCGACGATCCGGAGATCGCCTGCTCGGTGGTGGGAAGCGGCGCACCGAGCGAGAGCCCCTATTCTGCTGCTCTGGTTCGAGGCCTCAAGGAGGGTGAAACGACCTACTCTGTCTACTATAAGGATGCGGTCATTCACACCGGAACGATCAAGGTCAAAGAACGGCAGCAGGAGGATCCGCCGCTGAAAGAGGGCGTTTCGGCGCCGGAGCTTGTCACCTCAAGCTACTTTACGCAGGATCAGCCGCTCGTGCTGAAAAACGGTACGCTCAGCAAGCCCGAAAACGGCGGACTGACCGCGATTGACGAGAATGTCATTGCTGCTGATACCACCGGCTACTACGACAGCAGCAAAAAATATCACGGAGCGGATGTCACGCTGCACAAGGACGGCACAATGCTTGTCAACGGCACAGAGCCCGAGAGCACAAAGGGCATCAAATTCAAGCGGATCAACTACGACGCCTGCATTTCTGAGGACGGAAGGCTGTTCCGGATGCGCGATGGATCTGACACAGTGGACTACGATTATGTCTGCGACGGTGTTTCGGATTTTCCGGAGAAAAATTCGATTTATGTGATCTCGGAAAGCGGTGAGATCGTCCTGATCCGCAGCACGACGAAAAAGACGAACGATGTATCGGAGACAACGTATGCTGCATATCCGACCGGCATTATGAATATCCGCTGCTGCAAGAATGATTATTTCGTCGATGAGAACCGTGTGCTGTGGTCGGTTGACCGCAGGGGCAGCGGCGCGCCGAATGTCATCCGGAAGACATCGGATGTTGACTTTGTCGGATATCGGCACTACAACAAAAATACCTACGGCTGTGTGTATATCAAAGGGGACGGCAAGGCGTATCAGGTTGAGAACGGTGCTGTTGTCACGCTGGATTTTGAGACGGAGGAACCGCTCGACGATCTTTATTATCTCAATGATTCGGTGTTCCGCATCAACGGCAGGGGCGGCGCGTGGAGCTACGAAGCCCTGATCCCAAATGAAAATTATCATCTCACCGAGGACAATGTCCTCACGCTGCAATATGAGGGCAAGCATGCTGCGATCACCAATGTCAGCAGATATTTTGCGGCGACCGGTGATCCGCTGACCGGCGATATCTATGCATATTTCATCCGGACGGACAACACGATCTGGAGCTATTCGTTCCGCACAGATACATTCCGCTACATCGACGATGCTGCAGAACAGGAGCCGCTGAAGCCCTCCGGCGACATCAGCGGAGACGGCAGCTTTGACAAGAACGATGTTCTGCTCCTGCAAAACTGGCTGCTCGGCAAAGCGGATGCTGCACTGAAAGATCCGGCAGCCGCAGATTTTGACGCGAACAAAATCCTCAATGCGGCGGATCTGTCCGCTATGAAGCAGGCTTTGCTTGCAGGCGCGAAGGCGTAATGCATCAAACCTGAGATACGGTAAAAACGGAACGCGGTGCGCGTGTTTCTTCAAAATCAGTCATATTGTGAAATATCAGCAGCAGCTTTTATTTTGCAGTGTGGCTGATTTTTGTTGCAATAAATTATGTAAAATTACAATAAAAACTATTGACAACAGTACGTATATATGGTATATTGAGCGTATAAGTTGTACTGCCGCCCGATGAATCACAGATTGGAGGTATCCTATGAACCGAACCGTATTCTCACACATTCTGAAACGGCTCGGCGCCGGCTTAACCGCCGCTGCGACCGGCTCAATGCTGCTGTTTCAGCTCCCTGCAACGGTCTTTGCCGCAGAGGACACAACCGGAACGACATCCGGCGGCTTCGACTACAGAATCTCAGACGGTGTTGTGACCGTGACCGGCTATTCCGGCACGGACAGGGAAACCGTCACAAAGCTCAGTGTACCGGAATCCGTCAGCGGCATCGCTGTCACGCGCATCGAGAACAGTGCGTTCAGCGGCATGACGGCGGTTTCATCCGTTTCCATTCCGGATACGGTTGAATTCATCGGTCTTTCTGCATTCAAGGATATGGGCATTTCCGGACTGAAGCTGCCGTCCTCGATTCAGTCGATCCGCGCAGGCTTCCTCGACGGCTGCGAAAATCTGAAAACAATCACGATCCCGAAGAGTATGTCGATCAATGCGATCGAATATTCCACTTATATGGGCGGCGGCTGGAGTTCGACATTCCGCTACAGCAGTGTCGAGACATTTATTCTGGAGGACGGCATCGAGCATGTCCCGAATTATCTGACGCTCGGTGCGGATGATTTTCAGGAGATCGTGATTCCGGATTCCGTGAAGACAATCGGTGCCGGTGCATTTCAATCCAATCTGGCACTGACCGATTTTACGGTTCCCGAGGGTGTCACGGAGATCCAGAGTGATGCCTTTTATGACTGCAAAAATCTCGAGTCGATCAAGCTGCCCTCGACGCTGGAAAAAATCGGGAAATATGTCTTCCGGCGCACGGCAATCAGCAGCATTGCGCTTCCGGATGGACTGAAGGAAGCCCAGAGCTCAATTTTCAAGGAATGCGAAAATCTCAAGGCAGTGACGATTCCCGCTTCCATGGAAAAAGCAGAGTGGATGCTCTGTGAATCCAGTGTGGAAACCGTGACCTTTGCTGACGGCATGGAGAAGGTGCCGAACCGGATTGCTTCGGAGGATGCTGCCCTGACGAAGGTGATTCTGCCGCGCAGTGTCACAGAGCTTGGTGCGAACTGCTTTGAGAAAACCGGTATCACGGAGTTTACCGTTCCGAAGCAGCTCCTCAAGGCGGAAAACAGCTTTTCTGAGAGCGCGCTTGCATCTGTCTCCTTTGAGGACGGAATGC
>JAGKVC010000048.1 GCA_021152595.1 Clostridia bacterium
GCTTGATCCGTCGCTTTCCTCCTCGGAGCTGATCCGGCTCTCGCTGCTTCAGCTCGGCAAAAACATGTTCAAATAATTTTGTCAGAAACGGCAGACGACAGAGGTGGGATCATGAGAGGCAGCACAAAAGCAGCATTGACTGCAATCGCGCTTACCGTCTTTGCGATCGCAGGCGGCAGCGCCTATTACTACGCACATCCGCAGATTCAGGCGAAGCACACGCTGAATCAGTTTTTGCGTGCATACAGACACGGCGACAGCAAGGGCTTCTGCCGGTATTCCGTCTATGAGCAGTTCGCGCCGTTCTTTGAGATGTTCGACGGCGCTGACGAATCGCGCCCGAAGGAGGACCGGATCGCGGAAGAGCTTGAAGGAATCCTGGAGGGAACCGAGGAGATCCGCTCGTTTGAGGTGAGCGGTACGTCGGAATATCTCGACGGAATGGCGGAGCAGGCAAAGACGATCCGTGAGAATCATGAGCTGGAGCTGAAGATTCTGGCGGATCATGATCTCGAGGAGAATGCGGACGATGCGGAAAATTATCAGAAGATGCTTTCCTATTTTGAATCGGTGAAGCATGCGTATGTCTTTGATGTGACCGTGCAGTATCGGGATGAGGCGCAGCAGCCGGAAACCATGCAGATCGCCGTCACGAAGTCAAGCGGCAGATGGAAAGCCGATCCCTTTACCCCGATGATGCTGATTCCGAAGATTCACGATCCGTATGAACAGGATACATAATATAAAAATATTACAATACGGGAGGATACTGAGAATGAAACGAACAAGCAGAACCCTTGCAGGCATGCTCGCACTGATGCTCTGCGCAGGCATGCTCTCCGGCTGCGGTGATACACAGCAGCAGGCAGCCGACACGCGCAGCATGATCACGGTACAGGATGACGCGGCAGCAGAGGACGATCAGCGCGGCGACCTCAACGGCGACGGCTTGCAGGATGTTACCGACGCACAGCTTCTCATGCGCTATTATGTCAGCAATACGCTCTCGAACAAGCCGCTCGCATGGGCAGAGCTGATCGGCAATGCCCCGAAGACCGATCCGAAGGAGAAGGATAAGCAGGCGGCTGAGAAAACAATGAAGAATTTTCTCGATGCAACCGTCGAGGGCGATGCAGCGAAGGTCTTTCAGTATTCCGGCATGGGTGACATGCTGCGGATGATGTCGAAATCGACGAAGACCGATGAGGAGCTGATCAATGATCCGAATTTCACGATCAACAAGATCGAGAGCTACACAATGGGTGAGGCGGTCGAGGCTCCGGAGGCGCTCGCAGAGTATCAGAAAGCCTATGAGGAGGGCACCGCGAAGGCAAGAGCGGTCTTTGCAAACAGCAATTCCGCTGCAAGTGAGCTGCGCATGGCATATATGACGCTCTCGCTGCTCAAGCCTGTGACAAAGCTCTATCAGTGCGAGGTCTCCATGACGAATGAAGGCAAGATAAATACCTCTGATCTGATGATCGTCTGCGATGACAGGGGTGAATGGCGCGTGGATCTCGGTGTGAATGCAGCGCTGAGCAATTATACCGAAAAGGCGAACCGGACGTCGCTCAATACGTCTGCAAGCGGACTTTCCAAAGCGGTGAATTCTGCTGTAATAGATCTCGATGAAAAGGAGAACGGCATCCTTCCGCTGCTCGAGGGTGACTATACATGGACCGGTGCCGAAATCGCGTCGGCGGAGTCTGTGACGTATGATCCCACACTGATTACACGGGATACCGCTGAGGCTTTGCTCAAGAAGCAGGTGCAGAATTATTTTGAAAAGGCGGCCGATCTGGAATACGTGAGCTTCCGCGTGAAGGACGGTATCTGCACTGCCGCGGCGATCCAGATGAAGCTCTCGACGGGCAGCGAAATCGGTGTCTATCCGCAGACGGATATTCCTGCCGGTACATCGGTGACCGACGCGATGCTCATGGCAGCCGAAAAACACAGCTAAATCATCATACAGCCAAATAATAGAAAGAAATTGACAGCGTCGTGAGACAATTCTATTATCGAAGGAGGAGACATGATGAATCATGGAAAACGACTGCTCTGCGGTCTTGCGGCGCTGCTGCTCTGTGCAGGAATGCTGAGCGGCTGCGGCAAAAAGACGCAGACAGAATCAGAGGCGGAGAACGCGCCTGCTTCTTCGGCAGCAGAGCCGGAGACATCCGCGGAAGACGGACCGGATCCGGAGCAGGATGCAGAAGCCGCAGCGAAAAACACGGCAGAGGCGGAGGAAGTGCTGAAAGGCTTTCTCGACGGCTGCCTCAATCACGATCTTGCGGCGGTCGATGCCGCAGGAGATTACCGCAATTTGCGCGCTGCCATCAGCGGCAAAGCATTCAGCGATGCAGAATGGCAGGAGGAGGCATCCGGCAGGCTCTTTGATGCCTTTGAAAGCTATGAGATCGGTGCCGGCAGCAGCCGCTATCAGGATCTCATGGATTATGATGCCGGAATCAGAAAATTCCTGAATGCCGAGGCGGAAAACCCCGATCCTGCCGACAGCGATGAAACGCTCCGCTGCATTGCCTATTTGCAGGATGCATACAAGCGCCCCGAGGGCTACTGTGAATTCCCCGTGACGCTGAAATCCGGAGACGGGGAGCAGACCGATACGCTGTGCCTTGTCAAGGTAGAAGACAAATGGCAGCTTGAGCTTTGCGAAAGCGTCGTTCAGGCAGACGATCCGCTCCGAGGAGGAGGTTCTGACGGAGCTTCGCCGCTATATCAAGCGTGATGCACCGGAGGCAGCGACATGTGCAAATTCCGCGATCCGCATGGAGAACGGTACCTGTACCGCAGCCGCCGCGGAGACATCCTTTGCGGACGGCAGCTTCTTCGGGATGCATCCTTCGCGCGCAGATGCCCTCGCATCCATGACGACAGAGAATATCAGTGCGGCGCTGGAAGCTGCCGCAGAAATGGGATAATTCAGATAATACTGAAAAAAGGGAGGATCTGGCTATGAATCTTGACGAATTATTGAAAGAGGCGATTACGAAGCCTGAAAAGCGCTCGCTGTTTCTGCAAATGCTCATCAAGAGCGATGTCTATGTCATCTGCAAAAAGCCGGTCAAGCAGGATGAGATCAACGGCGGTGTCTCGATGGAGCTGGTTACAACCCAGAATCCGGACGGCGATATCTTCATCCCGTTCTTCACGAGCTACCGTTCCCTTCAGCAGTTCGCCAAGCGGTATGTCAACTGCTACCGCCTGAACTGCCTGCGCCTGTTTGACCTGATCCAATCGGCAAATGCCGTGCTGAACCCGAATTCCTACGGCAAGGAATTCTCCTCGCAGGAGATCAAGAGCATCCTCATGGTTGCGCGGAACCTCAATATTCCGGCGATCTCCATGAAGGAGGAGGAGACCATCGAATACCGCCGCAGCCAGAAGGATGTCGATCATCTGATCCGTCCGCTGACGCGCTATCTTGCGAGACAGGCGAATGTCGATGCCTGTTATCTTGTGGAGATGATCCGCGGCTGCGAGCGTCCGCAGACCTTGTTTGTCTTTGATATGAGCGGCAATACGCGCAAGCTGTTCTTCCCGCTCTCCAAGTATATGCAGAGCTACACCAAGACCGGCGATTCGCTCGTGTTTATCAGTCTGGAGGAGCCTGCCGCGAAAAAAGCCGTCAAGGGAATTGATCCCTTCTATATCCGCAAAAAGCGCTTCTTTGAGCGCTGACAACGAAAGGAGCAGACAGTATGCCGCCCAAATCCAAACCGACCTCTTCGCATCTTGCACAGGCAGCGCAGCCGAAGGAATCTGCGCAGAAGGTGCCGGAGACCGCTGCTGAAAAGGCAGCCGCCGCGGCAAATGCCGTGGTCAGTGCAGCCGCAGGCGCTGCGAAGGATGCAGCAATATCCGTCAGGGATGCCGCAGCCGCAGCCGTAAAGGCAGCCAAAAAGGACGAATCCCACAAAGCGGAATGATCCGCGCACGACATCTGTTGTCTGACATGAAAGGAGTTTACTATGCCGCCCAGTCATAAGCCGAGCAGTTCTCATTCCTCGAGACCGTCTCATTCATCATCCTCGCATTCGTCGCATTCATCCCATTCGTCGCACTCGTCACATTCATCCCATTCCTATTCGCATCATTCCGGCGGATATCACCACAGACCGCCTCATCATCACAGCTACGGTCATTCCGGCTACGGCTATTCCGGCGGCTACGGTCACCGGAGCTACGGCAGCCGTTCATTCTTCGGAAGCTGCGTCGGCACCGTCGCATTTGTGATCCTGATTATTGTGATTCTGGCGGTCGTTGTATGGGTAAAGCATAACGGCAGCGGTCAGCAAAGTACCGGAAACAACAATCAGATTGCCGTCACCGATACGTCGCATCAGCCGATCTACGTTGCGGCGCTCGGGCGGGATGTTCCGTGGAATTCGGAGTACGACATGTACTACGATAAGCAGACCGACTGCTATTTCTTCCTCAATACCGACATGGATCCGCCGATCTGGCAGTATTGGTTCGAGGGTGTTTCCTCGCAGTATGGCGAAGATTACGGCTGGCTCGAATGGGATGCAAGGGAGAGCCGCTGGTATGTCCAGACGGGCGAAACCAAATGGGAGCTCCTGCCGGAGAAATACGCATCCGACCTCTGGCATTTCGACTGAAACCCTATGAACGGAGAACCGTATTCATATGATACAAACTGGAAATCCTGTGTTTGAGGACGAATCCGAGCGTCTCGCAAGCCCCGAGGTCATTCCGCAGGACGGCGATCTCGAGGTCTCGCTCCGCCCGAAAACACTCACTGATTATATCGGACAGGATCAGGTCAAGCAGAATCTCGCTGTGTATATTGAAGCAGCAAGACGCCGCAATGAGCCGCTTGACCATGTCCTGCTCTACGGTCCGCCGGGACTCGGCAAGACCACGCTTTCCGGCATCATTGCGCATGAGCTGGGCGTCAATCTGCGGATCACATCCGGTCCGGCGATTGAAAAGCCCGGCGATCTTGCCGCACTGCTGACGAATCTCGGCAGGGGCGATGTGCTGTTTGTCGATGAGATTCACCGGCTGTCGCGCGCGGTCGAGGAGATTCTCTATCCGGCGCTCGAGGACAGAGCGCTCGATATCATGATCGGCAAGGGACCTTCCGCGCGGTCGATCCGTGTGGATTTGCAGCCCTTCACGCTTGTCGGCGCGACGACAAGAGCCGGACAGCTCTCGGCACCGCTGCGTGACCGCTTCGGCATCGTGCAGCGTCTGGAGCTGTATACGCCGGAGCAGCTCTGTGATATCATCCGCAGAAGCGCGATGCTGCTGGATATTCCCTGTGAGACGGACGGTGCGATGGAGCTTGCAAGACGCTCCCGCGGAACGCCGCGTATCGCAAACCGTCTGCTGCGGAGAGTCCGCGATTTCGCCGATGTACTGGGAACGGGCGTCATTGATGCGAAAACGACGCGCGAGGCACTCGAACGCCTTGAGATCGACGAGCTGGGACTGGATAAGCTCGACCACAGGCTGCTGGATATGATGATCCGCGGCTATCACGGCGGTCCGGTCGGTCTGGAAACGCTCGCCTCGGCAATCGGTGAGGAAGCGGTCACGCTTGAGGATGTCTGCGAGCCGTATCTGATGCAGCTCGGCATGCTTGCGCGGACGCCGCGCGGCAGAGTTGCGACGCAGCTTGCCTATCAGCATCTCGGATATCCGACAGAGGAAGGCGCCGCCGCGCAGCAGTATTCGCTGACGGATATGCTCGGCGGCTGAGCGGCAGCAAAGGGGGATGGGTATGAGCCTCTTGCCAAAACAGAATTACAGATTCAATCGGGAGATACCGCTGCCGGAAGGTCTGATCAACGGTCAGGCGCTGGGGGCGGTATCAGGTATGAAATTCGGGCTTTCCAACATGAGCCGCAGCGGATGCGAGGTCATTGCAGTTTACAATGCGCTGCTGCTGCATCACCGTCCGGCGGCATTTCTCGAGATCGCGCGCTATATGGAGCGATTCCGCGTGCTGCTCGGATTCTGGGGAACGAATTTCCTTTCGCTCGGGCACTGCCTGAAGCATTACGGTCTGAAAACGAAGCGCGTCCGCTCGCCGCAGAAGGTCGAGGATGCGCTGCTTTCCGGCAGAACGGTCGTCTATGTCTACTGGGTGAAAAAGCGGTTCCGCTCCTCGGTGCATACGGTCGTGCTGCAAAAGGGCAGAGACGTACTCTGCGTATACAATGCGTATAATCAGTGCGGTCATGTGCTGCATGCGAAATTTGAAGATTATCTCCGGCACAGGAAGATGATCTTCGGATATATCATAGAACAGGAATCTGAAAAAGATTGAGGAGCGTAGGAACGGATGGTAGCCTTCGATGAAAATTATGATGCGTATATGCTGGAGCTGGACGGTGTCCTGTTCCGCTGGGAGGAAAAGCCCGACGCAGCGGCGGAAAAAGCCGCAGAAAGGACAGCCGGTGCGTATCACAAAAATATCCGCAAAATCGCGGAATTTCTCATTGATGATCTGATCCGTGATATCTGGGGCATCAGCGATCCGGATCAGGTGATCGCAAGGCTCGGCAGACCGCAGATCGCACCGGGGCTGCGGCAGGTTGTGTATTGTGAGCATCTGTTTGACCAGCTCCATGTGATCAGCTTTGAGTATCTCGACGATGAGTTTTTACGCTTGCAGGCTGTCGATCTCGACGGCTGACGAAAGGAGCGTTCCATGCCGTTTGATTTCAAAAAAGAATACAAAGCGTATTATCAGCCGCCGCGAAAGCCGGAGCTGATCGAGATTCCGAAGATGCAGTTTCTCGCAGTACGCGGCACAGGCGATCCGAATGCGGAGGGCGGAGCCTATCAGCAGGCGCTCGAAAAGCTCTATGCGGTCGCGTATACGCTGCGGATGAGCCGGAAATCCGGCAAAGAGATCGCAGGCTTTTTTGAATATGTCGTACCGCCGCTGGAGGGACTCTGGCAGCAGTCCGGCTCAGAAAACGGCAAACTGGATTACAGCCGGAAGCGCGATTTTGCATGGATTTCAATGATCCGTCTGCCGGATTTCATCACGGAGGCGGATGTGCAGTGGGCAATCACGGAAGCCGCGCGAAAAAAGAAAATCTCCTGTGCGGATGTCGAATTCTTCAGCTATGAAGAGGGACTTTGCGTACAGGTGATGCATCTCGGCAGCTATGACAGCGAGCCGGAAACCATAGAACAAATGCAGCAATTCATCACAGCACAGGGCTGTGCGGCGGATCATACCGCTTCACGGCAGCACCACGAAATCTACCTCAGCGATCCGCGCCGGACCGCACCGGAGAAGCTGAAAACAGTGATCCGGATTCCGGTGCGCCGCGCATAATGCAGCAGGAAAGGGAGTATTACGATGCCGAAATCAAAAGCAGAACAGGAGCGCGCATACTACAACAAAAAACTCATTCAGGATGGCATGAAGGACGAGCTGAAAAAGCCGTTTTCATGGAAAAAATGTCTGATTGAGTTCTCGCAGTATTTTATCGGAATTCTGATCGGACGGCGGCTGATCACGATGATCGGAACAGAGACACTGATCACAAATGCCGCTGTCAGATTCATCATTGAGGTGCTGGTTCTGGCGGCAATGATCATGATTGTGCATCTGGTATATGCCGGCATCAAAGAGCTGATGCAGAAATCGAACTGAGCCGTTCGATCCAAACGGGCTTCGTAAGGGATATATTCCTTTTGCGGAGCTTGAGGCACAGTTTGCGCAGCAATACTGTAAGCCTCATATTCAAAATCATCGCGCAGCGATACATACAGAGAGGTGAGAGGGTATGAGCAGATTTTTACGGCAGGAGGGACTGCGCGGCGTGGCGATCACAGAGATCACATGCGAGCTGATGCTGCGGCTCGGCAGGGCGGCGGCGCAGGCGATCGGCAGGACGAGCAATCATCCGCCTGTATTTTATATCTCGCATGATCCGCGGCGGGCGGCAGATGCGCTCGAAGCTGCACTCTGTGCCGGAATCTGCGCAGGCGGCGGCATCGCGCATACGCTTGGCGTACTGCCGTCCTCGGGACTTGCGCTGATGCTCTCAGCGGAGGATGCGGAGGCAGGCATTGCGCTCTCAGGCGGCAATCTGCCCTATGAGTCGGTCTGTGTGCGGCTCTTTTCCAAGAGCGGACTGCCGATGTCCTCGGAGCAGCTTGACGCAATCTCCGCGCTCATGCCGTCGAATGCGGCAATGCCCCTGAAATCCCACCAGAACTGCGGCATCATCTCCCGTCAGGACGACGCACCGCGGCGGTATCTGCGGCTGATGGCGGCGCGCCTCAGTACGCCGACCGACTTAAAGCAGAGCAAACCGCTCCGCATCGCGCTCGACTGTGCAAACGGTGCGGTCAGCGATCTTGCTGAGCCGCTGTTCCGGCATCTCGGAGCAGAGGTGCTGCTGCTCAACAATCATCCGGACGGCATGAATATCAACCGGAACTGCGGCGTACAGGCGATGTCTCCGCTGATTGAATTTGTCAAGGATTATAATTGCAGCGCCGGATTTGCATTTGACGGCAACGGCGGCAGATGTCTCGCGGTCGATGAGGGCGGCGAGCTGCTTGACGGCGACCGGATGCTTGCGATTCTCTGTGAGGAACAGCTTGCGCTTCAGAAGGATGCGCCTGCCGGTCGTGCGAATGTGATGCAGCGCGGCGTTGCGGCAACGGTGATGTCAAATCTCGGATTTCTGCGCTATGCGAAGTCGCGCGGCATTCCGGTACAGAGTACGCAGCCTGCACCGCAGTTTGTGCTGGATAAGATGCGCAATCTCGGGCTGGCGCTCGGCGGCGACGGCTCCGGCTATCTTTATTTCTCGGATGTCCCGGCGCCGGACGGTCTCATGACGGCAGCGCGGCTGTTGCAGGTCATGCAGCGGACGGGCAAGGCGCTCGGCACGCTCTCAAAGGTCATGGAATATGATCCGCAGGTTGCGGTATCGGTCAAGATTCCGCAGCACTGGCGCGAGATCTGGAAGAACGATCCGGAGATCACAGGCTTTATCTCAGCCTGTGAGGCGGAGCTCGGCACCGAGGGCAGAATTCTTGTCCGCGAGCGCCGCGACGATGCCTCGATCCGCATTCTGCTCGAGGGCAGAGATTTCCGCCGCATCAATAACTACGCATTCGCAATCGAAGAAGCGATCAAATCCCGAACCAAGTAGGAGTGAACGATATGGACGCAATCTGGCAGAAGATGTATGACGCTGCCAAAGCCGTACTGCATGCGCGCAAGGTCTCGGACTATGTGACCTGCGGCGAGGTTGCAGCGGCGGTGCTTTCAAAATCCGGAAAGATTTATACCGGCATCTGCGTGGATACCTGCTCGACGCTCGGCATCTGTGCGGAGCGGAGCGCGATCTTTGCGATGCTGACGGCAGGGGAGCAGGAGATCGACAGAGTGCTTGCGCTTCTCCCAGACGGCAGCAGCGGCGCGCCCTGCGGTGCCTGCCGCGAACTGATGGTGCAGCTCATGCCGCAAACCTATCAGGATATTGAGATCATGATGAACACGGAAACCGGCAAGACCGTCACGCTCGGCGAGATCACGCCGGAATGGTGGATTCCGTGAAGGAGCTGACCGTCGATCTGCACGATTATCCGGATGATGCGAAGGTCTTTCACCGGATTGCCGTGCGCGGAATCGTGCGGCGCGGCGACAGATATCTCTTTGTATACAGCCGGAAATACGGTGACTGCCGATTCCCGGGCGGCGGTATGGAGCGGCATGAAACGCACGCAGATACGCTGATTCGGGAGATGCGCGAGGAGACGGGTTATGATGTCCTTCCGGAATCGGTCGGCGCATGTATCTGTGTGCATGAGCGCCGCAGGGGCATCTACGGCGATCTGCTCTGCATGGATTCGTATTATTATTTCTGCGCGGTCGGTGAAACGGTGCATCCGCAGAAGCTGGATGATTACGAGCGTGACGAGGGCTATGAGGTGTGCTGGCTGACGCTTGCCGAAGCGGCAGTGCGGAACGAAGCTGCGGCTGCGCAGACGACATGGGTTCAGCGTGATCTGGAGGTTCTGAAGTACCTGAATGCCGGTTCTGCCGCAGATGAATGAGACAACTCCGAAGGGACAGGGAAGTGCTGCTATGGCTGATAAAAAACAATTTTCCGGCTGGACAAAACGAAACCGGTTTGAACGGATCTGTCTGATCCTTGCGATTGCGGCAGTTGCGGCAATCGGTATTCTGTGCCGCATCAATCCGCTGTTCATGTTTCACTGGGTGCTTTACCTGCTGATCCTGTTATTCTTCACGCTCGCGCTCCTCAGCACATGGCGGCATATCGTGACTGATGAGCGTGTCTGTTTCATTGTGCTGACAGCCGCGGCAATAGCAGCAGCGTTTTCCTTGCGGCTGATCTTTCTCACCCCGAATCGCTTTGGGATGCCGCTCTTCACGGTCAGTCTCAGTGTGATATTGATGATGATGGGCATGCTGTCCCGGCGGAAAAGCCGGCTGGAAGGAATCCTGTTCGGGCTGCTGGGCGCAGGCAATCTGCTCTGGCATACCGGAAAGTGGATTTATGAACTGATAACAAATCGTCCGTAACGCGGACACAAAGGAATCAATATGAGAGTAGCAAAAAACTGGGCGGATTACCGCCTGATTGATACAAAATCCGGCGAGCGACTGGAGCGCTGGGGCAATATCACGCTGATCCGTCCCGATCCGCAGGTCATCTGGCAGACAGAGCCGCTGACCGACCTGTGGAAGCATGCAGACGGGCATTATCACCGCTCCAAATCCGGCGGCGGACAGTGGGAATACCGCAAAAAGCCGCCTGAGAGCTGGCAGATCCGCTATCGGGATCTGACGTTCATCGTCCGCCCGACCGGATTCAAGCATACAGGACTGTTTCCGGAGCAGGCGGTCAACTGGGACTGGATGCAGGAGACGATCCGCAATGCAGGCCGTCCGATCCGCGTGCTGAATCTGTTTGCATATACGGGCGGCGCAACGCTTGCATGTGCGGCGGCAGGCGCGGAGGTCTGTCATGTGGATGCTGCAAAGGGCATGGTGCAGTGGGCGCGTGAAAACGCCGCAGCATCGGGGCTGACCGAAAAGCCGATCCGCTGGATCGTGGACGACTGCGAGAAATTCATCCGCAGAGAGGCGCGCCGCGGCAAGACCTATGATGCGATCATCATGGATCCGCCGAGCTACGGGCGCGGACCGGGCGGCGAGATCTGGAAGCTCGAGAACTGCATTTATCCGCTGGTGGAGGCATGTCTGGATGTGCTGTCACCGGAGCCGCTGTTCTTTCTGCTCAACAGCTATACGACGGGCTTATCGCCGTCGGTCATGGGCTATCTGCTGAACAGCCTGCTTGTGCCGAAATTCGGCGGCAGTGTGCAGGCGGATGAGATCGGTCTGCCGGTGGAGCTTGCAAAGGCGGCGCTTCCGTGCGGTGCAACCGCTATCTGGCAGGGAAAATAAATTCCGCGCAAAGACTATTTATAATACACAGAGGAATGTGACCATGACAATCAGAAGATTCACCGAAGCGGATGCAGAAGCGGCGGCACAGGTTGTCGCGGAGACGGTTGAAATCAGCAACAGCCGCGATTATCCGCCGGAATATATTGCCGCTCTGAAACAGTCGCATAATGCAGAAGTGCTGAAACAGCGCGCAAAAGAGGGGCATATGTATGTGATCTGCGACGGGGAGAAAATCGTCGGGACGGGCACGATCGCGCCCTTCTGGGGCAGTGAGACCGAAAGCATCCTGCTGACAATTTTCGTTCTGCCGGAGTATCAGGGCAGAGGACTCGGGCGCCTGCTGATCGAAACGCTCGAACAGGACGAATATGCCAAGCGTGCAGACCGCATTGAGATTCCGGCATCGCTGACCGCGGTCAATTTCTACCGGCATCTCGGCTATGACTATAAAAACGGCGTCACCGAACCCGAGGACGGTCTGCTGTACCGACTGGAGAAATTCCGATGAACTACAAAATCGTTGACATGGAGACGTATTACCGGCGCGGCGTGTTCCGGCATTTTTCGGAGGACTGCAAATGCTCCGTGTCCATTACAAACCGCGTGGATGTCACGGCACTGCGGCAGTGGTCAAAGCGCACAGATACGCGGTTTTACATCAATTTCCTCTATGTGCTGAGCCATGCGCTCAATGCAAGGGAGGATTACCGTCTCATGTGGGACTGGCAGAATGAGCACTTGCTCTGCTGGGACAAAATCAACCCGACACAGTATGTATTCCACGCCGACACCGAGACCTTCACGCTCGCCTATACGGAATACGATCCGGATTATGCGGTATTTTATGCGCGTGCGCTTGCCGATCTGGAAGCGGCGCAGAAAACGCGCGATTACGGGCTTGACAGCGAACATCATCCGAACTGGTTTGATGCATCCTGTGTGCCGTGGCTTCATTATGATGCGCTGCATGTCGAGCTGCCGGACGGGTATCTGTATTTCAGCCCGATTGTCAACTGGGGCGCATATCAGGAGGAAAACGGCAGACTGATGATGCCGGTGACTGTCCGGCTGAATCACGCCGCCGCGGACGGATATCAGATCGCAAGGGTGTTCAGGCTGATCGAGGAAGCGATCCGGACACTGTGCGGCGAACAGACAATCACGGAGCAATGATGACATGAAACGCAGTATTTGCATTGCAGCCATGCTGCTTGCGGCAGGACTTTCCGGCTGCGGCAGCACGGAAAGGACGGCGGAGCAGATCGCCGGAAAAAAGTATTATTACGAAAAGGAGGGCTTCGGCGGCAGCTTTTCGATCGAGCTGAATGCCGACGGCAGCTTCCTGTATTACGAGGGCAACCTCAGCAGCTATATCGCAACCGGAACATGGAGCGTCTCAAAGGATACCGTGACGCTGAAGGATCAGGATTACGAGCTCGTCAATCATTTCCGGATCGACGGCGATTCACTCCGGTTTATCGCACAGGATTCGACGAATTTCATGAATGTCAAGGTGCAGGACGGCGAAGCGTTCAACGCCTGATTGCAGAGTATAGAGGCGGAGAGGATCCGCAGATGGAGGTCGGCACTGCCGATGGAAAAACTGATAACCATTGAAAATGCGCATTTTTCATATCCGGCAGCGGATGAGAATGCAAAGCCTGTGGAGGTGCTGAAGGGCATCTCGCTGGAATTTGAACACGGCGAGCTTGTCGCGGTGCTGGGGCATAACGGCTCGGGCAAATCGACGCTTGCAAAGCTGCTGAATGCCGTCCTGCTTCCGACGGAAGGCAAGGTCACGGTCACGGGCATTGATACGAAGGAAGAGGACAAGCTGCTTGAGATTCGGCAGCATGTCGGCATGGTGTTCCAGAATCCCGATAACCAGATTGTCGCCACGACAGTCGAGGAGGATGTCGCATTCGGGCTTGAAAATATCGGTGTCCCGAGCGCAGAAATGCGTGTCCGTGTCGATCAGGCATTGCAGGCGGTCGGCATGTATGAATACCGCGAGCATGCGCCGCACCAGCTTTCGGGCGGACAGAAGCAGCGTGTCGCAATCGCCGGCATCATCGCCATGCGTCCGGACTGCATCGTGCTGGATGAACCGACCGCGATGCTCGATCCGCAGGGACGCAAGGAGGTCATGCGGACGATCAGGCTGCTCAACCGCGATTACGGCATCACGGTCATTCTGATCACGCATGAAATGGACGAAGCGGCACAGTGCGACCGTGTGATTGTCGTCGATCACGGCGAGGTGCGCATGGACGCGAAGCCGGAGAAGGTTTTTTCGCATGTGCAGAAGATGCGCGCGATCGGGCTGGATGTCCCGCAGCCGACAGAGCTGTGTGATCTGCTGCGGCAGGCAGGCTACGATCTCGATCCGGAGATCATGACGCCGGAGGCGTGTGCGGAGGCAGTTGCAAAGCTGTTTCAGTGAAGCACTTAGGGATCAATCACAGGCGTAACGAAGCGCATCCGTCAGGGATGTCCGTACAGCTTATTTGAAAGGAACTTGTAAATGCCGATTCTGGAAGCCAAGAATCTAACCTATACCTACAGCATCGGTTCGCCGTTTGAAAAGACGGCGATTGACCACATTGACCTGCAAATCGAGCAGGGGGATTTTGTCGGCATCATCGGGCATACGGGCTCGGGCAAATCGACGCTCATGCAGATGATGAACGGTCTGCTCAAGCCGACAGAGGGAACCGTCCTGCTTGACGGAAAGGATATCTGGGAGAAGGGCGCCGACCGCCGCGCCGTGCGTTTTCAGGTCGGGCTGGTGTTCCAGTATCCGGAATATCAGCTTTTTGAGGAGACTGTCTATAAGGATATTGCATTCGGTCCGAAGAATATGGGGCTGGATGAAAAGGAGATCGACCGCAGAGTACGCGGGACCGCGGAGGTCGTGGGACTGAGCGAGGAGCTGCTGGAGAAGCCGCCCTATGCGCTTTCCGGCGGACAGAAGCGACGTGTTGCGATCGCCGGTGTCATGGCGATGGAGCCGAAGGTTCTGATTCTCGATGAACCGACAGCCGGTCTTGATCCGAAGGGCAGAACGACGATCCTGACGCAGCTATCCGCCTATCAGAAGCGCACCGGCTGTACGGTGATGCTTGTCTCGCACAGCATGGAGGATGTTGCAAAATACGTCTCGAAGCTGCTGGTGCTTTCGCATGCGAAGATTGTCTGCTATGATACGCCGTCGAATGTCTTTGCACGCGGCGATTCGCTCGAGGAGATGGGACTTGCCCTGCCGCAGATCACGCGCGTATTCCACGGTCTGCGTGCGCGCGGCATCGACTTCCCCGATGAGGTGTATACGGTCAAATACGGCGCGGAGCTGCTGCTGAAGGCGCTTGCAGAAAGGGGCGGCAGATCATGCTGAAGGATATCACACTCGGGCAGTATTTCCCGATGGACAGCGTCGTTCACAAGATGGACGCGCGCTATAAGATCATCATAACGCTGCTGTTCCTTGTGATGCTGTTCTGGGGGCAGCATCTGACCTCGCTGATTGCCGGACTGATTTTCGTCATCATCGCAACGGTCTGTTCCAAAATCCCCCCGAAGATGATTGTCAAGAGCATCAAGCCGATTGTCCCGATTCTGATCGTGACCGGTCTGCTGAATCTCTTTATGCTGGACGGCGGCAAGACCTATTTTGCGTGGAAATTCATCAAGATCACCGAGCAGGGCGTGCAGACCTCGATTTTCATGCTGGTGCGTATCTGTCTGCTGATCGCCGGAACCTCGCTGCTGACCTACACGACATCCCCGATTGTGCTGACCGATGCGATTGAGTCGCTGCTTTCGCCGCTCAAGAAGCTGAAAATGCCGGTTCACGAGCTTGCGATGATGATGACGATTGCGCTGCGGTTCATCCCGACGCTGATCGAGGAGACCGATAAGATCATGGCGGCGCAGAAGGCACGCGGTGCCGATATGGAAAGCGGCAGCCTGATCCAGCGTGCGCATGCGCTGATTCCGATTCTGATTCCGCTGTTTGTATCGGCATTCCGGCGCGCCGAGGAGCTTGCGCTGGCGATGGAATGCCGCTGCTATCACGGCGGAGAGGGCAGAACGCGGCTGCGCGAGCTGAAATCCGGCATGCGTGATTACATTGCGCTTGCGTTCACGATTCTGCTGTTTGCGGCAGTGATCGTCCTGAATATTCTGCTGCATTGATATGAAAGAACGAATGAAACCGCATCTGTACCGGATGCTGAGCTTTCTGATCCCGTGCTGCATCATGCTGATTGTATTCGCGCTGAACGGCAAATATCCGTTCGGACCGGATGCGGCGCTGGAATCGGATGCGGCAGCGCAGTATTATCCGTTTCTGCTGCTGCTGCGCAGGACCGTCCGTTCGGGCGGCAGCCTGCTTTATACATGGCGCGCCGGATTCGGTACAAATTTCTGGGCGCTGATCGCGTATTACTGTCTGAACCCGTGGAACCTGATTGCGATTGCCCTGCCGGAATCACTGGTGCAGGGATTTCTCTCGCTGTCGCTGTGTATCCGGATCGGGCTTGCGGGATTGTTCACCGCCGTCCTGATGCAGACGATCTCGAAAAAGCAGGATCTTTCGATCGTGATTTTCGCGTCGCTGTACGGGCTGAGCGAATGGTTTGTCTGGAATTATTTTCAGATGATCTGGCTGGATGCCGCGGCGCTGCTGCCGCTGCTGCTGGCAGGGATGCTCCGGCTGGTGCGTGACGGGCGCTGTAAAATGTTCATCACCGTGCTTGTGATCTCCCTGATCTGCAATCCGTATTTCAGCTTCATCACCTGCACAATGACATTTTTGTGCTGGATCTGCGCGCTGATCATCCTGAAAAAGCCGCTGCGGAATCTGCACCGAGAGGCAGGGCGTTTCTTCGGGAGCGCATTGCTTGCAGGCGGATTATCCGCGGTGATCCTGATTCCGGTCGCATTTGCGATCCGGACGACGGGTGCTTCGGCGCAGCAGCTTCCGGATCTGCTGACGGTACCGGACAGCTTTCCGGCGCTGCTCGGCAGACTGGTCTCAATGACCTATCCGATCCAGCATATCGGGCTGCCGAATCTCTCCGGTACGATGCTCGGTGTGCTGCTCTTTACCGGATATCTCACGGCAAAGCGGATTCCGCTGCGTGAGCGCCTGACAGTGGGCGCGCTGCTGGGATTTCTGCTTGTGAGCCTCTGGTATCCGCCGCTGAATTACATCTGGCACGGGCTGCATGTCCCGAACGGCTTTATCCACCGGTTTGCATTTCTCGTGCCGTTTGTCCTGCTGATGGCAGGCTGGCGCTTCACCGGGACGCTTTCAGAGGCAGATCCGCTTCCGAAAAAGCCGCGCATGGTGCAGCTTGGCGTGATGCTTGCGGTGGCGCTCGGGATCTGCGGACTCGCCGTCATATATGATACAACGGATATCATCCTTGTATCGGTGGTCTTTGCTGCCGGATACAGCCTGCTGTATCTCTGGCGGTATCTGAAGCCGCAGAACAGCGGACTGATTGCCGGTGTCCTGCTGCTGACAGTCTGCGCGGAGTCATTTGTATCCGTACATATGCTTGTGCAGTATCTTCCGGTGATCTATCAGGCATCCGATCTGACCGCCGCGCCGGAGCAAAACAAAGCTGCTGCGGCGATCCGTGAAGCAGAAGGGGACAGTCCGGCGCGCACGGCGTTTATGACGGGATACGGCTTCAATCCGGAGCTGTTCTGTGATCTGCCGTATGGCGGAACGCTCTATTCCTCGATGATTCCGGGTGATTTTGCCGATGCGCTTTCCTATCTCGGGATTTATTCCGGCGCAGATCTGAACCGGTATTTCTATCATCCGCTGCCGCCGCTTTCGATGCTTCTGACGGATATCCGCTATGTGATCGCACCGAACGGTGCCGATGTACCGTCAGCGTATTATCAGCCGCTCGGTGATACCTGTGCATTGCAGTTCACATATGATACGCCGTTCGGCTTCTGCATCCCTGCACCGCTGGATACCGCGCAGAAGGGGAGCCTTCCGGAACGTCAGAACCACCTGTTCCGGCAGATTACCGGCATGGATTCCGATATCTGCGCAGAGCTGTCTCCGGAGATTACATTCCCCGGCACGGATTTCACCGCGGACGGAAACACGATTCATTTCCGCACCGGCGCAAAAAAAGCAAATGCCGTGACCTATACCTTTACCGCCGATGCAGACGGCTGGTATCTGTTTGACCTGCTGCCGGATGATGCACTTTGCAGCGCCGTCAGGCAGTATTCCGTCAAATGTGACGGCAGGGAAATCGAATCGAGGCTTCTGCTCAAAGGCGAGACCTTCGAGCGCCTGAATATCATGCGCGCCGTCGGTGACTGCAAAGCCGGTCAGAAAATCCAGATCAAAATGACATTCGGCGAGGAGGCAGAGGGCAGCCTGCAAATCTGCGCCGCAAGACTGGATGAAGCGGCATTTGCGGAGGCTTATGCGCTGATCACGGCAAATGCGGCGACCGATGTGCAGGTGCAGGACAGATCCATCCGCCTGAACATCACAGCGACAGAAGACCGTCCGCTGCTCTGGCTGCCGGTCCCGTATGAAAAGGGCTGGCGCGCCGAGATCGACGGACAGAAGGCGGAGATCACAGAGGCGATGTCCGGCATGCTCGGGCTCCGGCTCACAGCAGGCGCGCACACCGTCCGCCTGACCTATCTGCCGCAGGGATTTCCGGCAGGCTGTGCGGTCAGCATGGTCAGCATCCTGCTCTGCGTGATGCTTGGTCTTAGCAAATCCGGAAAAATCCGCACGAAGGAGAACTGAATGCGCACTCTCAAAATGACAATCGCATACCGCGGCACGCATTATCACGGATTCCAGCGTCAGCCGAATGCCGCGACGGTGCAGGGTGAGCTGGAGCAGCAGCTTGCGCGCGTGCTGAACGGTCCCGTGACCGCATATGGCTGTTCGCGGACGGATACCGGCGTCCATGCCAACATGTTCGTGCTGCATCTGCATACAGAGCGTGAGATCCGCTGCAAAAATCTGGTGCGCGCACTGAACGGCTATCTGCCGGATGATATTTCCGTGCTGGACTGCGAGGATGCACCGGCGGAATTCCATGCGCGCTTTGACTGCAAGGGCAAGGAATATCTCTACCGCATCCACAATCACGAGAGCAAAAACCCGTTCCTGACGGATCTGGCGTTTCATTACCGCAGACCGCTCGATATTGAGAAGATCCGCTATGCGGCATCGCAGGTGACCGGCACACGGGATTTCCACAGCTTTTGTGCGCAGGCAACACCGGAGACAAACTGCATCCGCACGATCTACGGCACATCCGTCGAGGCGTCCGGCAGTGATGTCGCAATCCGGATCCGCGGCGACGGCTTCCTCTATAATATGGTGCGGATCTTTGTCGGGACGCTGCTCGATATCAATGAGGGCGTCTTTCCGCCCGATGCCATGCCGCAGATTCTCGCCGCAAAGGATCGTCTTGCGGCAGGCAGAACGGCAATGGCGCACGGTCTTTATCTGAATCAGGTATTCTATTCGGAAGCTGATTGCAGGAATATGTAACCACAGAACCGGACAAAAGAAAGAAGGGCTGCAATTTGGAAAAGAAAAAAACGGGAACAAAGCCCGTCAAAAGCGGCAGCGCTGCAAAGGATATCTATGCAATGCGAAAGCGGAAAAAGCGGCGCAAGGTTTTGAAGCAGAGCATCTGGCTTCTGCTGCTTGCCGTGACGATTCTGGTGCTGTATCAGCGGCGTGATTCATGGATGCCGAAGCTCGAGACGATCGGCGTGCGGCATCAGAGTCAGCAGCCGGTCGGGCCGGGCAGCACGGACGGCAATTTCCCGATCTCGATTTACGGCGACAAGGATTACCGGCTCGCGGAGGCAGGCGGCAAGCTGCTTGTCCTGAGTGATTCCTACCTTTATACGTATGAGACGGACGGCAGTCTCGCGTCTGCAAGGCAGCACACCTACGGAAATGCGATGCTCCAGACCGCCGGCGAATACGCGCTGGTCTATGAGAACGGCGGCACGCGCTTCCGTCTGGATACGACCGCGAAAAACCGCTTTGAAAAGACGCTTTCCGATCCGATTGTCTTCGGCAGAGTCTCGGAGAACGGCCTGACCGCGCTCGTGACGGGCTCGACAAGCTGCGCCTGCAAAATGTTCGTTTTCAACAACAAGGGACAGCAGCTTTATGAGCGGAACTGTGTGGAGCGGATCGCAGATCTGGCGTTTCATCCGGATGAGGGCGGCTGCTATGCGGTGCGGCTCGAAGCGGAGAACGGCGTCATGAAATCTGTCGTAAATTCATACAGTTTTTCGTCCGAAGAGAGCATTTGGACGAGTCAACCCCTTGACATGCTCGCAATTTCGGTATATAATACCATAGAGGGGGATGTCTTCATTCTCGGAGATACAAAGTGCTGTTATCTGGATCCGCTCGGAACGGTCAAAACGACCTATACCTATCCGGATGCACTGGTGCGCGGCGTATTTTCCGGCAATGCGGCAGCACTTCTGCTCGGAAACGATGAAACGCGGACAAAGACCGTCGTCATTCTGAGCGGCCCGTCCGGCTCTCCGGCTGTCCGGACATACGAAAAGGATGTCCGGGATATCGGCTTTGTGCCGGAGGATGAGGCACTGCTCGTTCAGATGCGCAAGGAAATTGAGACGCTCAGCTATCAGTGTAATGTGATGGGGACAACGCCCGTGGAGGAAAGCTATGACGGCTTCCTGCGGATCGGACGCAATCTGTTCCTGCATAATTACGATCACATCAACCGTCTGGAATATCCCGCTTCCTGAGCGCGCCCGATCCGGGCAAATAAAAAAATTGCATTCGCGCAAAAGCGAAATGTGAAGAACAACGGAGGACTTGTGCATGAGCACATCATTGTGGTGGATCTTTGATCTCGCAGTCATTCTGATTGCAGTCTATGTCATAGCGGTGAACGCGAAGCGCGGCGTAACAAAGTCGATCATTCTCGGCATCGGCTATGTTGTGACGATGGTCGCAGCATCCCTGCTTGCAGCGGCGGCTGCACCGGCACTTTACAGTTCAGTTGCATATGACAATAATATCACCGGCATTCTGACAGCCAATCAGCATACAGATTTTGCACAGATTTTCACGGACGCACTCAACGGACAGCATTACGGCTTCACGGCAGATGTAAGAGATGTCAGCAAAATCCTGAATGATCCCGATCTGAATCAGGAGTTCGATTCCGCCCTGTATGATTATGCATGCGATAAGGTCGGCGGAACGGTTGCAATGCGGTCGGATTTTGACAATGCACTGCGCAGTGCGTTTATCTCGCAGTACGGTCATGAGCTTGGCGAGCGTCTGCCGAAGTATGTCCGGATGAATTTTGAGCAGGAGGTGCGCGACGATCCCGAAATGATGCGGAAGCTGATCGCCGTGAACTATGATCCGGATCTTTCGCGTGAGGAGCGTGCGGATGTTCTGGAGCAGCATTTCGCATCCAAGCCGACCACGCAGGTTTTGCAGATTTTCATTTACTTTATCATCTTCTCGATTGTCATGGTGATTGTCGCCCTGATCAGCGCCGTCATGCAGAATAAGCTGTTCTTCAATATCCAGAATTCGACCGACCACGCCGTCGGTGCGCTGCTGGGCATTCTGGAGGCAGGTGCAATGCTGGTGCTGCTGACATTGCTTGTGCGGCTGATTGTCCTGCTGACAGGCGGCAGCACCGCGCTGTTCAATGACGAAACGATCTCGCATTCGATGCTGTTCGGTTTCCTCTATGACAACCTGAGTATTTTGCTATAAGATATGAAGCACCTCTGCCGCGGAATCTGCCGCTGCAGAGGCGCTGTATTCCATTTTGAGAAAGGAGCGCGTCCCTGAGAAAGTCAGGGGCCGGAGAAAATATGGTTCTTTGCAGCAACTGTAAAAAGCGCCCTGCGATTGTGTTTATTACCTCAATGCACGGCTCGGAAAAGCGGAACGAGGGCTTGTGCCTTGTCTGCGCGAAGAAGCTGAATATTCCGCAGGTTGCCGAATATATGGAGCATATGGGCATCTCGGATGAAGATATCGAGCAGATGAGCGATCAGATGATGGATCTGCTTGATAATGAGGATGAAAACTTTGAGATGGGCGGTGCCAGCACCATGCCGGGCTTCATCCAGCGGCTCTTCACCGATCATCCCGTAACGGATGCGGAGAAGGAGCAGCCGAAGGAC
>JAGKVC010000212.1 GCA_021152595.1 Clostridia bacterium
TTCAGAATCAGCACACCGGCACGGACTGTTGCAAGAATACTATGCGTCTTCCACTTTATATTGTATAAACTCGATCTCAAAAAGTGTTCGTCACTCTCTGCTAAAGGAAAGAGATCAGAGTGCTCCCTGAACCAGTCCTCTGCTTTTTTCATGTCAGCAGCATTGTACTGATAATCGTCTGCGCTGCTCCCCACAAAAGAACAAGACGCTTGTGCATCCCATAAATACAAGCCAAACCAGTCATCTGCGATCTTTTCATGCGTCTCGAATGCGCCGATCAGCAAATTATCACCGATATCGTTTATGGTTCCTTTCATTTCTTTTGAAACAGATCCGATGATTTCGACTGTATGCTCCTGTTTTTCCACATTCCAGATTTGAGCGAGCTCCTTGATGCTGAAATTCGCAATATCTGTGCCATCCGGTACCGTTGTGCAAACACTTGAAAGCCTCAGAGAACCGCTTTGCAGCTCGTCTGCATACTTTGCGCTGTCCTTGCAGGCTGAATTATATACATATCCGCCGGAGCTGAGCAGCTCGTCATAACTGACCGGTGCATCTGCTCCGAAAAACCGCGTGTAGGCCTCCCTGTTCATATAGCAAACACTTACTTCATCCCCGGAAACGGCAGACTGAAAATTTTTGTTTGTAAATACAGCGATATGTTCAAACAGACCGCTGCCGGAAAGCGCCTCGATTACTTCTCCGTAGCTGATGCCTTTCATAGGATCGCCGATCCCGAATTGAAAGTCAATATTGGATGCGTCTGCTTCGCCGCTTCCGCCGTCTCCCCACATGATAAGAGAGGTGTGTTCGGTGATGCTGCGCTCGATTGTTTCCGTCATTGTGGAAAACAGCGCAAACATCGTGATCGAAACGGTCAGCGTCAGGACGGTGATTGCAAAACGCATCTTCTGCCGCCTTGCGTTGCGCGAAGCAATACTGCCGGAGATACCGAACAGCAGACCGGAAAGCGTGCGCTTTCTGACCTTTTCGACATTGTTGGCGCGTGTTGTGATCGCTTCCATCGGCGTCTTTTTGATGATGCGCATGCCGACGCCGTAAGCAGAGAGAAATACCCAGACGATGCCGACAACAGCCGCAACAAGCAGCATTTTCCAGTCAACCGAAAACGGCAGGCTGAGCTTTGCTGCTGTCATGCCCTGAAAAAGATCGGCAAGTCCTGCCGCAAGCAGCACATTGTACATCAGATAAGCAAATCCGATGCCGGCGATCAGTCCGAACGGAATTGCGATCACACAGAGCCGCATTCCCTCATAGGTGATGATGCGGACGATCTGCTCCGGCGTTGCACCGATCGACTGCAATACGCCGTAATGCCGTTCGCGCTCCTTTGAGGAGACTTCAAACGCCGTGTCAATAATCATGCGGAGCGCAAAGGCAATCAGGATTGCAAAAATGAAGAAGATGCAGAAAATCCGCAGCTTGACCAGATGCGCACCGTCATAGACGCCGTCCATCTTCATGAGATTGTCGTTCCACTCATAGGCGCCGTGCATACTGTTGTGTATGCTGCGCTCGTACTTGTCAAATGCGCCGATCTTCTTTGCAGCGTTCATCAGCCAGATTTCGCGGTCGCCGATGTCTTTGTCAAATAAAACGAGAGCCGTTACGCCGTCTGGTGTGCGGCTCAGCTGCAAGGAGCGGACTTCCTCGAAATCCGCCATTGCTTCGCCCTGTTTCTCGGTCAGCTCGCTGAACTCCAGATGATACGGTGCATTACTGTAATAGGTGCTCTCAAGGCAGTTCATGCAGACACTGTAAAGGATAAAAACCATCGCAATAACTGCCACGGCTGCGATAATGCTGACACAGGTAAAGACCGACTGCCGCTTCTGCGCCTTGATATATCGGGACGCGAGCAGGTTTTCATACCGCATTGCTGTCAGCCTCCTTCGGGGAGCCGTTCATCTCATCGGAAATGATTTTGCCGTCGCGCAGAACAATAATACGGTCGCACTGCTCGGCAATGTTTTCATCGTGCGTGATGATGAGAATGGTCTGCTTCAGTTCACGGTTTGAACGCCGGAACAGCTCCATGATCTCGGCACTGTTTTTGCTGTCGAGGTTGCCGGTCGGTTCATCTGCGAGAATGACCTGCGGCGATGTGAAAATCGCTCTGCCGATGGAAACTCTCTGCTGCTGACCGCCGGACATCTGCGACGGAAGATGATTTCTGCGTGCTTTCAATCCGAGCATATCGAGGACCTTTTCGAGATGCGCCTTGTCAGGCTTTCTGCCGTCCATCAGGAGCGGAAGCATGATGTTTTCCTCCGCCGTCAGCACGGGAATCAGATTGTAGAACTGATAAATCAGCCCGACCTGCCGTCTGCGGAAGATTGCTAGCTCGCGGTTGTTCTGCTGAAAGACGTCCTGCCCGTCGAGCCAGATTTTTCCCGAGGTCGGACGGTCAACCGCGCCGATCATGTGCAAAAGCGTAGACTTTCCAGAGCCGCTCGCACCGACAATCGCGACCATCTGTCCTTTAGGAACGCTGAACGATACACCGTCCACAGCTCTGACTTCATTTTCTCCTTTGCCGTAAACCTTGCAAAGATTTTCCACTTTTAATAATTCCATAAGCGTACCTCCCGCCTTTGATGCTCTGATTATACCACACCTGCATTACAATATCTTTATCTGAATCTTACAGTTTTGTCATCTTGATTTTATGTGTTACGCAGAAACTAAAAGCCAAAAACAAGATAAAGTAGCGTATTGTCCGCCTCTGCGGATCATATGAAGAACAACAAAAAAGGCTGCGCAACCGCATAGATTTCGCAGCCCTGTCTTCAAATCTTAAATACTTCTGTCCGGCGCAATTCCAAAATGAACCTATTTACGCATACAATCAGATTTCAAATTCGACCTTGCCGCTTTCAAGGCGGTATAGTGCACCGATCACTCTGAGACCGTGTTCCTCCTCGTGCTGTACCTCGAGACTGCTTTCGATCTGCGCGACACTGTGCCTGACATTCAGGCAGCAGGCGCGATAATCGTCAGTCTCAGCTCCGATTGCCGAACGGATCTCGTCTGTAATGAATTTGATATAGCCGTCGGGATCATGGTTGATCGCGGCATCGACTGCGCCGCAGTGATCATGTCCGAGCACCACAACGAGCCGGATGCCCAGATGCTCTGCCGCATATTCAATCGAGCCGAGCTGATGATCGTCAATTACATTTCCTGCAACGCGAATGATAAACAGATCCCCGATGCCTGCATGAAAAATATACTCCGGAATGACACGGGAATCAGAGCAGGTGACAACGACAGCGTAGGGATGCTGACCGTTTGCAAGTGCATCCTGACGCTTTTCAGGCGAGATATCGCCGCCGCCCTGATTGGATGTGAGATACTGCGCATTACCTTGTTTCAGCATTTGAAGTGCAAGATCCGCAGAGACAGTGGGTACTTGATGCATAATAACCTCCTTGATAATAATATACTGATATATTTTATTGTAGTCGATTATCAGATGAAAGTCAAGCGTTCACAGTTCGTTTATTTGCACAATTCCAAAGCGCATATTCCGTGCAATCTGCTGAAATCTCAAGTCTTATGCGAAACCTATTGACACAATGTCAGAATAGTGGTATAATATCAACAGTGACACAATGTCAGAATGCATAAGAGGAGGATAGCATCATGCCGAAGGGATCTCCGGAGCTGACAGCATCCAGAAAAGAAGAGATCATGAATGCCTGTGAAACGCTCTATCAGACAATGAGCTTCAAGGAAATCACGATCAAGGAAATCGGCGCATTTACATCATTTACGCGCACTTCAATCTACAACTATTTTCAGACGAAAGAAGAGATTTTTCTCGCGCTGATGCAGCGTGAATATGAACAATGGGCATCGGAGATTCAAGCACTTGCAGATACACATGATACAATGTCTGCTGCGGAATTTGCTAAAGCGCTCGCCGGTTCACTTGAAAAGCATGTCCTGCTGCTGAAGCTGCTTGCGATGAATCATTACGATATGGAGGAACATTCCCGTCCGGAACGCCTTACCGATTTCAAGGTCGCATACAGCGCATCGCTCGACGCAGTCCGCAGCTGTTTATGTAAGTTTTTCCCGGATATTGATACGGAACGGTTTATCTTTGTGTTTTTCCCGTTTTTGTTCGGTGTATATCCATATACGGAAGCAACGGAAAAACAACTCGCCGCAATGCGAGAGGCAAAGATCAGCTTCCGGATGCACAGTATTTTCGAGATCGTTTCTTCCTGTGTGACGCAGCTCCTCGGAGAGCATTTCGCGGCCGCGGAATTTCTCCAGCTCGGAGCGCAGCTCGCGGATCTCGCTCGTGCGCGCCTCGGCGCGGGTGAGCAGTTCCTCGGGCTTGGCCTTGAGACGCTCGGAGAGCGTCATGAGAAGGCGGGTGTTGTTCTCGATGAATTTGAGCGTTTCCTGGCCGGTGATGGCCTCGATGCGGCGCACGCCGCTTGCAACGGAAAACTCGCTCACGATGCGCAGCGAGCCGACCTTCGCGGTATTGTCCTGATGCGTGCCGCCGCAGAAC
>JAGKVC010000213.1 GCA_021152595.1 Clostridia bacterium
CTGCATTCGTATTCAAGATTCAGGCGAATATGAATAAGGCACACCGCGACCGTGTGACGTTCCTGCGCATCTGCTCGGGCAAGTTCACGCGCGATATGGAAGTCTACCATGTGCAGGGCGACAAGAAAATGCGCCTCTCGCAGCCGCAGATGATGATGGCGGAGAACCGCGAGATCATCGACGAAGCCTTTGCCGGTGATATCATCGGTGTGTTTGATCCGGGTATCTTCTCGATCGGTGATACGATCTGCGCGCCGAACAAAAAGGTCTGCTTCGAGGGCATTCCGACCTTTGCACCGGAGCATTTTGCAAGAGTCCGCCATAAGGATACCATGAAGCGCAAGCAGTTTGTCAAGGGCGTTATGCAGATTGCACAGGAAGGTGCAATCCAGATCTTCCACGAGCCGGAAACCGGTATGGAAGAGGTGATCGTCGGCGTGGTCGGCGTGCTGCAATTCGAGGTCTTCGAGCATCGTATGCGCACAGAATACAATGTCGAGATTATCCGCGAGCCGCTGAGCTATCAGTATATCCGCTGGATCAGCGGAATCCCGACGGATAAAAAGCCGCAGCTCATTATCAGCGAGGACACCAAGCTCGTGCAGGATTTCCGTGACCAGTATCTTCTGCTGTTTACCAGTGAATGGAATATCCGCTGGGCACTCGAGCGCAATGAAGGTCTTGAGCTTCAGGATTTCAGCAAAAATTAAAACAAAGAGCATGAGAACGCGTCTCATGCTCTTTTTGTTTGATGCTGTCCGGCTCAGAGCAGCGGAATGTCGCTGTCCGGAATCACCGGCAGATTTAGTTTTTCTGCGATTTCCGCCTTGACATAGATATCGTAATACTCGTTTACACAGGCTCCGAATTTCCACAGCCGGCGGTATGTTTTCAGATAGACACGCTTGTAATCCGCATTTTTCACAGCTTCTTTTCCCCAGAACGGCTCGAGAAAATAATGTGAGCTGAGGTGCAGATTGTTGTTTCCGATCAAGACATCCGGAAGCGGCATCTGTTCCATCTGTGCGCGGTAATTCTCATATTCATCGTCCGTCAGATAACGGTGTATGATGTAGGAGTGTTCCGGCGGTGTCAGGAATGTATAGTCAAAGATATCCGCACGAAGATATGCACCGACTTCTTCAGCATACAGGGAAATATCCGGACACGCTTTCAGCATTTCCGGCATACTTTTCGTTTCATCCGAATCATCCAGCAGAACTGTCCACTCAGTTGCTACATGATACGTTCCGAGATCATGCTCCTGTATAAATGCCAATGCATCTTTGCCGCCTGCATAGTCCTGATAGATATCATGGATACATGCGGTAAAACCTGCTGCCGCGGATATGACAGCAGCGGCGCAGCCAAACAGCACGGCAGCGCTGTTGACGGTAGCAGAAACAGAGTTTTCAGCAATGCTGCGGTTCTCTTTGGAGGTGACCGTCAGCATTCCCCAGAACATTAGATACAGAAAGCAGATGCCGATGTGATGCTGAAAAAAATAGACAGCCGCTGAAAAGACTGCGAAAACACCGTATGGAATCACATAATACAGGAGGGTGTTTTTCTTCTTTCCGAAATAGCAGATGAGCGCAAGAAACAGCAGTCCGATCACACAGCTGGGAATCATATCTAGTGCGGAAAGCCCCAGATAATCGAGACGGGTATCATACGAAAAGATATTCGTGATGAGGCTGTCCAGTGGGGCAACCAGCAGCATATACAGAATTCGCAGAATGAACGAATTGGTCTCTTCTGTTGCAGTACTTGCATATGTATCCGGATACGGACGGAACTCCCATACCAGAAGCAGCGCCAGCACCAGCAGACCACCCAGCAGCAGAAAGCGCTTGTGTTTGAACAGTGTGGGGACAGCCTTAGCGCTGATTTTCTCTTTGAGGATTTCAATGCCCCAGACAATACAGATGCCGCCCGCGAGCAGAATGCCGTAGGCACTGGTCAGACAGAGCAGTGCCAGACTCAGAACATATCGCAGCGGTTTTGTGTTGCGCTCGCTGTGGAACAGTCCGAGCAGCACAAATGCCAGTGACATCACACAGTAGGGTCTTGTGATAACACCGTACTGATACATCAGAAAATAGGTGAAAGGGAGCACCCAGCGCACAATCCGCGGAAACGGGGATTTATAGAGCAGCAGCCAGACTGTCAGACCCATGAATACAAAGCTGATGAATGTCAGCGAGAGTGAATACGGAATCCCGAGCCGCGCAAACGGAGCCAGCAGCAAATGCCAGAACGGCGGATGCCCCTCATAGTGGGGGAGCGTGAACAGGATATCTTTGATCGGCGCGTTCTGGGCAATGCGCCACGAAACAGCTTCATCGAACCAGCGCTCATGAAACGCTGATACCACAAAGTGAATCACAGACCAGATAAGCAGAATCACGATCTCAGCGCGCTTGTCTGCCTGCTCAGCTTTTTGGGCAAGTCCGGTTACGCGATCGGAAAGCTTATAGGGAAATGTCAGGCTTTCACGATTCTTCGATGTTCCTGTGTGCTTTGCAGATATACTTGCTTGTTTCATCTGTCGAGTCTCCGTGTAATCGTTTTATTTCAGGAATCCGTTGATGATCTGCTCCTCAGCCTCCGATTCGGTCAGACCGAGCGTCATCAGCTTAATGAGCTGATCGCCTGCGATCTTGCCGATCGCTGCCTCATGCACGAGTGCGGCATCAATGTTGTTTGCCTCCAGTGAGGGAACTGCGAGGATCGTGCCCTGATCCATGATGATCGAATCGCATTCGGTATGACCGCTGCATGCGGCATTGCCGGAGATGCACATATCGAGCTTCTGATAGGAATGGTCTCTTGCAACAGAACGCGAGACAACATCCGCGCTGGAGCCGTCGCCGTCGAGATCGACCTTGTAAACGCTCAGCGCATGCTGCTGACCGTGCGTCATCAGGCGCTCATGCACAATGAGCTTTGCATCGGCGGCGAGCTTTGCGATCGTTGTGCGCTCCGTGGAATCGACGCCCTTGATCTGCACCATTTCCATTTCGCATGTGCTGCCCTCCTCCATGTAGACCTCAGTCTGCGGATTGAGGATGCGCTTGCCGTCGCCGCTGCCGGAGCCGTAATGCTTTTCGACATAGCGGATTCTAGCGTTTTTGCCGATATAGAAGCGATGAACGCCGTCATGCTCGGAATCCTGCGTGCCGCAGTTGTCAATGCCGCAGCCTGCGACGATCAGCACATCGCTGTTCTCACCGATATAGAAATCATTGTATACGGTTTCCTTGAGACCGCTTTCGCTCAGGACAACCGGAATATGCACGCTTTCATTTTTGGTATTCGGCTTGATCCGGATATCAATGCCGCTGACATCGGTCTTGGAGACGATCTCGATGTTTGCGGTGGATTTTCTGCCGACGGATTCGCCGTTTGCGCGGAGATTATAGGCACCCTCCGGAATATCATGCAGGTCAGCGACCTCCTGCAAAAGCTGCTTCTGAATTGCATCCATGACTGACCGCCTCCTCAGGTTAATTTCCGGCAGACATCCGCTGCGTACTGTGTTCCAATGATCGAGGGAAGAATCTGCTCCTTTGGACCTTGCTTTTCGATCTTGCCGTTTGCAAGGACGATGATCTCATCCGCGATATTGAGAATGCGCTCCTGATGCGAGATCACAATGATCGTGCGGTCCTGCGTGGATTCACGCATCTTCTCAAAAATACGGATCAGATTCTGGAAGCTCCAGAGGTCGATTCCGGCTTCCGGCTCATCGAAGATGGCGAGCTTGACATCGCGTGCGAGGATCGTAGCAATCTCAATGCGCTTCAGCTCACCGCCCGAAAGCGATGCATTGACCTCGCGCTTGATATAGTCCTTCGCGCAGAGTCCGACCTCAGAAAGATACTCGCAAGCCTCGGCAATGGTGATCTGCTTGCCGGAAGCGATCCGGAGCAGGTCGAGTACCGTCAGTCCCTTGAAGCGGACGGGCTGCTGGAAGGCAAAGCCGATGCCGCGTTTTGCGCGCTCGGTAATCGAAAGACCGGTGATGTCCTCACCCTGAAACAGAATGGAACCTGCGGTAGCAGTCTCAATACCGGCGATGATCTTGGCGAGCGTGGATTTACCGCCGCCGTTCGGTCCGGTAACGACGATGAATTTATTTGCATCTATGTGCATGCTGATATCGCGGATAATTTCAGCCTTGCCGTCATTTGTATCCGCGCGGAAAGCAATATGATCTAATTGCAGCATAATCTGCACTCCTTTCATTTTCGATATCATTCTACACTATATTATAGCAAAAATCAGTTGCTTCGGCAACAAAAACTAGAATTTTCTCGGTTTCAGCTAAACGGAACGCAAAACCGAGTAAATTTATGTGTATTTTGCGGATTCACATTTTTGTCGGATTTTCTGCTCTTTTGCAGACGGAAAGCCGGCATCCGCAGACACCGGCTTTTGATCATCAGATTTTGATTTTTGCGGTAAATTTGCCGTCCGCGGCTTTGACTGCAAACCGGAATTCGTGCAGCTGCATGATCTGCCAGACGATTGCAAGCCCCATAC
>JAGKVC010000049.1 GCA_021152595.1 Clostridia bacterium
GAATTATATGCTATAATAGAAGCATAAACCTAAAGGAGGTCATCCCATGGAATTCTTAACTGTTGAACATCTCTGCAAAACATACGGCAAGGGCGAAACACAGGTCAAAGCACTCGATGATGTCAGCTTCACCATCCCCAAAGGACAAATGGCGGCTGTCATCGGACCTTCCGGCTCGGGCAAATCGACGCTGCTGCACATTCTCGGCGGCGTGGACAGACCGACCTCCGGCTCTGTTCTGCTCGACGGACAGGATGTCTACAAGCAGAATAATACCAATCTCGCAATCTTTCGCCGCCGTCAGGTCGGGCTGATCTATCAGTTCTATAATCTGATCCCCGTGCTTTCGGCAGAGGAAAATATCACGCTGCCGATGATTATGGACGGCAGAAAGCCCGATAAAAAACGCCTCGACGATCTGCTCGAAATGCTCCAGCTCAAGGACCGCAGAGCGCATCTGCCCTCGCAGCTCTCCGGCGGTCAGCAGCAGCGTGTCTCGATCGGCAGAGCGCTCTTCACCGAGCCTGCTGTCATTCTCGCGGACGAGCCGACCGGCAACCTCGACAGCAAAAATTCCGCTGAGATCATTTCGCTGCTGCGGCAGTCGAACCGCGACTTCAATCAGACCATGATCATCATTACGCATGACGAAAATATCGCGCTGCAGTGTGACCGCGTCATGACACTCGCAGACGGCAAAATCATCCGCGATGTGCTGACCGGACAGTAAGGCGGTGACGGCAATGAAATTTGAATCCTTGCTTGCAGGGCGCTATATCCGCGCGCAGAAGCGGCATTCGCTGCTGACGGTTTGCAGCATTACAATCGCGGTTGCGCTGATAGTCATGCTGTTCTCGGCGTTCACAACGATGAGAGGCATTATGCGCGATGCGATGTTCGATGAGGCACCGTATCATGTGATGTTCACGGATGTCACGCCGGAAAAGGCAGCCGAAATCCGGCATATGAATCAGGTCGGGAGCGCGGAGCTTGTGGAAAAGCCCAGCGGCGGCTATTCGGTGCGGGTGCTGTTCAATACCTACATTGAGGATGAAACCGTGTTCATCAAAAACATGATCAAGAACCTGCATCTCAAAGCGGAGTTTCCGGAATTCGGCAGTCCGAGCGGATTTGTCGTCAACCATCCGCTCATGATGTTCGATCAGGTCAATCTCTCCGGCAGATACACGACAGCCGTCTACTTTGCGCTGTTCTTTATCTTCGTGATCTTCTTCGCACTCGCGCTGCGCCTCGTGATTGATACGGCGTTTGAGGTCTCCTCGAAGGAGCGCGAGCGGCAGTTCGGCGTTTTGCAGTCGGTCGGTGCAACGCCGAAGCAGATCGTCCGCATTCTGACGGTTGAGGGCATGATGCTCTCCGGATTCGGCGTGCCGCTCGGTGTCGGGCTCGGACTGCTGATGACATTTGCCGTGTACAAAGCCGTGCTTTCGACCGGCGTTGCGGAAGCGTTCCTCGCACCGGAAAAGATCAGCAAGATCGTACATCTGCATATCAATCCGTGGATGACGGTCATTGCGGCGGTTGTCGGCGTCGCGTGGGTATTCTTCTCCGCATACGGCACCGGCATGCGCATCATCAAAATGTCCCCTGTGCAGGCGATCACCGCGCGTGCAAAGACGGTAAAAAAGGTCAGGAAGCATACGTTCCTCTCGCTGATTTTCGGCTGGACGGGCAAGCTCGCTTCCCGAAATGCGCGCCGCAACCGCAAGCGCTTTGCCATCACCGTGCTTTCGCTGACACTCTCGCTGACGCTCTTTGCCTCGGTCTCCTCGATCCTGCACCAGATGGAAGCGTCGATGAGAAACGTCTTCATGGCCGATGATGAATTCGGCGTATTTCTGCCGGATTTTTCTCTGGAAACAAATCTGGAGACCGAGAAAACTGTGCAGTCCCCGACGGCATTCCGCGAATGTATCAAAATGCTCGAAGATACGGGCTGCTTCACAAACTTCGATCACAAGCTGAGCAGACGCGGGATGATCCATGAGGACGGCAAGGAAGTCGAAAATGAGCGCGGGATTCAGATCTATTATGTCAGCCGCTATACCTATCAGCGGCTCTTCGGGGAAAAGCCGGAGATCAGCTACGATGAACTGACAAAATCCGGCAAGGCGATTCTGGTCAACGGACAGGATAACGGTTTCAGCGATGACATCAAAGAAATGACGCTCGATATCCAGCGCTCACAGGAAATCACGAAAGAGGAATATATCCGGCGCTATGAAGCTGCCGCCAAGGAAATCATCAAGGAAGATCCGAAGCGAAAAAAGGATTTTGAAGACGGCAGATGGAGCATCGCTGCGGAATCCAAAGGCAATGCATATAGTGCTCAGCGCGGATATCACGAAACGTTCCCGCCGGAGGATGCCGTATTCTATGAACTGTTCGACGAAACGGCTGTGTTCCCGATTGCCGGTACATTTGAGCAGACGGAAAATGCACCGCTCTATTCCGATGACAGCAGCGGTGAAGCGCACAAGATGCTCTTTCTTGTTCTGACGGATGATACATGGTGTAACGGAGACTGGGAGAAATTCGGTCCGTATTCCAGATGGAACTCGTGGGACTGGATCTCCTGCGATCTGGTTTCGGATGACAAATATCCGCAGGCAAAGCAGTATCTGACCGATCACAAGGAGACTTTCGGCTACTACACGGATAATGACGATGAATATGAAGTCATAGATCATTACGGGGCGATGAAGAAAATCCGCACAGTCATCTCGGCAATTCGGCTTCATCATGCTGACGCTTGAAGCGATTGCAAAGGTGTGGCTCGCAAGCATCTTCGCATTCCTCTGTGCGCTCGCGGCGTCGATCATCCCCCTGCGCAATATGCAGAAGGAACCGCTCGTCGAACAGATCCGCGCGGTGGAGTGATAGCTGTATCTCCGATGGATTCAGAATGGGGGCTGCTCGCCCCCAAACCCCTCGCTGGGGATATTATCCCCAGACCCCGTGTTTATGTGTGGATAAAAGGAAGCCGCTCCGATGAAGCAAATCGGAGCGGTTCTTCTTTATGGATTGCCGGTGATGCGCGTCAGGGGAATCTGCTCAAGATCCCATGTGCTGTCCGGATGCAGCGTGATCAGTTCGGCACCGCGCTGTGCGGTGTCATTCTCAATCCCCGGCATTGCAAGATAGTCAATGCTCATGCCGTAGGTCAGGCGGATGCCCTGATATTCCAGCGACATGTTGTTATAGTGATCGTGTCCGCAGAACACAGCTTTCGTGCTGCCGAGCTCCAGCATGCGGTCAAAAAGGCTGCTCGGGTAATCGGAACAGCAGACCTTGTCGATCATCTTCTCGCCGTTCTCCCCGAAGAAATATGTCACCTCATCGCTGCCGGATTCATACAGCTCATATGCGGTGCGGTACTGCTGCAAGGGAATGTGGAAGAATGCCATTGAGCTGATCTGCTCCCCTTCCGCATTCTGTAACCGCTTCACCTGATCGGCATACCACGCAACCTGATCGTCATGAATATAGTCATAGACATTGATGCCCTCACCGGTATAGGCGTTAGAGTCGATCAGGAACAGCGCTGTATTCAGCGAACCGTCCGCATTGCGCACCTCGATCATCTGGTTATTCCGCCCTGTGATCTCCGGCTGCACATAGGGATAGAGCAGCGTTCCCGAGGTCTCATAGGAAAGCGATTTGTAGACCTCATTGAGCTCCTGCTTTTTCAGTGTCGCAAGGCTTTCGGTATCATGATTGCCGTAGGTGAATGCCCACGGGATGCCCAGATTCCGCATGAACGCCGCAAACTGATACACCGGCGCGGAATTGTTCAGTGACATCGACATGATGCCGAGCGGAAAGCAGAGATCACCGGTCACAATCACAAGATCCGGTCTGGTATATTCGATCTCAGCATAGCAGGCTTTCAGCGCCTTGATATCCTTGCGGTAGGAATAGAGACTGCCGCCCAGATGAATGTCCGTCAGATGCAGAATGCGGAAATCACCGGACTGTGCCGTCAGCGTGTAGACGCCGGTCTCTGCATCATAGCGGATCGGGCAGCGCGTCTGCTGCACAACCGGCACGCTGTTGATATAGGGCTGCGTATACCATGTATCGCGCTGCAAATAGCCGAATCCTCCTGCCGCGACTGCCAGCGCCGTCACAACCGCAAACCGCGGCTTGTTCCAGACAAGATTCCGGTATGTGAACTTGCGGCGGAGCGTCAGATTATAGAGCAGGATCAGCAGCCCGAAGCAGATTCCGGCAAGCAGAAACCAGTTTCCGGCATAGTGCAGGCGGTCACGCAGCAGCACGGATGCCGCCAGAACAGCCAGCCAGTATACGACGGAGAATATCACAATGCCGCGAAGATGTCTGCGGTATTTTTTTCGCTCCGGCAGTTCGGTCCGGTTCTGCATCACAAAGAGCAGCAGCCGGTTCCGGATCAGCAGAAACGCCGGAATCTCCAGCAGAATGATATTGGCAAAGACATTCTCGATCAGCTCGGCGGATTTGGAATTGCCGAAGATGAAAAAGCTCAGTTCTGCACAGAAAAAGAGTACAACCGCAGCAAACATCAGTGCGGTGCAGTTGATCGTGCGCTTGGCATAGCGGTCGGAGCGGATGCGCAGATATTCAAACGCATCGGTGTCATATTTCTGCCCCTTTGCCTGCTGCTCCGTCCGGAAAAAGCGCCGCAGAATCAGCCATGCAGCCAAGCCGGATACAGCGGCAAATGCAAGATTCCAGAACGCCTGCGCAGGCTTTGTCATAAGCATGTAGATCATCCACAAAATCTGCACAAATGCCGCGATTGAAAATACCGCACCGCAGCAGATGCGCAGTCTTTGCCGGCGCAGCGATTTCCGCAGCGGCTTTTCAGAGACAGCATCCCCTGCCTCGCGCCATGCGTCTGCCTGCTCCGGCGAATAGCCTGCAAGTGCTGCCATATCGCTGAGCCTGCCGTATTGACTGATGATCTCATCGAGCGCTGCATCCGGCGAAATTTCAGATGCGCGCTCTTTATATTTTTGATCCAGTGCAGCGGCGATCTGCTCCTCTGCCGCCGCGGTCTCAGGACTGTACGGGATATCCTCAAAGAGCAGTCCGACCAGCCGTCTGATTCGATGATCCATGTTCACCCATCCTTCTCATTGTGCAGATATTGCGATGCAGCATTGCAGAGCGCATCGCGGTCATTCGGGAGTGTGCCGTCAATGACCGCTTCGAGCAGACGGTTCAGCATCTCACCGACCGCCCTGCCCTGCGGAATCCCGAGCGCCATGAGATCGCCGCCCGAGACCGCAAGCTGTTTCAGGCTCATGCAGGCATCCGCTTCACGCAGATCCGCGAGCATTTGCAGCAGCCGGTCAGATTCCGCAACACGCTCCGCACGGTGACACGCCGCCTGTGCGGTCACATCCGCCTTGTGCAGATACAAAAGCTGCTCCGCCGCATCCATCCCGATCCGGCGGACAATGCGCTTGAGCTGCTTTTCCGTGCCGTTCATGACCGTATCATGCTGATCGACGAGCAGCAGCACACGGTCAAAGCGCTTGCGGTCGCACTTCATGGATTTGAGCGCACGCGCGGCGATTTCTTTTGATATAGCAGCATGCCCGTAGAAATGGCCGCCGCGTTCATCCTGCGTAAAGGTATGCGGCTTGCCGGAATCGTGCAGCAGCGCCGCCCAGCGCAGAACCGGCTCCGGCGGACATGCCGCGACCGTTTTCAGCGTGTGGATATAGACATCGTAATCATGGTGCGGATTGCGCTGATCGAAGCCGTACATCGGCGCAAGCTCCGGCAGAACCGTGAACAGGACATCCGCAAAATCCGTGAGGACGCGCTCCGCCCCGATGCCGCAGAGCAGCTTTGTCAGCTCGGTATCAATACGCTCCGCAGAGATATGATGCAGCAGCGTTTTCTGCGCATGTACTGCATTTGCGGTATCCTCTACGATTGCAAAATCCAGCACAGCCGCAAACCGCATTGCGCGGAGAATGCGCAGACCGTCCTCATCAAACCGGTCACGCGGACTGCCGACACAGCGGATGATCTTTGACTGCAAATCCGATGCACCGTCATAGGGATCAATCAGACCGCGCGCCGGATGATACGCCATTGCATTGACCGTGAAATCGCGGCGCGCGAGATCCTCTGTCAGCGAATCGGTAAAGGTCACAGTGTCCGGTCTGCGGTGATCGGCATAGACGCCGTCGATGCGGTAGGTCGTAATTTCAATCGGCATATGGTCAATGACGACCGTGACCGTCCCGTGCTGCAAGCCGGTCTCGATCACATGAAAATCGCGGAAGCATCCGCAGATCTGCTCGGGCTTTGCATTGGTCGTGCAGTCCCAGTCATGGGGTTCGGCACCTCTGAGTGCATCGCGCACACAGCCGCCGACGATAAAAGCTTCAAAGCCTGCACCGCAGAGCGTATCAAGCGCTGTTTGAACCGGTGCAGGCGGTGTAATATGTAAATTTGCCACTTGGGTTCCTTTCTGTTACGGTTCTTTGGATTGTGTCTGTTCAGCGCGCGCCTGTATATCACGGATCAAGGCACGCTGCTCATGCTTTCTGCGGATCCGGCGAATAATCAGCATGAACGGGAATACAACAACAATCAGCAGCAGGCTTTCCAGCAGAATGACAATCGCAGGAAGATTGATATTCGATCCTGCAACATGGGTGAACCGCGCATAGCTGCCCTTCACTTCAAACGGATAGCCCTCCAGATCGTTCATAACACCGCGTTCCTCCGCAGTATCCGTAATCCCGAGGATCTCACCCTCCCTGCTGACATATGCGATCCGGAAAGCAGGAATATCCCGAAAGTCTTTTCCCTTGCTGCCCCTGCCCTGCCGGGTATCGCCGCTGATCACAAGATCTGTTTGCAGCCTGCCCGGGTTTTGCTGTTCTGAAATTACGATGCGCTCCGCATAGCCGTAGTGCAGCGATGCGCTGACAAAATCATCCTGATCATAGCGGAAAATCTCACTGTCTGCGGTAATCGCAGTACCGTCCGGACGTAAACCGGAATCGGCGATCCGGAGCGGATCGTTCTCCGTAAGCTGCACCAGCAGATCGGCATAATAAGGCTCCCCGGGATACTCCGATGCGATAATATGAATGGTATCGGAAAATACATGCTCCTGCTTCCGCGATGCCCAGAATGCCGAGCCTGCCATCAGTAAGAGAATGCCTGCCGCAAAAATCAGACGCTTCCATATTTGATTCATTCGGTATCACACTCCGGATATTTGTTTTTCCGGCGCAGGCGGACTGATTCAGAATTGCTGCGTTGTTCCTTGTGATTCAGAACAACGCAGATTGACAATCCCCGTGCGCTGTGTTATAATGATAAATATGCAGAATACAGAAAAAGGAGGGCGGATCGTGAAGTATCATTCAGTTATACAGCACATGCTTTCCCTGTTGATTGCGCTCTCCGTTCTGCCGCTGCTTGTATCCTGCAATGAGATACGCGGCGCGGACAATGCACAGTCACGAAGACTTCGGACGCAGGGCGCAATATCCTGTGATCTTTTCCGGTTTGCGGATGCGGTCTGTGCAAGGGAATTGCTGCCCTCCGATGCCGCCAAAATCATGCGTCCGAATCCGGTCAGGCGGCTGCATCATCCGCGGTATTTTGCATGCTGTACGGCAGGAAGCCGTGCGGTGCTGTTTTCTGCCTGTTTGCTTTGTAAAGCGGCGTATACAGAGGACAGAAGCCGCGGCGGCTGCCGCAGATTTATCATCAAATATATTCACGATCAGGACGGTTACAAGGGCGCATCCTCCGGTTTATCTTTTTCATGAAAACGATAAATACTGGAGGAATATGATATGGAAAAAATCCTGCTGATTGTCTTCTGCGTTCTCTGCTTTGCAGGTATGATCGCAGCCGAAATTTTTGTATCCGCCGGCGCCAAAAAGCCTTCGGAGAAGAAATCCGGTCAGAAGAAAAATGAGGACGATCATAAGTAACAGCCGCGTGATTTCGCAGACTGTCTGAACCCGCAATACGAGAGGGAACGGGAGCATCATCCTGCTCCCTCTTTTCGTTTGATGCGGCAATCAAATCAATGCCATGTGCGTTCGGTATTACGCACCGGTTGTATGCTTTTTCCGTCGCAGAAACCAGATCAGCAAGAGAACAAGCAGATGTACCGCTGCAACCTTCAGCGCGGTCAGCGCGATATGCGCAGTCGGGTTATAGACCACGCAGGAAGCCTTACTGCCGTTTGCCGTAAAGACCGTCGGCTGCATCGGATCAAGCGAATGACGAACAGTTGCCTGATCCGTGACACCGAGCAGCTTTCCGTTTTTGTCAATATAGGCAATCTTATAATCGCCCATCTGCTCAAAATCCCACTTTTCATTTTTCCTGACGGCAATGGTAAAGTCTGCCGTGAGAAAGCCGTCCTCTGCATGCGTTTCAAAATCGTGTGCGCCGATATAATAGCAGTTCACACTGGAATAACTGTCCTCATGATACCGGGATATTTCGGCATACGGAACCTCATGCGAATGCTGATTGTAATGCGGGCTGTCTGCATTCATCCGCACCAGCAGATCAAGCTCCGCAGTCCCTTCCGGCGCGTTTTCAGCATGAATCCGATAGGTTCTGGTATGGTAATCATGCGAACAAAAAGCCTCCTGCGGCGGCAGATGCATGACGATAAACGTCACGGCAATAACAGAGCATATACAAATCGGCAGCAGCAATATCTTTCTGGTTTTTTTCATAAGAACCCCTCCCTGCGTGCGGCGTGATTCTGCGTTGCCGCTTACTCTGATTACGTTCACAGAGGGAATCATTCCTTATAAAATCAGCGATCTGAACAAATTACAGAATGATGTTTTGTTCAATCGGTATACTGCAAATCAACGGACTGCCCGTCCGCAGGACAGATCGTCTCCGGAAAGATTGCCTGCGCCAGCGGCAGATAATCCGCGGGATTCGGCAGCGACGGCGAAAAATGCGTCAGCCAGAGTGCATGCGCACCGGCATCCTTTGCGATCTCCGCCGCCTCGGTGAACATCATATGCTTGGTTTCGAGCGCCTTGTCGAGCTTTTCCGGTTCGCCGTACATGCCCTCAAGAATCAGCAGATCTGCATCGTCAGCATATTTCAGGATATTCGGGACGGGGCGCGTATCCGTGCAGTAGGTCACGCTGAGACCGCGCCGCGGTGCGCCGAGCACCTGCGACTGATAATAGGTCACGCCGTCAATCTCGACGGATTCCTGCTTTTGCAGCAGTCCCCATGCGCGCATCGGGATCCCTGCCGCCTTTGCACGCGCCGGATCAAATTTGCCGACACGCGGCAGATGCATCCGGAAGCCGTAGCACGGCAAGGTATGCGAAACGGCAAACGCCGTGATTTCCAGTCCGGCGAAATGCAGCGTCTCCACGGGCTCTGTCAGCTCGGTGTATTCCAGTTCAAAGGGCAGCTCCGGCGCAATGACGCGCAGTCCCTCGACGGTCCGCTGCAAGCCGCGCGGTCCGCAGAGCATCAGCGGCTCGGTGCGGCCTTCCAGTCCCATCGAGAGCAGCAGCCCCGGCAATCCGCTGATATGGTCGGCGTGATAATGCGTAAAGAGCAGCAGATCCATCTTCTGGACGGAGCGTCCTGCGCATTTCAGCGCGATCTGTGTCCCCTCACCGCAGTCGATCAGGACGCCGTGTCCCTCATTGCGGACAAGACAGCTCGTCAGCCAGCGGTTTTTCATCGGCATGGTACCGCCCGTGCCGAGCAATGCGATATCTAACACTTTGTTTTTCTCCTATCGGGTTACGTTTCATTTCTGTCAGCGCCGGTCATTTCGTCCGGACACGCGACATAGAGATCAATGTCGATCTCGGTGCCGGTCTCCATGCAGAACCGCATGACTGCCGGCGAAGGCGCGAGCATCGGTGTCGGCTCATCATACCGCACGAGCGGCACAACGATCAGCCAGAGCTTCGCGTCATAGGTCAGCTTGATTTTGCGCAGCAGATCCGCCTTTGTCAGCAGCGGATCAATCGTCTGCATCATCTGATTGGCGGTGTCGAGCCGGTGACTCTTGACCGTGCCGAAGCGCCAGCTTGCAAAATCATACGGGACGCCGTTGCTGCGGACATCCCCGATGCGCTGCACGCTCTCCGGTACAAGCCGCAGATATCTTGTAATATCATCCGGATCAAAATTGCCGGTGATCCGGAAATAGGTCATGCACTGTGTCCGTTCCGCGTGATAATACACGCGCTGCAATTCCATACCCTCCGGTAATTCAGCCATCCGTCTGCCCTCCGATCAGTGCGCGGATCTCCTGCTCAGCGGCACGGATCTCCGCTTCAAATTCACGCGCCGAAATACGCATGGCGCCGTTGCCCAGAATAATGAGCTGTTCCAGTGCATCCGAGGTCGCCACGCGGACGCGGTTCTTCTTGATAAGCTGCTTCGAGACGCGCTCAATATAGGAATCCGCGGTCTCCGCCTCTTTGGTATATACAACACTGACACCGCCCTGCTGTTCGATCTCGGTGGTGTGTCCTTTGATTTTGTATGCATCAAATACGAGGATTACCTCGCATTTACGGTATCCCTGATAATTTTGCAGCAGATTCAGCAGACGGTCGCGCGCATGCTCCAGACTGTCCTTTGCGAGCGTTTTCAGCGAATCCCATGCAAAAATGATGTTGTAGCCGTCCACGAGCAGATATTCCTTCTCCGGCGGCGCAGGTACCTTGATATTGCCCTCGGTCAGCTCGGCGGTTTTGTTGCGGCGCATGGTTTTCGGCTTATCGCGGTTGATTTTGCCGTATGTGCGCTCATAAATCGCCATCAGCTCCTCATCGCTCGCATCGGGCAGATCGCTGACGCGCGGCGAATACGCCGGCTGCATTTCCTCCTCGGGGAAATCATAGCGATGCGGCAGAACTGCCGGCAGATGCATATAGAGCGGCACCTCCGCCCAGCCGACCAGATAGCCTGCGCCGTGTGAGCAAAAGACCGAATCTGCGCTGTTTTCGAGATTGCTGTCCGCATCATAGCCGATCTGTGCGATCACTTCCTCAGGATTGTGACATCGCCGGTATCCGGAGACAGTCAGCGAGAGCGCGCCTCTGCCTTTCGTATAGCTCAGCACCTCCGCAGCGTAATCATTGAGCGATGCGACCGGTGCGCTGCCCGTCAGGACGGCTGTCTCCCCGAGAATCTCCGGCGGATCAAACTGCCCTGCGCGCTGCTGCAAATCCGTCATGGCACGCCCGACGCATTCCGACGGCAGCTCCAGTGTGAAATCATAATACGGCTCGAGCAGGATGCTCTCTGCGGAGCGGAGTCCCTGCCGCACTGCGCGGTAGGTTGCCTGCCGGAAATCGCCGCCCTCCGTATGCTTCAGATGCGCTTTGCCGCTGACCAGCGTGATCTTCATATCGGTGATCGGGCTGCCGGTCAGTGCGCCGACATGTGTTTTTTCCAGTAAATGCGTCAGGATCAGACGCTGCCAGTTGCGGTCGAGTACATCCTCCGAGCAGCGCGTACCGAATTGCAGACCGCTCCCCTCCGGCAGCGGTTCCAGCAGCAGATGCACCTCGGCATAATGGCGCAGCGGCTCATAATGTCCCACGCCCTCGACCGCCTCCGCGATCGTTTCACGGTAGGTCACGGCGCCGCTGTCAAAGCTGACATCATAGCCGAAGCGCGCTGCTATCTGATTCGTCAGAACCTCAAGCTGCACCGCGCCCATGAGCTGCACATAGATCGTGCGGCTGCGCGCATCCCATTCGACATGGAGCTGCGGATCCTCCGCTTCGAGCGTCTGCAAATGCTGCATCGCCTCCTGCGGCTGAATCTGATCCGGCAGCAGCACGCGGTAGCGCATGACCGGTGTCAGCATCGCCTCGCGCGCATCGGCACAGCAGCCGAGTCCGCAGCCTGCATATGCCGCCGAAAGCCCCGTCACCGCGCAGACTGCGCCCGGCTCGGCTTCATCCCCCGGCACATATTTCGCGCCGGAATAAAACCGGATGCCCGTGATTTTTTCGGTATATTCGTTATGATCCGCACCGGTATAGCGGATCTCATCGCGATTATGCAGCGTACCGCCGCGCAGCTTGAGATAGGTCAGACGGTTTCCCTTTGCATCCGCGGAGATTTTGAACACCTGCGCGCCGAATTCTGCCGTTCGGGGCGGCTCCTGCGTATAAGCCGTCAGGATCTCAAGCAGCGATTCCACGCCCTTGAGGTCACGCGCCGCACCGAAGCAGACCGGAAAGATCTGCCGTGCCGCGATCGCATCACGCAGCATCTCCTGCGGCAGTGTATCCGTCTCAAAATAGACGTTCATCAGATCTTCCGTGCAGGCGGCGGCATGCTCGCAGACCGTATCATAGTCCGTATCAAACTGCACGCAGCTTTGCGACAATCTGCCCTGTAATTCCTGCAACAGCGCGGTTTCCGTGCGGTCGGAGAGATCCATTTTATTGACGAACAGGATCACCGGCACGCCGTACTGCTCCAGCAGCCGCCAGAGTGTCCGCGTATGACTCTGCACGCCGTCCGTGCCGCTGATCACAAGAACCGCGTAATCGAGTACCTGCATCGTGCGCTCGGTCTCCGCGGAAAAATCAACGTGTCCCGGGGTATCCAGCAGCGTGAACACCGTGTCTCCGAGCGTCAGCGACGCCTGATGCGCAAAGACCGTGATGCCGCGGCTGCGTTCAATCTCATTCGTATCGAGCCACGAATCCCCGTGATCGACTCTGCCGCGCTTCCGGATCTCGCCGGTGCGGAAGAGCAGCGCTTCGGCAAGCGTTGTCTTTCCGGCATCGACATGCGCCATGATGCCGACGGTCAGTTGTTTCATCCTGTTCACCTCTTTGCAGGGACTCCCCTATTTATTTCAGCAGACCTTCCTCCGTCGCACGCCGGATCAGCTCCATCGCCAGATCCCCAAGCACCTTCGAGCCTTCATAGGTCTTCTGATTGCGCGCTGTGACCTGCTCATGCCGGATGCCGTTCTGCACCCATGTTTCGCCGTGCTTGCAGTAATTGAGCAGCAGCGGCTGTACGCGGTCCAGCGAATCGGCAAAGCGTGCTTCCGGCGTGGACTGCGCTTCAAATTCATCCCAGAGACGGCGCAGATACGTCCCCTGATCCTCCGGCAGCATCCCGAAGAGCCGGTCAGCCGCCTGCTTCTCGCGCGCTTCCTTGGTCTTGTAGCCCTCCGTGTCGTAAGCATAGGTATCGCCCGCGTCAATCTCCACAACATCGTGGATCAGCACCGTCGCCAGCACGGTTTTCAGATCAACCGGCTCATTTGCATACTCCGAAAGCACCAGCGCCAGCATCGCAAGATGCCACGCATGCTCGGCGTCATTTTCCGCGCGGTCCTCATGCAGCACGCGCGTCATGCGCCGGATATTTTTCATCTTGTCCATCTCGACAAGAAACTCGATTTGTTTGGTAAAGCGTTCCTTTTCCTGTTCGTTCATATATTGAATCCTCCGTTGACGGGCAGAATCTGTCCGGTGATGAATTTTGCACGGTCAGATACCAGAAACGCAACCGCATCCGCAATATCCTCTGGTTTTCCGATGCAGCCGAGCGGTGTTTCCTCTGCCAAAGCCTGCATTGTCTCCGCATCATGCATCGCGTTCATATCGGTGTCGATCACGCCGGGCGAGACACAGTTGACGCGGATACCGGAAAGCCCGACCTCCTTCGCAAGCGCCTTTGTAAAGCCGATCACCGCCGCCTTTGCAGCGGAATAATGCACCTCACACGCCGCGCCGCATTCGCCCCAGACCGATGCCGTATTGACAATACAGCCGCTGTGCTGATGCAGCATATGCGGCAGGACCTTCTTCGCCGTATGCATCGTGCCGCCGAGATTGACCGCGAACAGCCGCAGTGCATCTGCATCGGAGATATCCTGATAAAGCCCCGTCAGCGCAATGCCGGCGTTGTTGACAAGCACATCAATTCTGCCATATCTGCGGATGATTTCTTCGATCATCCGGTCGATCTGCACAAAATCGCCGAGATCGGCACAGACTGCAAAGCCGCCTGTCTCCGCGGCAATCTGCTCCGCCTGCGCCTGTGCGTGATGATAATGCACAATGACAGTATAACCTTCTGCGGCAAGCCTTTTCGCCGTCGCCGCACCGATGCCGCGCGATGCGCCTGTTACGAGTGCTATCATAGGATTCTCCGATCATTCATACTTGGTTTTCCGGTGTTATGCGGTATCCAAAACAGGATGCTGCTCTCAGCTTGCATTTTATATCATAGTGTGCTATAATAGAGAGGAATCATTTGCGAAAGGATGTGATCCGTTTGGATCAGGGATTGCTCGACCGCATCAACGAGCTTGCGCACAAAGCAAAGACCGTCGGGCTCAACGAAGCTGAGCTTGCTGAGCGTGAGATACTCCGCCGGGAATACCGCGAGGCATTCCGCAGAAATCTCGTCGGAACGCTTGAACATACCGTCATTGTGGACAAGGACGGCAATGTGATCCGCCGCGTTGCGGACGCAAAAAAGGATAAATAAACGCAAATCATAAAAAGGAAAGCTGCCGCACACAAGCGACAGCTTTTCCCATACTTGCTCTTTATTTGGAACGGAACAGCTCCCGCATCATCATTGCGCCGCCTGCCATCGTCAGCGCAAACATTGTAAAGAACATCCAGCCGTTCGAGGTACGCCATGTGACACTGACGCTCATCAGCACAGCGGCAAGGATAATCACAATGCCGACGCCGATAAACAGCCAGCCCCAGAGCTTGCGGTCAACCAGGAACAGCAGGGCAATACCGATCAGCAGCGGAATCATAATCGTGCCGTTCGGGATATTGAGATTGCCGATGCGGAAGATCGAACCCACACCCCACGATCTTGTGATAATGAGGTTCTGAAAGATCATGTATAAACCGGCACCGAAGAGCAGCAGACCGCCGAAGAAACGCAGCAGCTCATTTCCGTCCTTCGAGGAAGAGCGTTCGTTTCCGCCGCCGTCCATACCGTTGAGAAGCGAATCCATCTGACGCTCCGGTCTGGTCTTTTTGGTTTCCTTTTCGTGTTCCCGTTCCACCTCGTCATAGAGCTTTTCGAGTTCGGGATCAACATTCTTTTGCAGTTCACTCATGTCAGTTTTCCTTTCTCCAAATCAGTCAGCTAAAGGTCGGATATCCAGCGCAGAATTTCCTGCATTCCGGCTGAACCGGAACACAGATTCTGCCTTGGATGCTGCTGACCGGACTTGAACCGGTACGGTGTATCCACCGAGAGATTTTAAGTCTCTTGCGTCTGCCGATTTCGCCACAGCAGCTTCTGTATTATTATAGCATAAACCTGTAAAATTGTCAAGATAATTGAGAAATATACATCAATTATACAAGTATGCATAAGAGGATCTGCCGCAGTGACAGATCCTCTTTGTTTTCAGTACCCCGTTCCCGCCCGGGCGTCATTGAGAGCAAGGTGATAAATATGCAGTGTACGGTGTTCCGCTGTGCAAAGTGCAGAATGCGTTGTCACCTAACTAGATGCCTTTCGGCGTGCGGACTATCACTCAGCCGCGGAGCTGCTCTCCACCTGAAGCCCCGCCAAAATTGTTCAGCTTTCGCCGGTGCAAAGCTCGACTGTCCAGTTCAGCTCCTGAAGGCGCTCCTCTGTCAGCCGGATTTCCTTTCCGAGCGCATCGAGATCCTTTTGCAGCTTGCGGACATTGACCGTGCTTTCGATCCGGATCTCGGTCTTGGAATAGCGCGGTGCAAGATTGCTGGCTTCATCGAGGAAACCGCGCATGATCCGCATTTTCTGCATCAGCGCGTCCCGATGCGAGATCAGCTCCGTGATGGTTTGCCCTCGCTGACAGTCTGCGCATTGGTCAGATTGATCTGTGTGACAAGCGTATCCAGCTCCGCGATTGCGGCGTCGAGCGACGCCAGCAGATCGGTCGGTGCTTCGGCAGGCTTTTCGCCCTCCTGCACACGGGCATTGTTGTTGAGTCTGGTTTGCAGCTCATTGATCTGTGTCTGCAATTCAGCACGGCGCATCAGCGCAGCAGCAAGTTTCATCGCGTACTCCTTTCGTTATGCATCCCACGGTGCCGGTGAATCCGGATCCAGCACGCCCGGCACCTTGAGGTCATAGCCGTTGACCTCGATCAGTGCGTCATCGAGTTCGATGACCATGCAGTGCCGCCCGTTGATTTTATCGAGCCGCACCTTGTCCTTTGCCTGATTCTTGACATTGACAACGATCTCCGGCGTCTTGATCACCGTTTTCGGGGAAATCAGGCGCTCAGGCTTAAGCGAGGATTCGACATGCTCTTCAAAGACCTTTTCCGTATCGACGAGCTTCTCCTCGGGCACGCCTGCCTCCGCGAGCATGCGGTGCAGAATGCGGCCGGTGACCTCTGTCGGGGAATCGTCGGTCTTATTTTTCGCAACGATCTCCGTCAGCTTCTCATTGACGGCGGTGACGGTCTCATAGGTCAGATCGTCGCCGAGCAAGGTGCCAAGCACCTCCTTCATATCCGCCTGATCCTCCTCGACGGTCGCCTCGACATCGCACTCAAGGAACGCATCTATGAGCTTTTCATTCGGTGTATTCGGCGTTTTGGTATAATAGAGGACATGGTGGACATCCGTTGCGCGATCCGAGAATACCGGATAGAAGAAGCCGTCCGCCGGCGCCTTGCTGATCACGGCATTCGGATTTTCCTGCCGCAGGATCTCATCATCAAACTGATTATAGACAAGCACGCCCTCCGTTTTGGCAATCGGGCAGAGCGCCGCAACGATGTACCGGAAGACCTGATCGGTAAAATCGGTTTCAAGCTCATCCATTTTGTTCTTGCGCGGCGGATTATACTGGCAATACGCGAGCAGCACCGCATAGGGCGCATCGGAGTCGATCTGTTCCGCCATTGCGCCGAGGAACGCAAGGGCAACATCCTCCTGCTTCAGCTCGGATTGCAGCAGATTGGCAAGTCTCGTCTGCGCGCCGTCCTCGCCGTATGCATGGTTGCGGAACGGCAGCTCGGAGCTCTGCTTACCGAGATTGACATTCAGCACCTTTTTCATCGTATCATAGAGGATCTGGCTTTCGGGCGCAGGGATGCTTGCGGCATTCCGGATATTGACGCCGCGGACATTGCGCTGGCTGTCCACAAACGCCGTCAGCACGCGATCCATCGTGAAATATTTTGCTTCCGGATTAAAATGATTCCGGATCTCATTGAGTTCCTTACGGTTCATTGCGTTGTCTCCTGTTCTCTTTGTTCGGGCAGATAAACAAAAGGGCAGCCGCCGGAGAAACACCGGCGGCATATGCCATTACTGTGCAAAATGTGCCTTGAGCTTGTCAACAAGCTCGTCCGGACTGACACCGTGCACCATGCATGCTTCCTCGATCGACTCGCCGCGCGATGCGGGGCAGCCGAGGCAGTGCATGCCCATCTCGAGGAAAAACGGAGCGGTGGACGGATCAGCATCCAGAATATCGCCGATCACGGAATTCTTTGTAATTTCCATTGGAATCTTCCTTTCAAAAAAGAGGGCGCAGCCACGCCGCGCCCTGCTGGTTCAAATTACTGCTGGTTCTTGAGCTGTGCGTAGCACTCGCTGCAATAAACAGGGCGATCCTCACGCGGACGGAACGGAACCTGTGCTTCCTTACCGCAGTTTGCGCAGGTAGCAGTGAAATACTCGCGCTCAGACTTACCGGCATTCTTTCTTGCATCGCGGCATGCCTTGCACTTCTTCGGATCGTTTGCAAAGCCTTTCTCAGCATAAAACTCCTGCTCGCCGGCGGTGAATACGAACTCCTGTCCGCACTCGTTGCATACTAAGGTTCTGTCTTCGTACATTTGAATTATCCTCGATTCTTGAAATTTGGACCTCGACGGAATACCCCATCACTGTTGCTCATGTATCGCCTGCGGGCGATGCTCTGAAGCGAAATCGGGTTGCAGGTGAATTAACTTGCACGCGCTGGAAGAAATGCTGCCGGGCCATGGTTAATGTGGAGAAGATTGCCCGCTTCTCATTCGGGACAGTCTGCCGGACTGTGCGGGGCTGCTCACTCCGGTTCTGCGGAGCTGCCTGCCGCCGTAAATGTTTTGCTCCATACGGCGCGGAGCTTGCGTCTTGCACGCTGAATCGCGTTATCGACGCTTTTGGAAGGGATCCGCAGCTTTTCCGCGATCTCATCATAAGAAAGACCGCTGACCGAAAGCCAGAATATCTCCCTTTCCTGTTTGCTGAGTACATCTGCGAGCTTCGCATAAAGCTCGGAAATACGCTCTTTTTCAATGAACACCTGCTCCGGTGTATCCGATTCATCCGTCAGGGTATCCTGAATGCTGCTCTCGGGATCATCCAGAGAGACATCCGCGGAACCTGCCGAACGGGATGCCGTTCGCTCCATCCTTGAAATATTGCGCATCCGGTTGCGAATGCAGACGACCGCATAGGTACGGAATCCTGCCGCCTTCCCCTGCTGAAATGATGTTGCCGCAGCAAGCAGTCCGAGCATCCCCTCCTGCGCATAGTCCTCGGCATCTGCCGGATTTCCGGCAAACGACCGCGCCATGCTGACCACCGTCGAACGGTAGCGCTCCAGAAGAATCTCAAACGCCTGCGGCTCATCCGCACAGAGGGAGACCAGTGCTTCATCCGGCATAGAGGTGAGCCTGTCAACAGAGAACGTGCCCATGCAGAAAAGCCTCCTCACGCAGAACAAGCACGGTGCCGCATTCCGCCGCACCTGTCAGATCCGCAGCATGCGCAGAACCGCACACCGCAGAGTATGACCTGATATCATGATAACCGAAAGCCGCCTATTTGTCAAGCCTTTTTACGCATGACAAGCCGAAAACAGCAATATCAACAGCTTTCAACATGTGATATTCGGCAATTAAACCAAATCTCACTTTTCCGCAAACTGACTTCTGCCGTCGCGGAACAAATTGCCGCCGTGAGAATCAATGGCGACGAGCAGCGGAAAGTCCTTCAGCTCCAGCCGCTTGACGGATTCACATCCGAGATCCTCATAGGCAATGACTTCGCATTCTGTAATATGTGCCGCAGCAAGCGCACCTGCGCCGCCGACTGCACAGAAATATACCGCATGATTGCGCTCGATCGCATCGCAGACATCCTGTGTCCGCTCCCCCTTGCCGATCATGGCAAGAAGCCCTGCGTCGAGCAGCATCGGGGCATAGGGATCCATTCTGCCGGATGTCGTCGGACCGCACGCACCGATCGGACGTCCCGGGGGTGCCGCCGTCGGACCTGCATAGTAGATCACGGCATCTTTCAGCGGAAACGGAAGCGCCTGCACACCGTCCGTGCGCATGGCTGCCGTCAGCCGCTTGTGAGCCGCGTCGCGCGAGGTATAAACTGTTCCGGAAAGGATCACACGATCACCGGCGTGCAGGAGCTGCTGCTCCCGCACCATTGCCGGCAGATCGGATACATTGCAATGATATTCCATCAGTTCCAGCCGTTACCGTTTTCGCCGGCGCTCTCAGCGAGATCATCGAAATTGAACTCACTCTTGCCGACCTTCTCAAAGGACTTGGAAGCGACCTCATCGAAGCTCTCGAAGCTCGGGACATCATCATCGTCACCGACCGTGGAGCGTGCCTCGGTAATGACATTCTTCGCCTCCGTCAGACGGCTGCCTGCCTGACCGGAGAGATTCTCCAGTACAAGCGAAATCTCATTGAACTTCTTGGAGACGCTGTCGATCTCGCTGCGGAGCAGTGCACGGACTGTTCTTGCAGTTTCGGTCGTGGTCTTGGTTCTGCGCTCTGCATCCTCGATGGAAGCGCGCACGGATTCCTCAGCATCTGCGACAGTTTTGATTGCCTGTGCATCTGCGTCATTGAGCTTCTTCTCTGCTTCTGCATTTGCGTTGCTGATGGTCTCATCTGCCTGCTTGTTCGCATCGGCGATGGTCTGTTCAGCCTGTGCATTTGCGTCTGCGATGGTCTGCTCAGCCTGTGCATTTGCATCTGCGATGGTCTTTGCAGCCTTTTCCTCGGCATCCTTCGTAATCGAAGCTGCCTTCTTGTTTGCCTCGGTTGCGACCTTCTTCGCAGTCATCTGTGCTTCCATAAAGAGTGCGCTCATATCGAAGCCGGTATCTGCGCTGTTCTCCTTGAGATCTGCATTCTCCTGACGGAGCTGTTCGAGCTCGCGGTCCTTTTCTGCAAGGCTGCTGCTCTGCTCAGAGATAACAGCCTCATATTCAGCGAGCTTCTGGAGATCGGATTCACTGGAGAGACCTGCGGTTTCTTCGATCATCGCATTCTTGGTATCGAGCTCTGCGCGGAGCGACTCAAGCTCAGCCGCGGATTCGGCAGCCTTTGCCTCGAGCGACTCAATCGTTGCAGCGCTCTCACTGATCTTTGCCTGATACTCAGCGATCTGGTTTGCGAGCTCCTCGGAGCCCTCACCGCCGCCGCTCAGCGCCTGTGCAGCCGCCGCTGCGAGATCCTGACGCAGAGATTCATTATCCTCATTGAGGGTGGTCAGACGGCTTTCGAGTTCGGTGACCTTATTATTCAGTTCCGTTGCTTCTTCCTGTGCAAGCAGAAGCTCAGCCTGTACAGAAGCGAGATCCGCCTTTGCATCGGTTGCTTCCTGCTGTACCTCAGCGAATGCCTCCTCGGAGACAACGCCTGCACCGCTGCCGTCGATCACAGGACGGTTCTTCAGTTCATCCTGTGCAGCGCGAAGCTGATTCTTCGTCGTACCCAATTCGCCGCGGAGTCGGGAGAGTTCAGCTTCATATTCGGCTTTCAGTTCATCGGTAGCACCGCCGCCGGACTGCGCTTTCTTCTTCAGTTCGTCGCGCTCTTCCTGCAATGCGTAAATCTGGGAATTTAATTCATCGACGTATGCTAAAACATCTTCCTTAACAAAACCGCCACCGATTTTCGTGGTTCTCAAAACATTTGGCTGATCCATAAGTAACGCTCCAATCCTCCGCAAAAAAATGATATTGCACGGCTGTGGAATCCTCAGAGTATGCCGCTGCCCGGACTGTTCGCGGATGCAGTCCCTTCTGCGGCAACTGATTAACAGTATCCCACGAGTACATAATATATGATAACACATTTTCGCATTTTTTGCAAGCCGCTATATGTAGAAATATCCGGTTGTTTTTCGTGCAACTTCACCATATATCTTAGCCATTTTCCGGAACAATCGACAAAAACGGAACCAATTATGCAGATTTCAGGCGTAATCATGTACTTTTCCGGATATGCAGAAATCGTGCCGGATCACACATTATATATAAAAAAACAGACCGCCGAAGCAGTCTGTTTTCTGAAAAGTATTATTTCTTATCGAGAATCTTGAAGATCTCGGAGAGATCGTCGTCATCGTCAAGGCGCGGAATCGCACCGGACGGACGCTGCTGAGCAGCTTTTCTCGGCTCGACGGAAGCAAAGTTATCGACGAGCGGATTCTTGACCTCGATCGGCTCCTTTTTCTTCTTTTCGGCAGGCAGCGGAACATCGTCAATGGTGTCCGGCGTCTTGTCCTCATAGCCGGCAGCGATGACGGTAATGACC
>JAGKVC010000050.1 GCA_021152595.1 Clostridia bacterium
GCTGTGTATATGTATTTTATAGGACAAAAGGCAGGTTTTATAGTTTTTTTATTCTTCGCCATTGCGTTTTGAGATAAAATATGCTATAATAAAAAAGGGCGATTATATGGACAATATTCATCAGAAATATCAGGCGCTTCAAATGCTGCTGGAATCCTGTCAGCAGGTGGCGGTTGCATTCTCAGGCGGCGTGGATTCAACATTTCTGCTGTATGCGGCGCATGCGGTGCTTGGAGACCGTGTCATTGCAGTGACCGCGGATTCCGCTTTTTTTCCGCGCCGCGAGCAGTCGGAGGCTTATGATTTTTGCAGGGAACACGGTATCCGGCAGATCACATTTCAGGCGGATGTTCTTCAGGATCTGAATATTATACAGAATCCGCCGGATCGCTGCTATCTTTGCAAGCGGCTGATTTTCGGAAGCATTCAGAAAATTGCGGCTGAAAACGGTATCACGCAGATTGCTGAGGGCTCCAATCTGGATGATCTCGGAGATTACCGCCCCGGGATGCGTGCGATTGCAGAGCTGGGGATATTAAGTCCGCTGCGGGATGCTGAATTGACAAAACAGGAGATCCGGCAGCTTTCCAAAGAGCTTGGACTTCAGACATGGGAGAAGCCGTCTTTTGCCTGCCTTGCGTCACGGATTCCATACGGCGATCTGATTACGGATGATAAGCTCCGCATGGCTGAGCGTGCCGAGGGCTTTTTGCTTGCTGCCGGTTTCCGTCAGGTTCGTGTACGGATTCACGGCGAGATTGCGCGGATCGAGGTCCTGCCGGAGGATTTTGAACGCCTGCTTTCCGTCCGGCAACAGATCGTTGCAGAGCTGAAAAGCATCGGGTTCCGTTATATTTCCCTTGATCTGACAGGCTACCGCACCGGCAGTCTGAATGAGGCGCTGAATACTGTTACCAATGCCGGAGACGGCATAAAATAAGGAGGATTTTATTATGGCATGTTTTATTGTACCGACAACGGAAGCGATTGTGACGACGATCGCAGCAAAATGTGTGAAGAAGCACGAGGCTGCTGCGCCTTCGGCTGACGCAGCAGTGATTCCGTTCTCTGAGAAGCTGGGCTGGCTGAACAAGCTGCTCTGGGGCGGTTCTGCTCTGCTTGCCTTTGAGCATGTCTGGCACGGCGAGGTGACACCGTTCTTCCCGTTCCTGACTGCGGCTGCCGATGCTGCCGACCGAGCAGAAATGCTGCATGAAATGGCGACATCCGGCGTTGCAATGGCACTGCTTGTCACGGCAGTCTGGGGATGTATGTGCGCAGTTGTCAGCCGGATTCAGAAGCGGAAGAAAACCGCGCTTCCGATGAACGGGGAGGTGCAGCATACATGACGCTTCTGATTACCTGTCTTGCTGCTGTGATTACAACTGTAATCTGGTATACGAATGAAAAGGCGCGCAGCCTGAAAATCGGCACACTCTGCCTGATGTTCTGGGGCGCATCGCTGATGTGGCTTGTGGATGCAGTTGCAGAATATCTGGAACTTCGTGCGGAGTTCATTACGCCGGCTGCCGCGGATATGCTCAATGACAGCTATTTAGGTCTTTCGGTTGTTGCACTCGGACTGATCATCTGGCTTGCGATCGTCCTGATTCAGGATCCGAACGGAACCGTACACAAGACGCTTCTGAAAAAGCACAATGGATAAGCAGGAGATTCTTTCCCTGCTGCGATCGGTTGCTGCACAGGATATTGCACCGGAGCAGGCATTGCTTTCTCTCAAACAGGCGCCGTTTGCCGATATTGACTATGCGAAGATTGATCTGCACCGCGGATTGCGGCAGGGGGTACCCGAGGTAATCTACGGTGCAGGCAAGACAGCTGATCAGATGATCGGCATTGTGCAGGCGATGCAGCAGCACGGGCAAAAAAGGATTCTGATCACTCGCATTTCGCCTGAGAAGGCAGAGGCGCTTTCTGCGGCTGTTCCATTTCGATATCACGAAATCGGGCAGATCGGTCTGATCGGTGAGATGCCGGAGCCGTCCGGTCACGGCAATATTGTTGTTGCAACCGGCGGAACAAGCGATCAGCCAGTCGCAGAGGAAGCGGCTTTTACAGCAGAGGCACTCGGCAACCGTGTGATCCGGCTGTATGATGTCGGTGTATCCGGTCTGCACAGACTGCTTGCGCATACAGATGAAATCATGTCTGCATCGGTGATTATTGCGGTTGCAGGCATGGAGGGCGCGCTTGCCAGCGTGATCGGAGGACTTGCCGACTGTCCGGTTCTTGCCGTCCCGACCAGCATCGGATACGGTGCGGCGTTCGGCGGCGTGTCGGCGCTGCTTTCTATGCTCAATTCCTGTGCAAGCGGCGTGAGCGTCGTCAATATTGATAACGGCTTCGGTGCCGGATATCAGGCAAGTCAGATCAACCACATTGGAGGAATCAATGAGAACACTCTATCTTGAATGCAGCATGGGTGCCGCAGGCGATATGCTGACTGCTGCTCTGCTTGAGCTGCTCCCTGACCGTCAGGTATTTCTCGACAGAATGAATGCACTCGGTCTGGATGGCGTGACTGTCACCGCAGAGACCAGACAGCAGATTGGCATAACCGGTACGCAGATGCATGTTGTGATTCACGGCGAGGAAGAGGAATCGCTCGATGTGCATGAACACGGGCATCATCACGATCATCCGCATGACCATGAACAGCACCATGATGATCATCACCATAATCACCATCACGACGGCGCGCATCATGAAAATGAACATCATGATCATGAGCATCATCACGGACACGGTCACCATCATCATGCTTCGGTTCAGGATATTACAGAGAAGATTCAGTCGCTTCCGGTTTCGGATTTTGTGCAGCAGCATGCGCTCGCTGTTTATCAGCTGATTGCGGAAGCTGAAAGTCATGCACACGGCAAACCTGTCTCTGAGATTCATTTTCATGAGGTCGGCGCAAAGGATGCAATCGCGGATATTGTCGGTGTTTGTATGCTGATCGAGATGCTGCATCCGGATCGGATCATGGCTTCTCCGGTGCATGTCGGCAGCGGATATGTCCGCTGTGCACATGGCATTCTTCCGGTTCCTGCGCCTGCAACTGCGCATATCCTGCAAGGTGTGCCCTGCTTCGGCGGATCCGTTGAGGGTGAGCTTTGTACACCGACCGGCGCTGCACTGCTGCGGCATTTTGCAGATGCATTTGTTCCTATGCCGCTGATGCAGACCGAGAAGATCGGCTACGGCTTCGGCAAAAAGGAATACGAGCGTCTCAATGCAGTGCGCGCATTTCTCGGAGAGACGCAGGAAGCTCCCGGTCAGATTGTCGAGCTGATCTGCAATGTGGATGATATGACAGGGGAGGAGCTTGGGTTCGCACAGGAGGTTTTGCTCAGCGCAGGTGCGCGGGAGGTTTTTACGGTTCCTGTTACAATGAAGAAAAGCCGCCCGGGTGTCATGCTTGTCTGCCTCTGCACGGAAAATCAGCGGCAGGAAATGCTGCATCTGATCTTTCAGCATACCACGACAATCGGCGTGCGGATGCATCTCTGCGAGCGGTTTACTTTGGATCGCAGTGTATCTGAACAGAATACAGTATACGGCGCAGTACGGACAAAAACAGTACACGGCTTCGGTGTGACAAGAACCAAGCCGGAATATGACGATCTCGCAAGGATCGCTAAGGAACACGGGCTTTCGCTCCGTGAAGTCCGTGCAGAACTGGAAAAGGAGGGTTCGTGATATGGAGCAGGCAAAGGTATATTTTACGAAAGAAATCACTTCGGAATCTCTGCAAAAGATCTACCATGCACTCGGCGTGACGCTGAAAGGGAAAGTCGCCGTCAAGATCTCATCCGGTGAACCCGGCGGACATAATTATCTCAATCCGAAACTGATTGCGCCGCTTGTTCAGGAGCTGAACGGCACGATTGTCGAATGCAATACCGCATACGGCGGACCGCGCAGCAATGCGAAGGATCACTGGAAGGCAATCAAAGATCACGGTTTCCTCGATATTGCGCCCTGTGATATCATGGATGAAGAAGGCGAAATGGCGATTCCGGTTCGTGAGCCGTTCCATATCGCACAGAATTATGTCGGAACCCACTTGCAGAATTACGATTCGATGCTGATGCTTTCGCATTTCAAAGGTCATATGATGGGCGGCTTCGGCGGCGCTCTGAAAAATATGTCGATCGGTGTCGCATCTTCGCACGGAAAAGCGAATATTCACGGTGCAGGCGATGTGGCAAAGATCTGGACAGCGGATCACGATTCTTTTCTCGAGAGTATGGCGGATGCGGATTCTGCCGTGATTGACTATATGGGCGCGGAGAATATCGTCTATATCAATGTTGCAAACCGTCTTTCTGTGGATTGCGACTGCGACAGCAATCCTGCTGAACCGGAAATGGGCGATCTCGGCATTTTCGCATCATTGGATCCGGTTGCTGTAGACTGGGCATGCTATGATGCGGTGAAAAATGCGGATGATCCGGGCAAGGCTGCTCTGATCGAACGCATGGATTCTCGCAATGCGATCCATACTGCCGAGGCAGCGGAACAGCACGGCCTCGGTACGCGGCATTATGTGATTGTGCCGCTTGATTAAACAAAAAGCAGTACAGAGTTTTCGTCTGTACTGCTTTTCCATGACAGGAGTTGATTTCAAATGAATCTGATTTGTCCCGTATGCGGCGGAGAGCTGATGCCGGAGCCGAAACGCTATCTCTGTAAAAAAGGTCACAGCTTTGACCGTGCCAAATCCGGATATGTCAATCTTTTACAGCGCCAGAGCCGCAGACAGCGTGGTGATGATGCGGAAATGGCAAAGGCGCGGCAGGTCTTTCTCAACGCCGGATACTATCAGAAGCTGCTTGACCGTATCTGTGCGATTACACTGAACGAGAAGCCCGCGCAGATCATGGATATCGGATGCGGTGAAGGCTGGTATTCCTGCGCGGTTACAGCGGCATTGCGCGGGAATGGCTGTCAGACGCAGCTTTGCGGTGTGGATATCTCGCCGGATATTCTGCGCTTTGCAGCGGTACGGGCAAAACAGCAGGGGATTCCGGATGCGGATTGGGCGGTTGCTTCTGTCAATCATCTTCCGGCAGCAGAGAAAAGCTGCGACTGCATCCTGAACCTCTTTGCACCCTGCGAGCCGCAGGAGTTTCTGCGGATTCTGAAGCCGGACGGTTTGCTGCTTCGTGTCATTCCGCTGGAGAAGCATCTCTGGGAGCTGAAACAGGCTGTCTATGAAAAGCCATATGAAAATAAGCCCGTTACCGATGCACCCGAGGGCTTTGTTCTGGCTTCTTATGAATCTCTGCATGATACGATTACGGTTCCGGCAGAACATCTGAAGGCGTTGTTTGCGATGACGCCGTATGTCCATAAAACATCTTTGCGCGATATTGCAAAGCTCGATCAGATTGATTCGCTGACGACAACCGTCTCATTTGGCATCATGCAGTGCAGGCCGAAAAAATAGGGGAGCAAACAAAAAATCCGGAACACAAGGTTCCGGATTTTTTTCACGATAAGGATATTTCCAAACCGCGATAAGCGGATTACGGGGCTCGAACCCGCTACCTCCACCTTGGCAAGGTGGCGCTCTACCAGATGAGCTAAATCCGCATGGAATGCCTCCTGTCGGAATCGAACCAACGACACGGGGATTTTCAGTCCCCTGCTCTACCAACTGAGCTAAAGAGGCATACGACCTGGATGGGGCTCGAACCCACGACCTCCGCCGTGACAGGGCGGCGTTCTAAACCAACTGAACTACCAGGCCATTTCGTCAGCCCTTTCGGAATTTTTCATTTCCCTCAGGCGACTTTGTTATTATACCGCAAATGAAGAGAAAAGTCAAGAGGATTTTCGAAAAAAATTGAGATTTGGCGAAATGCACAGAAACTATCAAAAGCACAGTAAAATCTGGACGAATAAACCTGATTCCGACAGCAGGGGAGTGGTTTGAACTTAATTTAGCCCGTTCTCGCCTTTTTTTGCAAAGAGCTGGAGTACGGCAGTACGCAGCGGCTGATGCTCCGGCCGCATCAGTTCCGGATCCGATTCCAGAAGCTGCTTTGCCGCCATTTGCGTTTCAGAGACCAGCGGCATATTGCTGCAAAAGGCAGCCTGCATCAGCGGCGGCATGCCATGCTGTGCATGGCCGAAGAAATCACCGGGGCCGCGCAGCTTCAGATCCTCCTCAGCGATTGCGAAGCCGTTTGTTGTGCGGCTCATGACTTTGAGACGCTCACGCGCATCCTCATTCTTGCTGTCCGTGACAAGGATGCAGTAGCTCTGAACGGATCCTCTGCCGACTCTGCCGCGAAGCTGATGAAGCTGGGCGAGTCCGAAACGGTCTGCATTTTCAATGAGGATCAGCGTTGCGTTCGGGACATCGACACCGACCTCAACGACCGTCGTGCAGACGAGCAGGTCAATCTCATGGGCTTTCATAGCCGCCATGACAGATTCTTTATCCGCCGGTTTCATTTTCCCGTGCAGCAATCCGACGCGGTATGCACTGAACGCACCCTGCTTGAGTGTTTCCGCATAGGATTCGGCAGCCTGTACGTTTTCAAGCGAATCGGATTCCTCGATCATTGCACAGACCAGATATGCCTGCTCTCCGACATCCAGATGTTCCTTGATGAATCCGTAGGCGCGCTCGCGGTATCCGCCTGTCACGGCAAATGTCTGGATCGGCAGTCTGCCCTTCGGCATTTCATCGAGTACCGTGATGTCGAGATCGCCATAGATAATCAGTGCAAGCGTGCGCGGAATCGGCGTTGCAGACATAACGAGTTTATGCGGATATCCGCCTTTCTCTGCAAGCGCCGCGCGCTGTGCGACGCCAAAGCGATGCTGCTCATCTGTAATGACAAGCCCGAGCGACGCAAATTCAATATCCTTCTGAATGACAGCATGCGTACCGACGACAACCGAAGCAGAACCATCCGCGATTTTTTTCTTGATTTCGCGCTTTTCCTTTGCTTTTGTTGAGCCGGTCAGCAACACGGGCTGAATCCCGATCGGTGCCAGAAAATCCGTCATGGTCTGCATATGCTGCTGCGCGAGAATTTCGGTCGGTGCCATCAGGACGGTCTGCATCCCGTTTTTTGCAGCAAATGCGGCTGCGGCAGCTGCGACGGCAGTTTTTCCGCTTCCGACATCGCCCTGAAGGAGACGGTTCATCGGCTTTTGTCCGCAGAGATCCCTGCAAATCGCATGGATTGCTTTCTGCTGGGCATTGGTGAGGCTGAACGGCAGATTATCATAGAAATCCTGAATCGTCGTGGATTTCGACATCGCAATACCCGTCTGACCGCTGCTTCGCTGCTTGAGCATCAGCGTACCGAGCTGAAATTGCAGCAGCTCCTCAAAGGCGAGCCGGTGCCTTGCGGCTTCGAGTTCCTTTGCGTTATCCGGTCTGTGAACGATGCGCAGTGCATCTGCAAGCGGAATGAGCTGATAATCCTGCATCAGTGAAGGCGGCATGGTCTCGAAGGGCTGCTGTGCAAGATACATCAGTGCGCGCTGAATGTTAGTGCGCATCATCTGACTGGTCAGCCCTGTTGTCTGCGGATAAACCGGCTGCAAAAGCAGAGCATGCTCCACTTTCTGCACCTGCGGCGACTGCATTTCACGGCGCAGAAATCCGCCCGTCAGTTTCCCGTATGCATAATATTCCTCGCCCGGTTTCATCATCTGATAGGTATAGGGCGTATTGTAAAACACGAGCAGAAAATCTGTTAAGCCGTCTGTTACGACGACGCGGTAGATCGTGAAGCCTTTGCGGACAAATGCGACAGCCAGCTTTTGTACGACCGTGCATCGCACAGCATACGGGATGCCGTTCTCTGCATCCGCGATCATGACAGGCTTTGTATAATCAATGTATGTGCGCGGAAAATGAAACAGCAGATCATAGGGCGTATGGATGCCGAGCTTATGATATTTTGCTGCGCGTTTTTCTCCGACACCTGCAAGTGTTTCAATCGGCTGATAGAGTTCGTTCATATTGTTTTGACCTCGGAAAACGTGATCCGGAACAGAATGGATGTTCCGTAACTTTAGTATACCAAATTTCCTCGATTCTGTCAAATATGCGGCTCTGTTTGCCGGAATCCGGAAAAACAGCCGGAAAGCGCTTGACATTTCTTTGAAAATATGATAAACTATGAACGATAAGAGGGAGTAGCCGGCAATTTCATCCGGAGATTGTCTTTCGTGTCGTCATGCCCGGTACAGACGATGTACCCGCGCGAAAATCAAACGGCAAGACTTTTATCGCACGGAGACCGGTATCGTGAGATCCCGTTCAGGCGCGCGATAGAGGTCTGTTTTTTTATTCTCATCACTGAAAGGAACGGAATTATGGAAGTCTTGTATCAAAATCTGCTCAATCTTGATATCCGAATGGTGATCATGTGGCTGATCGGCGGCGTGCTGATCTGGCTGGCGATTAAAAAGGATATGGAACCGACACTGCTCCTGCCGATGGGCTTCGGTGCAATCCTTGTGAATCTGCCGCTTTCCGGCGCGGTCACACAGGGCTTGGAGGAAGGTCCGCTCAGCATTCTTTACAACGCAGGCATTGCAAATGAGTTGTTTCCGCTGATTCTGTTTATCGGTATCGGCGCGATGATTGACTTCGGACCGCTGCTTTCCAATCCGGTGCTGATGCTGTTCGGCGCTGCTGCACAGTTCGGTATCTTCTTTACGCTTTGTATGGCGTCCATGTTCTTTGATCTCAACGATGCTGCTTCGATTGCAATTATCGGTGCTGCGGACGGTCCGACCTCGATCGTTGTCGGTCAGAAGCTCAATTCCAACTATATCGGCGCGATTATGGTCGCGGCATATTCCTATATGGCACTTGTTCCGATCATCCAGCCGCCGATCATCAAGCTGCTGACCTCGAAGAAAGAGCGCCAGATCCGCATGGAGTATACACAGAAGCCGGTCTCCAAGACCACACGCATTCTGTTCCCGATCTGCATTACGATTATCGCAGGACTGATCGCACCGGCATCTGTTGCGCTTGTCGGCTTCCTGATGTTCGGCAACCTGATCCGTGAGTGCGGCGTGCTGGACAGCCTCTCTGAGACCGCACAGAAGGTTCTTGCAAATCTCGTGACAATTTTCCTCGGCATCACGATTGCTTCGCAGATGCAGGCGGACAAGTTCCTTCAGCTTGATACGATCCTGATTCTCTGCCTCGGTCTGATTGCATTTGTTTTCGATACCGCAGGCGGTGTAATCTTTGCGAAAATTCTCAATCTGTTCCTGAAAAAGAAAATCAATCCGATGATCGGTGCTGCCGGTATCTCTGCGTTCCCGATGTCCGGCAGAGTTGTCCACAAGCTCGCGCTGAAGGAGGATCCGACAAACTTCCTGCTGATGCAGGCGACAGGCGTCAATGTCTCCGGACAGATTGCTTCTGTGATTGCGGGCGGTCTGATTCTCAATTTCTTCCTGCACTGACCGGAAAGGAGTATCACAATGCTGAATTTACTTGCTTCATTTGAACCGATGCATTTTGTTGAGAATCTGCGCTATATGGGACTTGGCATGCTCGGTATTTTTATCGTGATCGGTGCGATCATGCTCCTGACAATCCTGCTGAATAAGCTGACAGAAAAGAAGGAGGATTCCGATTCTGAAAACAAGGGGGCATAATGGAGGAAAAGGATAAGATCGAGCTTTCGATCCTTCCGCCTGCACCGGAGGACGAGAAGCCGGAAGAGGGCTTTGTTCCCTATTGCGGCTCTGAGGAAGCGGAAGCCGAGCAGCGCAATCCGAGGAATAAGGTGACTCTGTTTCTGATTCTTGCGATTGTGCTGATCGTGATATTTGCCGGAAGCATTCTTGCGCGGCAGTTCAATTATTATCATGCCGTATTGGGAAAGCTGCGCTTTGATTACCGCGAGGGCGAGGCAATTTATGACAATTCGGCTGATACATCCGGAAGCCTTGCAGAGGCAATTTCTGAACAGATCGGCGACCGTCCTGTCCGGATCAGTGCAGCCATGTACATGTTCGATGAAAAGCAAAAGCTGCAAAATGTCGTTGCAGAATATGATTATCTGCATAAGTCAGATGAAGAAACGCTCGATGTGCATACCGGATCTGAAAATGCACTGTTTATGAAGTCTTTTTCCTACCGCAAATCATCTGACGGCAATCAGAAGCGCAAGGGCAGTGAATGGTTTTCTGATCCGGAGGCATATGTGCCGAAGCTGAATGAATACTTTTTCGGTACGGAGGATCACGGCGGCATTCAATTCGCGTTTCAGCAGTCCTCGGATGTTGAGGTCGGCGGAAAAATGTATACCTGTGAGCTTTGGCTGATGGAAGATTCCAGCGGTTCGCGTACTGTATACACGACACTTTACCGCTATTACAGCGGATCTCAGCTTGAAGGTGTCCGGATTCTCTTCGATTTCGATAACGTCATGGAAGTCTATGACGTCCGGAACTATATAATCGGATAAAGAAACAGCCGGAGCGGAGTGCTTCGGCTGTTTTGTGTTATCAGATTGTCAGGAAGAACGGCTTTTTGCCTGCTTCTGAATCAAGTACGGTGATATCCGGTGCGGATTGCGCAAGGATGCTGCGGAATTCATCAATGATAATGACTTCCGTTTCAAAATGACCGCAGTCAAAGAGCGTGAATCTGCGGTTCTGCGCTTCTGCCCAGACACTGTGCTTGCAGTCTCCGGTGATGAGCGCGTCTGCACCGATACGGATTGCGTCATCAATGAGATCGCCGCCGCTGCCGGTACACCATGCAATGCGGCGGATTGCATCCGCGCGGCTGCCGCGGTGATAGCGCAGTGAATTGCAGCCGAGGGCATCGCGGAGCTGTAATGCGAGGTCGTCGGCATCCGTCGGATGAAGCAGATCGGCTGCTTTTCCGAGCACGCGGTTTCCGGAGAGCTGTACAAACGGATCATTCTGTTCCTGCATCGGGATTGTTTTCCGGAGCCTGCTGCCGAGCGCATCATTCAGGCTGTGCGGTTCTTTCTCGTCACACCGTGCAATATCAAAGCAGGTATGCGAGCAGATCGCACTGATTCCGTGCCGGATCAGATGCCATACCGGATGTGCAGGGGAAACACTGCGCAGCGGATTCCATATCACAGGATGATGTGAAAGAATCAGATCCGCATGCTTCTGTACTGCTTCTTCGATAACCGGAATCGTGATATCGAGTGTCAGCAGTATCGTCCTGACCTCCTGCTCCGGATCGCCGACAAGCAGACCGGAATTATCATAGGACTCCTGCTGTGAAAAAGGTGCATAATCATCGAGTATTTGATAGATATCCTGAATTGTCATGGGTTACCTCCGGTTCGGATTGAGCCATTCGTTGATCTCATTGAGCAGGCTGCGGATCTCATCCGCTTCTGAATTGCTGCCGGATTCACGGAGACCGGCGGCTTTGGTGTGCAGCCGTTCCTGTACGCCTGCAAGATAGATTTTCGTCAGCGGATCGGAGTGGCGCAGCTTGCCGCAGTAGCACTGAACCGGCGTCAGCGGCTCGGTGTCTCCGGTATAAGAAGCCTGAATGACGGTGTACACATGCGTATCCTTTACAGCGATTTCCTTGCTGATCGAAAACCCGTTTTCTGCGAGCCACGGGCGCAGGATTTCCGCTTTCGTCATGGGCTGCAAGACCAGATTGACGCCTTTTTTGAGAAATGCCGCCTTCGGTGCTGCAAGGATATCGCGGATTGTTTCACCGCCCATGCCTGCAATCACAACGTCTGTGATGCCTTTGGAATTGACCTTGTCAAAGCCGTCTGAAAGAACGAGTTTGATATCCTGTTCAACATGGTAGCGCTTTAATGTGCCCTTTGCGCTGTCGAGCGGTCCCTGCTTGACATCGGTCGCTATGACCTGCTTTGCTTTTCCGCTCTGGATCAGATACGCCGGAAGATAGGCATGATCGGTGCCGATATCGCATATAAAGTCGCCCTTGAGCATGGAAGCACAGCAGAGCAGTCTGGGTGAAATCGGAATCACGGGATCGCCTCCTTTTCGTTTCTTTTCTATAATTATATCATAAAAGGTTGCATTTTGCAACCGATTTTGCTATAATAAACAGAGATAAAAGACTATCGGAGAAACTGATAGCCGAAAACGGAGGTTACCTATGAAAAAGAAAAGACTGATCGGCGGCGCGATCGCACTTGCTGCTGCCGCAGGCGCATGTCTCTTTTGGAAATGCGCCGAGAGTACGGAGTCCAATGCGATCCGGATGCATCTGAACGGAAAGCAGCCTGTGCCGGATTTCTTTGCTTCCAAGCTCGACCTGAACGGCAACGGGAATGTTGACCGGATGGATTACCTGAAATCCAAGCTGCATGCTTTTGGAGCCGGTCAAGCGCTGTATCCGGCGTATTTTACTGCGGATCAGGCGAAACAGCTTGGACGGACCGTATTTCATCCGGAGACCGGAACACTCTGGTGCGGGCTTTCCGGAACGGGCATTGAATTCAGCTTTTACGGGAAAGAATGCACGCTGAGTCTGACCGGAGATACGGCATGTGCGCTTGGCGATACTGTTGCCGCCAGGTATGCGGTTTATCTCAATGATGCGCTGGTAACGGATACGCAGCTTACGGAGCAGGAACAGTCTGTTACGCTGACAAATACCGCGGATGAGGAGACACCTGCTCGTGTGAAGCTGATCAAGCTCTCGGAGTCTGCGCAATCCTCGGTCGGTATCCGTGAGATCTGCATTGCCTCGTCCAGGCGGATCTTTTCCCAATATCAGAACGGTCTGCTGATTCCGGCTGATCCCAAGCCGCATCTGATTGAGTTCATCGGTGATTCCATCACCTGCGGATACGGCGTAGACGGGCAATACGGTGTTGATCCGTTCAAGACCGCAAATGAGAACGTGATGAAATCCTATGCCTATCTGACCGCGGAAACACTGAATGCGGATTACAGCATGGTCAGCTACAGCGGACACGGCATTATTTCCGGCTATACAACAAACGGCAATGCGCTGACAAGTCAGCTCGTTCCGCGGTTCTATGCGCAGACCGGACACTGCTCTGCCGTTCTCGAGGAGCGTCACAAGATTCAGGATGATATCTGGAGCTTTGCCGTTCAGCCGGATCTGATCGTGATCAATCTCGGTACGAATGACAGCTCCTATACAGGTACAGACGCTGCGAAACAAAAGGAATTTGTGGCAGGTTACACTGAATTCCTGAAGAAAGTACGGGAAAAGAATCCTGATGCGCCGATTCTCTGCACGCTCGGTATTATGGGGCAGACGCTCTGCGATGCAGTTGAACTGGCGGCAGATACCTATACAAAGGAAACCGGTGATACCAATATCCGGACGATGCGGTTTGATATGCAGTCCGAGGCGGACGGCGTTGTGGTTGACTGGCATCCTTCCGCCGTGACGCATCAGAAGGCAGCGGATAAGCTGAGCGGCGTGATTCGGGACTGGCTCGGATGGTGACAGTTCGGAGGTGAATATGAACAATAATTTTTTACTGGCAGATCAGGCGAAAGCACAGATCGCGTCCGGTACTTATGACAGGAAGCTCGCGCGCTGGTACGGTGTGACAGGCAGCGCATTGGTGTCCTATCGGAAACGGCTGATTTCTGCGATTGACCGTTTTACTGAGATTTACGGAGACAGACCGCTTCGCGTGTTTTCCGTCTCCGGCAGAACGGAACTCGGCGGCAATCACACGGATCATCAGTGCGGCAGAGTGCTTGCAGGCGGCATCAGTCTGGATCTGATTGCGGTTGCAGCGCCAAATGATACAACCGAGATTCAGGTCTATTCCGAGGGCTTTTCGGAGACACGTATTTCGGTCACGGAAACGGAAATCATACCGGAGGAATGCGGTTCAACTGCTGCGCTGATCCGCGGTACGGCTGCGCGCTTTGCACAGCTCGGCAGACCGGTCGGCGGATTTGCTGCCTATATCACATCCGATGTGCTTGCAGGCAGCGGCATGTCGTCCTCTGCGGCTTTTGAAGTGATGATCGGAACAATCTGCAATGATTTCTTTGCAGATGCTGCTTTTTCACAGGCTGAGCTTGCGATTATCGCGCAGTATGCGGAAAATATTTATTTCGGAAAGCCCTGCGGCCTGATGGATCAGATGGCCTGCGCGCTCGGCGGTGTTGCGGCGATTGATTTTGAGGATCCTGCTGCGCCGCGCTGGGAGCAGATCCGTCTTGACCTTGCGAAAGAGGGCTATGCACTCTGCATCATCGACACCGGTGCGGATCATGCGGACCTGACGGATGAGTATGCGGCAGTTCCGGCTGAAATGCGTTCTGTTGCAGTGATGCTCGGCAAACAATATCTGCGTGAGACCGAGGAATCGGCTTTCTGGAAGAAGCTGCCGGAGCTTCGCAAAGCCTGCGGCGACCGTGCCGTGCTGCGTGCCATGCATTTTTACAGTGAAAACGCACGCGCTGCGGAACAGGCATCTGCACTGCGGAACGGCAGATTCTCAGATTATCTTGCACTTGTCAATGCATCCGGAAGATCTTCGGAGGCGCATTTGCAGAATATCACACCGGCAGGCAGCACTGCGCATCAGGATGTAGCAGTTGCGCTTGCGCTGTGTGAAAAGCTGCTGGATGGCAAAGGCGCATACCGTGTACACGGCGGCGGCTTTGCGGGAACGGTTCAGGCTTATGTTCCTATCGGGAAAGCGGAATCGTTCCGGCAGGAGATTGATTGTGTACTCGGAGCGGGTGCCTGTCATGTGTTACAGATCAGAGCTTGCGGCGCGGATGCGCTGTGGGATGAACAGGAGGGAGCAGAGTAAATGCTGCTGAAAGTATTGCATCAAATGATTGACGGAAAAAAGGTTCTGCTGCTTGGATTCGGCAGAGAGGGCAGAGCGCTCTACCGGCGGATCACAGAGGTCGGCGGTTATCAGGCACTCGGCATCTCGGACGCGAATCCGCTCAGTGATGCGCCGAAGGGCGTATCTCTGCATATCGGCGCGGATTATCAGGCTGCTATGACGGAATATGACATCGTGTTCAAGAGCCCGGGCATCGTGCTGAAGCCGGAGTATCAGCCGGAGAAGCTGCCCTGCCGCGTGACCTCTCTGACAGAGCTTTTCCTGACCGCTTATCGGGATCAGTGCATCGGCATTACCGGCACAAAGGGTAAATCGACAACATCCTCGCTGCTTTATCATGTGCTGCATGAAGCCGGTGTCCCGTCTGTCCTCGGCGGCAACATCGGAATCCCGACGGCTGAGCTGTACGAACAGATCACGTCTGAGACCGTGATCGTCATGGAAATCGGCGTGCATCAGCTCGAATATAATCATGTATCCCCGAAAACCGCGGTTTTCCTCAATCTCTATGAGGAGCATCTCGATCATTACGGCACATTTGAGTATTATGCCTACTGTAAGGAGAACATCTACCGGAATCAGCGTCCGGGCGATCTGCTGATCTGCGGTGAACCGTCGCTTCCGGCGGAGGGGGACTGTCAGGCGGATGTGCTGCGTCTGGCGAAAAATGACACAAACGCAGATGTTTCCCTGCTTGACGGCAACACGATGTTTTATCGCGGCGAAACCTGTGAGATCCCTGCTGATATTGCTCTGACCGGCGAACACAACCGTTATAACTGCGCAGTTGTCTATGCGCTTGCAAAGCGTCTCGGACTCCCGGACAGTCAGATTACCGATGGAATCCGCAGCTTCCAGCCGCTTCCGCACCGTCTGTCTCCAATCGGCACCTATCACGGGATCCGCTGGGTGGATGATTCGATCTCGACGGCGTGTGAGACCTGTATTCAGGCGCTCAACAGCCTTCCGGATACGGATACTGTCCTGATCGGCGGTATGGACAGAGGAATCAATTATACGCAGCTGCTTGAATATCTGGCGAATTCCCCCGTGCCGCATATCATTCTGATGTCGGATTCGGGCAGGCGCATTCTGCATGAAGCGGAAACCTATCCGGAATCGCTGCGAAGCCGGATGCAGTATGCAGAAGACTTGCCGGAAGCAGTTGCACTTGCGAAGCAGATTACGGAAAAAGGGCGAATCTGCCTGATGTCTCCGGCTGCGGCGAGCTATAATGTCTATCAGAATTTTGAGAAACGCGGTGAGCATTTCCGGCAGCTTGCGATGCAGGATTCTGTGGCGAAAAAGTGAAAATTTCCCTTTACCTATTGACAAATGATGAAATATATAGTAAACTAATTATGTATGGAATACGCTTATGGGCGAAGTGCGCCCGGACGCTGATTCCGGATTATGTGTAAAGGCGGTTATTCAATGAGCTTTATTGACAGGATCTTCGGATCCTACAGCGAAAAAGAACTTGCAAAAATCGAGCCGATCAAGAAGAAGGTGCTTGATCTGGACGAGGAGTACAAAGGTCTTTCCGACGCTTCTCTGAAGGCAAAAACTGTGGAATTCCGCGAGCGCCTTGCAAACGGCGAAACGCTCGATGATATTATGGTTGAGGCACTGGCAACTGTCCGCGAGGCTGCGGACCGTATTCTCGGCAAAAAGCCGTTCCCGGTTCAGATCATCGGCGCGATTGTGCTCCATCAGGGCAGAATCGCGGAAATGCGCACAGGTGAAGGTAAAACACTGGTTGCATGTGTCGCATCTTATCTGAACGGTCTTTCCGGCGACGGCGTACATGTCGTTACAGTTAACGATTACCTTGCAAAAACGCAGTCTGACGAAATGGGCAAGGTTCTGCGCTTCCTCGGTCTGACGGTCGGATGCATCATCCATGATCTGAACAATGACGAGCGCCGCGCGGCATATGCCTGTGACGTTACATACGGCACAAACAACGAGATGGGCTTTGACTATCTGCGTGACAACATGGTCATTTACAAAAAGGACCGCGTGCAGCGCGCACCGAATTTTGCCATCGTGGACGAGGTGGACTCGATCCTCATCGACGAGGCAAGAACGCCGCTGATTATCTCCGGCAGAGGCGATAAGTCCACGGAGCTTTATGAGCAGGCGGATCGCTTCGCACGCACCCTGACACCGGTCACCGTTGTCGAGACCGACGACAAGGAGGATCAGGATGAAGCCTTCGAGGATGCTGATTATATCATCGACGAGAAGGCAAAAACCGCGACCATTACGCGCCGCGGCGTGAAAAAGGCTGAAAGCTATTTCCATGTGGAAAACCTCATGGATATGGAAAATATGACGCTGCTGCACCATATCAATCAGGCGATCAAGGCGCACGGCATCATGCATCTCGACACCGATTATGTCATCAAGGACGATGAGATCATCATTGTTGATGAGAACACCGGCCGTATGATGATGGGCAGACGCTATAATGACGGTCTGCATCAGGCGATCGAGGCGAAGGAAGGCGTCAAGGTCAAGCATGAATCCAAGACACTTGCAACTGTTACCTTCCAGAACTATTTCCGTCTCTATAAGAAGCTCTCCGGTATGACCGGTACTGCTATGACGGAAGAGGACGAATTCCGCGAGATCTATAAGCTCGATGTTATTTCGATCCCGACGAACAGACCGGTTATCCGTATTGATCATCCGGATCTGATTTTCCGTACCGAGAAAGCAAAGTATAATGCAATCATCAACCAGATCATTGAGTGCCATGAAAAAGGTCAGCCGGTTCTGGTCGGTACGGTTTCGATTGACAAATCTGAGAAACTCTCTGATATGCTCAAGCGCCGCGGCATCAAGCATGAAGTGCTGAATGCGAAGTATCACGCAAAGGAAGCGGAGATCGTCGCACAGGCCGGTAAGCTAGGCGCGGTTACGATCGCGACGAACATGGCAGGCCGTGGTACGGATATTATGCTCGGCGGTAATGCTGAATTCCTTGCAAAGGCTGAGATGCGCAAGCGCGAAATTCCTGAGGAAATCATCACCGAGGCAGTCGGCTTTGCTGATACCGACGATGAGGAGATCCTCGCAGCGCGTGAGGTCTACCGCTCCCTCTATGACAAGTTCAATGAGGAAGTCAAGAAGAAGGCGGTCGATGTCAAGGCGGCAGGCGGTCTGTATATTCTCGGTACTGAGCGCCATGAATCCAGACGAATCGACAACCAGCTTCGCGGTCGTTCCGGCCGTCAGGGCGACGAGGGTGAGAGCCGCTTCTTCCTCTCTGTTGAGGACGATCTGATGCGTATTTTTGCAGGCGACCGTCTGGAAAATATGATGGCACGCCTCAATGTCGAAGAGGATATGCCGATTGAGAGCAAAATGATGTCCAAGGTCATCGAATCCTGCCAGAAGAAGGTCGAGGGTATGCACTTTGCAACCCGTAAGAACGTCCTGAACTACGACGATGTCATGAACACGCAGAGAGAAATCATCTACGGTCAGCGCAGTCAGGTTCTCGACGGTCAGGATTTGCATGCATACATTGTCGATATGATCAAGGAGCTGATCCGCTCGACGGTTACGACTTATCTTGCGGATGAGTCCGACAGAGCGAACTGGAATCTTGTCGGTTTGCGCGAATACTTCATGGACTGGATCACAGTTCCGGAGGATTTCGAGTGGGATGATCAGAAGCTCAATTCGACCGAGCGCGATGATATCATCAAGATGCTGACAGACCGTACACTCGCTGTCTATCAGATGCGTGAGAATACGATCGGTCACGATGAACTGCGTGAGCTAGAGCGTGTGGTTCTGCTCAAGGTTGTTGACTCCAAGTGGATGGCACACATCGACGATATGGATGAACTCAAGCGCGGTATGGGACTTCGCGGATATGCGCAGAAGAATCCGGTTGTTGAGTATCGCTATGAGGGCTTCGAGATGTTCGACGCAATGGTCGATGCGATCCGTGAGG
>JAGKVC010000051.1 GCA_021152595.1 Clostridia bacterium
AGCCTCGATGTACAATCAAATGCAGAAAAATCAATATACTCGATATTTTTCGGCAGAACGATCTTTTGGATCGCACTGTTTGCGTAAAGCACCCTGAGGTTGATTTTCTTCATGTTCGGCGGAATTTCCAGTGCGGGGACTGCTGTCCATTCCAGTGCAAAGTTACCGAGCGTCGTCAGCGCTTCCGGCAGCGTGATTTTCTTCAGCTTATTGCAGTTCTGGAATGCGCTGTAACCGATGAAATGGAGCGACTCCGGCAGAATGACCTCCTCCAGATTCTTATCGCCGAAAAATGCTGAATGCTTGATCGAAATCGTCGGTGCTTCCAGTGTTACTGTTTTCATCCGTAGCAATATTGAAATGTACTGTCCGGAATGGCGAGGACGGATGCTGTCACAGAACGGATCGCATCACAATGTGCAAAGACCGAGCTGCCCATTCGTTTCAGGGAAGGCGGGAAAATCAGATTTTCAAATGCCTGATCGCAGCCGGCAAAGGCGCGGTTACCGATTTCGCGGATATTGGCAGGCAGTCTGTCAGCTTTCATTTTATGACAGCAGATGAATGCATCGTTTTCAATCTGTGTGATATCATCCGGCAGATTGGTCTCTTCGAGCTCCGTGCAGCCGGCAAAGGCGGCTTCGCTGATGACACGGATGGTTTCCGGAAGGACTATTGATTTCAGATTTTTGCAGCCTTCAAATCCGGTGCCGCTGCTCGGACGGGGTTTGCCCTCTCTCCATTCGACAGAATAACTGACATCGTCCTGACTCACACGCGAGCCGCTGCAATCAGGTTTTCCCAGACCGATTTCTGTTACCGGTCTTCCTTTGTATTCTGCAGGGATCACAATGGAAACAATATCATCAACATGCTCCGGATTGATACTGACCGAGAATCCGCCGTTTACGCCGGTGAATACAAGATATTCGCGCTGCTCATCGGTCAGTCCGTCGTCGGGTTCTGAAGGCGTCGTTGTACCGGGATCGCTGCCGGTTCCGGGTGTACTTGTCCCCGGTGTGCTTGCAGCCGATGTGCCTGTGATTCGTTTATTCGGGCAGGTGCCGTTACCGAATCCGAGCTTATCAGAGAAGTATGCATCACCGATCTTAAGGCTGGTTGAACCGGATGTGCCGAAGCCCCAGTCAATGCCCCAGAAAGATATGTCTGCCTTGATCTCAAAATTGCCCTCGATCGTCAGCTCAATATCCTGGCAGAACGTGCAGACAGGATGTGCATCCGCCGGAGAGAACGCTGCCCGCGCACCGCCGCCGATCTCCGCCTCAATATCTGAGCCGAAGATACTGCACTTTGCTCGGATTGCAATGCCTGCATACACTTCCGCTTTTATGTTGAACTCACAATCAACATCCGGATGGACACCGGTCGAATCAAGGAGCAAGGAAAGATGCATATGACCGGAAACATAGCCGTCCAGCTCCAGCTTCAGGAAGAAGCCGATATTTAATTCCACGCCGAATGCAGTTGTATTGAACGCGCAGCGCGGGAGCGGACAGTAGACGGTTGCCTTTGCTTCGATCGTCAGATCAAGATCGACCTCCGATTGAATGAATAATGCAGATTTTGCATGTGTTTCGGTGCTATAATAATTAAACCGCACTGCATATTTCAGACCAACCGAAAACTTGAAATTCGCAAGTGAATAGGAGGCGTCAATGCCCGGGATCGGAATCTCTCCGTCCTTGACGGCAGATTCCAGTTCAAGCTGTTTGGAACCGGACCATCCGTCATCATCCGCGGAATCCGGCACAGCCTCATTCTTGTCAAGGGGACGGGGCTGCGCAGGTCTTTTTCCGGAGGGTGCGGCGTTTTCTTCGGATTCCTGTGTGTCAGCAAAATCCTCCGGCGTCATTTCAATTTTGATATATGAAAACGCATCGGCAGGCTTCACGGACGGATCTGCATGGACTGTTGTCAGGTCACCGTCAGTTTCCAGTGACTGCACACGGAAAACGGTCACATCGCCGATATCACCCTCGACGGAAACGGAATCGCCTTCTTTGATCTCATCTGAGAGATTCCGGATCGTATAGATTCCGCCTTCTTCGTCCTTTGTCACAATGACATTTTCTTCCTCAGATGCTTTCAGAACGATGACATCTTTTTTATATACGACAAAGTTTGTGTCATCATTCTCATCCAGATTGAGGACTTCATAGCCTTCATAGCTGTTGATATCCGAATTCATCAGTGTCTGGATGTCCTTCGTGTAGGTCTGATCGACATATTCCTCTGAAAGCAGATTGCCGTCCGCACCGATCAGGTAGGCTTTCAGCACATAGTACGCCGGCATGCTGTCTGTCGCAAAGGTCAGTTCTGCCGATTCCTGTCCAGCTTTGACATCCGTCACCGCAGAGATAACCATTTTTTCATAGCCGTCTTCATAAAGATCGGTGTAGACACCGACTGCGAGCTTGCAGTCCTGCGGGGTAGAGAAAAACACCGTAGCTTTGTTTTTTTCCGTCTCGATTGAGAAGATGTTGCATCCCTCAGCGTTCTGGATCTTAGCAGTTTCCTTGTTGAGGCTTTCCGCAATCACGCCGCCGACAGCGCCGGAACCGGTTGCGGTCATTTCTGGAACAGCTTCCGCTGTACCGTTCTGCTGATCTGCTGCCGATACCGTTCCTGCGCATTGAAGGACCGTACTGACAGACATCACAGCAGACATGAGGATTGTGATAAGTTTCTTCTGTTGCTTCATAATCTGTACTCCTTTGATGTAAATTTACAGTTTTATATAAAAGCTGCGCTATCAGTATAACATAGATTTGTATAATAGTCAAGCAAATATACAAATTGTATATGCAATATTGCGTCCGGATTGTATTGTTCTGCTGCTTATATCCTGAGAGGATAATATTCAGCAGTACAGGAAACAGAATCCCCTCCGTACTGCATTGTACAGAGGGGATTCCTGCATATGTGATATCATATCTGATTGGATATCCATATCTGCGGATTCAATGCGGCGCCTGCGTTTACGGAGAAAAATTCAGGTTCCAGCCTTTGCCTGAGAAATTGCGATTCCGGTTCATGCCGGGCGCCGCGTTTGTTTTGGATGAAATTATGCTTTGAAGATGAATCGGACAAAATTGTATACATGTGCGGTAATGCAGTTATCGCCGTGATAACCGCCCTGCACAACATGCCAGATATGCGGTGTTCCCGCCTTGACGAAGTTGTCATGATAGCCCTGCGGCGTGCTCAGACCGACGACCGTATCATCCGTACCGCCTGTCAGCAGAATCAGTGACGGAGCGGCTTCCTCGCTGCTCCACTTCCACGGACCTTCCACAGCCGGAGCCGGACAAATCGCGCCGATATAAGCAAATTTATCCGCATATTTCATGCCGATGCGGAGCGATTCTCTGCCGCCCATCGAGAAACCGGTGACTGCGGTATTCTCGCGGCCGGTTGCTACGCTGTATATGCTCTCGATATGCGGCATCAGGCTGTCAACAATATCATCGACAAAGTTATCGTAGCCCTGACTGGATTCATAATCTCCGAAACCGGTTGCTTTTTCCTTCGTTGCGGACGTAAAGACCAGCGGAATGACAACGATCATTTCCTCTGCCTCGCCCTCCGCAATCGCATTTGTGATGATCTCTCTTGTGCGGATCGGCGGAACATTACCCGTCAGGATCATGCGGTCCTCATCCTCAAAGAAGCCGTGCAGCAGGTACAGCACCGGATACTGTTTGCTCTCATCATAGTTGACCGGCAGCATAATGTTATACGGCTTGTTTTTATTCGCCTTCTTTGAAAAATAGGTTTCCTTTTTGATTTCCGGATACTTGACGCCCGGCTTTTGAGAACGTGCATTATCCGGTTCTTTCATGACCATCTGTTCTTCGCAGACCGGTGTATATTCGGAAATGGTTCGCAGTTCCTGTTTCGGCGGTGTGACCGGTTCCGGAAATGCGCTGGCCTGACCGGTCAGATACTTTACAAACCATGCAATATCCGTCTGATCGACGGTGCCGCTGTAATCAACATCAGCAGCTTTTTTTACTTTATTGCTGCTGAAACTTTTCAGGACACCCGCCTTTGCAATCGACAGATCAGCAGAAGTGATTGCGCCGTCGCCGTCGAGATCGCCGAGCTTGATAAATGCGCTGAGATCGACTTTGGCTTTTTCTTTGCTGAAAACGAAGCTGTCAATATTCATCAGATAGCTTGCGCCGCCTGTAAATTTGATATAGAGATCGTGTTTTTCAGATGCGCCGGTGATATTCGCTGAGACATCCTCAAAATTCTGGAATCCGCCGGTGGCAGCGACTTCACACACAGCCGCAGGGGAGCCGGACATCTGATCCAGATAAAATTCGACCTTGCATCCGCCGTTCGGAGAGCCGACGCGCGCCGTCACGCTTTTCGCGCCGTCACCGAAATCGACATTCTTGAAAACGAGATAGTCACCGTCTTCGATATACCCGACATCCTGACCGCCGCCGGTAAGCGTTTCGATCTGAACGCCGGACATTGAGGTGTAATCCTCAGCCTCGATTGTTTCAAATGCATTATACGGCTCGATTTCACTTGATGTTCCCTCTGTCAGACCTGCCTGATCTGCCATTTGCAGGAAATTCCACAGTGCAGGCTTCCAGACATCAAAGTCATGCTTGCCGCCCTGAATCAGGAAATACTCGTGTTTTACGCTGTTTGACTCGCAGAACTTGTGAACAGTCTCACTGAAATTCAGCAGGCTGTCCGATGTTCCGCAGGAAATCAGAAACGCTTTCAATTTTTCATTTGCTGCTTTGCCGCCGTCCGGAAACAGCACGTTTGTACTCTTGGTATTCGGAGCGGATGAAATCGGGCAGAGATAATGGAATACGTCAAGATTTGTCAGTCCGATATTGAAGGTCTGACCGCCGCCCATTGACAATCCTGCCAGCGCGCGGTGATCGCTGTCCGTGTAAACGGAGTAATGTTCATCAATATACGGGACAAGGTTTTCAACCAGATCCTTTGTGAAGTTCTCATAGCCGTCATTGATGCCTGTGCCGGTGGCGTTCGTGTTCGGCGAAATGACAACCATCGGCTGGATTTTTCCATCTGCAATCAGATTGTCCAGCATGATGTTTGCTCTGCCGCCCCAGCCTGCCATCCAGTGGCTGCTGTTTCCGTCAATACCGTGCAGAATATAGCAGGTTGCGTATTTCTGCTTTGCTGAGTAGCCGGGCGGCGTGTAGACCAGTGCTGTCCGGCTGCTGTTTGTCGCCTTGGACTGATAGGTGATTTCCGTCACTTTGCCCTTGGCTGTGTCGGCACGTTCCTGATCGTATCCGCTCGGCGGAAGCGAACAGGAAAACGCGATACTTTCCGCAGATGCCTGTATACCGGAGAATACAAGCGGAATCTGCGCGGTTCCGGTTGTCGCAGTTAGCATGATCGAACACGCAGCGGCAGCCGAAAGGAGACGCCTTTTCTTCTTCATTTTTGTACTCCTTAAATCATGTGAATTTCCCATTTTTCTATTTTGCGGGACCGCGGCGGGCTGGAATCACTGCGGCCTGATATGCAATATGCCAGGGATGCATACACATATCACCAAATTTATTCTATCATTTGCGCAGATATTGTGCAATGAAGAATGTGAATAAATTATTAAAAAAACGCAGAAATGTTCGTGCAAACCGCCGGTATATCATATCAGTCATGCGTCAGAGCAGGCAGACCGAGCGACATTGCAATCGGTTTTTTCTCCTGAAAGTGAAAAGAATGCTGTCAATGATAGAGAGCATCTGCCCATTCATATGCCTTCATCATTTCAAAGCACCTGCAAAAAAAACACTGAACAATGACATGCTGTCAAAGTGTTCAGTGCTTTTGGCTTATAATAGACGAAGTCTCACGATTCCTGCGCGATTCTTCTCAGGATCTCCTGCGTCTTGACATCTTCTGCACCTCGGCAGAACTTATCTAACACCTTTTGGAAAACCGGTTGTTCCGGCGCAGCATGTTTGAATAATGTCATGCAGGAGCGTACCTTGTACGCATCAGGATAGCCGAATACGGACATCGGATCATCGGATTCGATATGCAGAAGCACTTCGCAAATTTCGATCAATCTTGCACCGAGAATCGGGTGTGCGCAGTAGTCCTTCGCTTCGGCGAGATTGCGGATCGAAAAGAATGCTGTTGTTCCGCTCAGTCCAAGCCCCTGAATCTGCGGAAACACATACCAGATCCAGTGTGAGACCTTGCATCCCTGCTTCATCTCACACAGGGCAGTGTTGTAGGTTTCACCAAAGCTGTAGCCGTTGTCCTGCGCGTCAATGAACTTCTGAAGGTCCGTGCAGTACAGCTCAATGCCAAGCACACCGTATTTCTCCTGATCCTCCTGACTGTAATACGCATTCATCTGGCTCGGATCCGGTGTATCTGCATCGGTATAGCCGAGTTTCTCCTTCGGCAGTGAAGCGAAAAGCGCTGCAAAGGACGGATAGCGGTGCAGAGCGGTTACCCGTGTCTGGATTTTCTTCTTCGGATTGTCAAGACAGGTGAATTCGATAAAATCACCGGTTTGCACCTTCTGACGCTTTTCGTCGTATAGCCGAAGCTCTATCGTCTTGCTGCCGTTCCTGATCTGCTCGAACGGGGATTGCTCAAGTTTCATTTGATGCAGCATTTTGCTCTCTCTCCCAATCGTATGCGTTTCTTAGTATTCAGTCTGTCCGATTGTCGCTTTCGGTTTTTACATCAGCTCTTTATAGAGCGCCGGTCTGCGATCCTGCAATGCCGGAAAGCTGTTCCGGAAGGCTGCGGCTTCATCCTGTATCTCACAGAAAATGACACCTTCGCGGTCACACAGGCAGTTCACGGTTTCTCCCTCCGGATTGACAGCTCTGCTGCTGCCGTTATAGTGCAGATTCTTCTGATCACCGACGCAGTTGATGCCGAACATCCAGCACTGATTCTCAAGTGCGCGGGCTTCGAGCAGCTTATTCCAGTGCGCGATGCGTTTCTCCGGCCAGTTTGCTGCAACAATCATGACATCAGCCTCAGCGGCTGCTGTACGGAAGATTTCCGGAAAGCGCAGATCATAGCAGATAAACAATCCGAATGTGTGACCGGCAAAGGGGAATACTGCGGTCTGACTGCCTGCAATATAATACTTGTCCTCGCCGCTGAATGAAAACGGATGTATCTTGACATAATCTGCCAGCACGGTGCCAGCGTCATTCACAACGGTATAATGATTCTCGCCCTTATCACCGTTTTGCTTCACCCAGCCGAAGCCGACTGCGATGTGATAATTCCGCGCGTATTCCTGTATGACCTGTATCGTTTCGCCGCCGGATTCTCCGGTCAGCATTGTGTTCATCGAAAAGCCGGTGAAGGACATCTCCGGAAAGAAGATGATATTTGCGTGTTCTGCGGCGGCGGTTTCGATCATTTGCTCTGCGCGGCGCAGATTCCGCGCTTTGGCTTCATATTCGATTTGAAACTGACACAGTGCAGCTTTCATTCCGCATCATCTCCTGGTTTGATCGAGCCGCTCGCATATCCTTCTACATGCAGCAGCGCTTTACCGCGTACAAACCATCCGCGATAGGCGTAATACCGTTCGCGGCTTTCCCACATTACCGGCTCATATTCGACAACGCAGCGTGTTCCGTTAAAATCGGTATTGCCGGATGTTTCATGACGGTGCGTCAGAATGAAGATCCAAAACCCGTAAATACAAAATGCGATCAGTGCGGCTGCCCAGAGGACGATTGAGACAATTCTGCCTGTTTTATTTGAAATGCGCAGCAGGAGCTGTAAGATACCTGCGAACGTGCCGCCTGCAATCAGCAGCGTGACCGGTTCTCGAATCCAGGTGCGGAACTGCAATCTGTTACGATTGAGAAGCCAGCGCGCAGCGAGAAACAGTACGCACACGATTACTGTCCAGAACAGAATACTTTTTTTCATGGAAGATGTCCTCCTCCTTCCCGGAGCGCGGATCCCTTGATGAGTTCAGTATACCATATTTTGCAGGCAAATGCAAGAGCGTGAACAAATCGTTATGCATTGCTGTAATCTTCTTTTAACCTTTTCAGAAACAGCTCTGCGATCGGCGAAAAGACCTGATACTTTTTCCAGATGATATACATATTCGTTTCAAGCGTCGGTCTGATCGGTCGGAAACAAAGTCCGCTTTCGCTGCTTGTGTCGATGAGATGCTCAAATGTCAGCAGACAGCCCAGCCCCTCTTTTACGAAAACAGAGCCGTTGTATGCAAGATTGACAGTTCCTGCGATATTGAGCTTATCCATATTTTCTCCGCACCAGCGCGGAAAATCCGCACGGATAGACTGCTCTGAGCAGAACAGCGGCAAGCCGTAAAGATCATCAAATGTCACATACTCTTTTTCGGCAAGCGGACTGTCACGGCGCATCACAAGCCCCCATTTGTCACTTTCGGGTATAGAAAGATAGTTGTACTTCGACAGGTTCGGCGGCTCAACGATCACGGCGAGGTCGAGGATACCTCTGTCAAGCCGTTCCGCAACAGGCTCAGTATCTCCGCTGAAAATGTGGAAGATGAAATTCGGGTACTGCTCCTTGAATGATCTGATACTCCGAGCAAGGTATTTGATGAGATGGCTCTCTGCACAGCCTATGCGGATCTCTCCGCCGATGATGCTGTCAAGCTGACTGAACTCCTCGGCAGTCTTGTCCACCATTGCGAGAATATCCTCGGCACGTTTGCGCAGGAGCATTCCCTCGTCATTGAGGCGCATACTTTTATTCGTGCGGATAAACAGCTCGTGACCTAATTCCTCTTCGAGCTTTTTGATTTCCTTTGAGAGCGACGGCTGCGAGATATGCAAACGCTCCGCCGCTCTCGTCATGTTCTCCTCTCTTGCAATGGCAAGAAAATAGCGAAAAACCCGTATTTCCACGGCACACCTCCGGTTTTTTAATATCATTATATCTGATTTTGCGATTCCTGTCAAGAATGACGGGCTATGAAATATAGGTATTTTACATATCAAAAAAGATGTGTTATACTATAATCACAGAAACACGGAGGTGGTGAAAATGGCAAACGCAGCCGACAAAACAGCGGTCATGACCGAAAATCTGCGTGATATGGGCTTAGACGATGAAACAACAGCGAAATGCCTGATGCTGATTGCAGAAAAGCGATACGCAGAGCTTGAAAAGCTGCTGCAAGCCTATCGGCGGACACTTCTTGACAGCGTTCACAAGTATAACGACCGTATTGACTGTTTGGACTTTTTCACCTATACACTCAGAAAAAACGGAGGTATCTGAAATGAAGGATGCTTATCCATAGTTACCTCTTTCACAAAGATTAGAATTAAATATGAGTAGGTACTTATAATTATCTTTTATTGTCTAGTCGTTTGAAAGTCTTTCAAAATATGGATTTATCGCTTACACAAATAAAAAAATACAATATGCATTGACATATCACTTAATTGTTGCTATAATATTTTTTGGAACTTGTTCCTGTAAATCTGCGATCTTATCGCGCTTGTTTTTTGTATCCACTGTTGCTATTATAATCGAGGATGGTAGAAAGAATGGAAACAATAGGAATTGGAAGTGTTATAACTGACGGGCAGAATCAATATATCATTGAAGGATATATCAATGGTGGTGGTTTTGCAGATGTTTATAAAGCATCCTGTGAAGGAACCTCTTACGCAGTTAAAGTGTTGAAATCAAATGATGCGCATCTTATAACTAGTTTAAGAAATGAATTCAATGTTGCAGTACAGGTGAAATCTGAACATGCTATAAAATACTATTATCTAAACGAACTAGGTCAAAACGATTATCCTAGTTTCATTATCATGGAATATGCAAACGGCAGAAGCTTACAAGAAGAAATCGAGTATCATCGATTAAACGGAATTCCTTTTACTACTCAAGAGCTTTTTGAAAAATATATGCAACTGATTGACGGAATGATTGATATTAGCAAAGTTGCAGTTCATAGAGATATTAAGCCACTTAATATCCTTGTTTCAGATGGGAAATATAAAATCAGTGATTATGGCTTGGCAAAATCTGTTAATGCTGAAACCAGGTCCCCATCAAAAACAATGAAGGGCTATGGCAGTTGGATGTACCATGCTCCTGAACTGTGGGATAATTCAACAACACACGGCATAAACGATATAAAAGTTGACATTTACGCAATGGGAATAGTGTTTTATGAATTAGCTAACCTTTCATATCCGTATGATATAATTGCTAATTGCGGTGAAATGCACATGACTTCTCTGATTAAACCATTTCGACCTGGAATAGATCCTGTCTTTGAGAATCTCATAAGAAAAATGATGGCTAAGAAAAAGAAAGATAGATTTGATTCTTGGCAGCAAATTAAAGATTATCTGGATAACTCTAGCATCGGAAGTGGCATAAAGAGAAATCCTTTCGTAGATCATCTACTACAGAATACTGTAGCCAAACAGCAAAGTATTGATGCAAGGAACGCTGCTAAAGCAAAAGCAGAAACAGAGAGAATAACAGCTTTAAAAAGACTCGTGCATCAAATTGAAGAACACATTTATAATCCATTAGAACAAATTGTTACCGCTTATAACAGTGACTCCACCAGCGGACATATAGTACTAAGCGGAATCGATATTGATGAAAAAAACGAGACTTTCTATTTCCAATATAAAGTTAAACCAATGTCGTATGAGGAAGATGAACGGACTATAAAGTTTAGCTTTGCTGCAAAACATCCAGACAAAGTAGATCCTAACTACTATATTCCAAACAGTTCAGAACTTGATCAGTTTCCAGAAATGACTGGATTGAAATACAGCCTTATGTACAAACAATTCAAGCCACTTGAATACAATCATCGGAAGATTTTGCTTTGGGGTGTCATTGAGGCTGATTGTGGTACTGGCATAAACATAGCTATTTTGCAAAGTCCAGATGATTCACTATATGGCGACATTTATAGCTTTATCAGAAGACCAAATGATGGTTCAAATCTATTTTTCCCCATTCCAGATATAGAGTTAATGTCTAAATGTGCAATTAATTTCCAAGAAACTATGTATCACACTCAAGTCGAAGACTTTAATTTTCAAATTATCCAGTATATTATCCAAGTTAATGACACAAATGACAAAGGTAGCATAAAAGATCCGCATTCGAATAATAGAAATGGGCTCATTTTCTAATTTATTATCGGAATAATGCTACTATAAAGCCGCAGTTGTACTTCTTAACTGCGGCTTTAGCATTCATGTGCGTTTCCTCCTGATTGTAATCGGTGAGCGGCGTGTGCAATTTAGCTTTTCAAGCACACGATTTCGGCGGCGAGCGTTATCGTGATCTGTCTACATCGGCATCACCTCCGTCAACAGGGCATAAAAATAGCCCGGTGATTTTCAAGGTTGAAAAAGACCGGGCGGATAGGAGAATATTCAGTTATCTGTTTTAATCTTAGTCGGATTTCGCCTGAAAATAGGCAAATTTTGGAAAGAGGGTTTCGTGTACACAGAATTTCAAGTCGGCAATCGCTAGAAATCATCGTATCTTCGTTGATATTGATGATTCAGTTGAGGGCAGGTATACACGATTTCGTGTGCATCGAACCGTACACGGGGCATATCGCCGCGTTTGAGCTCGTGTACAGTTTCGTGTGCAATTGGCTTGAAATTAGCGTACACGAAGCGGAAAAATGCTTCTAAATTCGGAATTTTAATGCGAATGGTACACAAAGAAAATGTCCTAGATACGTCGTTTTTAACGTATCTAGGACATTTCTGCAATGGCGGAGAAAGAGGGATTTGAACAATCGAAAAAATCGAAATGAAATCCGCGTATTTACGTTTATTTTCTAAAACCGTGTGACAATCGTGTGATTTCTTTCTTCATACTGCTTTTCGGCCGATAATGGACATGAAATATTCGTCGATCTTCTTCTGATATTCCGCTTCCTTGGCAGAGGTCGTATGCGTGTAGACCGACTTCATAACATTGTCCGTAGCCCAGCCGCCGAGCTTCTGGATGTAGTCTGCGGGGATGCCAAGATCGTTCAGCGTGGTCGCAAATTCGTGGCGCAGCTTGTGGAAGGTCATGTCGTATCCGTGCTCCTGTGTCAGCTTTTTGAAACGCTTCCAGATGGTCGGATAGGACATATTCACAATGAACTCGTCCTCACGCTGATGCGGAATCTGACGAATCAGGTTCAGCAGATATTCCGGCAATGCATTCATACGGGTGCTGTCATAGGTCTTGGTGCTGTCCCGAACGATGTTCTTTCCGTCGAGGTAGATCTTGACACGGGTGACAGAGATCGTCTTGCCGTCCTTGGAGATATCACGGAACTGAAGACCGCGCACCTCGCTGATTCGCAGACTAAGCCACATCGCCAACAGACAGGGAACCTCAATGTCCGTACCGATGATCCAGCTCAGGACTTCTTCCGCGGTCGGAATCTCGACATACTTTTTCTTCTTCGGCGGAAGTGTGATACGCTTGATATTGAAATCAACGCCCTGAACCGCGAGCACACTTTTGAGCAAAGAGAGCGCGCCTTTGAGAGACTTATGCGAAAGGCGTCTTGCATCCAGATTGACCGCTCTCTGCACATCATTGATCTTGAGCCGCAGAATATTGATCTTCATGATGCTCTGCATCCGCGTATTCTTGATGATATTGTATCCGCGGATAGTTGCAGGAGAGAGAATCTGATCGCGTGCTTCAATGTACTGCGTGAATGCCTGCTCGACGGTCATGTTTTTCGGAGCGATGCCAAGAGCGGCGTTTGCCTTGAAGTCAAGTGCCAGACGGACTGCTTCCTCTTCGGTATCTGCCGTAAAAGAACGTACCATTCGCTTACCGTACTCATCATAGCCGGTAACGATCTGTGTCCGGTAATTGCCGGAAGGGAGGAGGGTCGCTTTTATAATTTTCATATTTCGTTCCTTTCCGGGACGAAATACAGCAACTGTATGCTTACAGTATACCATATTTCGCTCCATTTGTAAAGCTTTAACGCGTGAAAATTTTTCTTTGCATCTAAACCATCTTAATCCATCAAAGCATGTTCTTTGTTTTGTTCCGTGATACAATTCGTATCATAAGGATTTTGTAATTGTATAGAGCAAGACGGATCAGCAGATGATTATAAAGAAACGCATCCAAAAATTATCATACAGGATATATTCCTATTGACAATCCATGAAAAACGTGATATATTATATTCTAGGAGGTATACCATGAGCGATTTTCAGAGATTTTTAGATGAAAAACTAAGCAGTATCGACTTCCAGGAGAGTCCGTCAGTCAGGAATCCTGTGAATGAATATGACATCTATGCAGAAATCAGAGAATCCATATCTGCTTTACGCAAGCAAAGAAAACTGACGCAGAAAGAGCTTGCTGAAAAAACAGGTCTTACGCAGGCAAATATCTGTAATCTGGAACGCGGTACTACCAAACCCACGATAGAAACACTGAAAAAGATAGCAGATGCGACCGGCACACGACTGGTTATTTCATTCGATGAATAGGAGGCTTTGTCATGGCATTCATCAAAGAGCTTTGTATTACGCAATATCGCGGAATACGTAACCTAATAATCAAACGACTGAATCAGGTTAATCTCATTGTAGGAGATAATAACTGCGGTAAAACAAGCGTACTGGAAGCAATTCAGCTTCTATGCTCATCAGGAAAACTGGCAGACGTGTATAAAGTCGCCAGACAGCGCGAAGCACTTTCTTCTGTTCTCAGCAGTAATTCCATATATGATAATCTAATCTGTATGTTCCCTCGTAACAACGGCAGCCGTCTTGAAATCTCCATTACCGGAATATGTGATCAGAGTGAGATCGCATATAAACTCAGTGGAAAACAGGATAAGATTCTTGTCGATCCAAAGGAAACAAATCTTCGCCATGACGAGCTGACAGACATCCCCGACGGGGAATTAGAAGCAGAAGCATTTGAAGGAGATATTACACTATACTACAATAAAAGGGAGCAAAATCAACACATTGTCGTGAATCAGTATTCTAAACTTACTGGCACAGTATCTTCTGATAAAGATGTGCTCAATATTGTATATGTATCTCCTTTTGCACATTTAAGGGGCAGTATCATCAACAAGATAATCAGATATGATTCCTATAAGCAAATCTGTATCAAAGCTATGCAGCTCTTTGATCCGGATATTGAAGACATGATGATTTTCAGAAGTGACATTGGAAACCGTCCTGTGGAGTATATTCGTCACCGAAAACTTGGAGATATGCCACTTTCTACATTCGGCGACGGAATTAAAAAGGTGTTGGCTATCTCTAATGCAATTGCTCAGGCAGCAGGCGGCATTCTTCTGTTCGATGAAGTGGAAACATCTATTCATAAAAAATACTATGACGATATTTTTCGCTTTATCATGAAGGCCTGCAAGAAATTTGATGTCCAGCTTTTTATTTCAACACACAGTATTGAAGCAATAGACGGTATCCTCGCAGCTCAGGATTATGATACGCAGGATATTTCAGATGATGTTTGTGTATGCACCCTCAAAAAAACAGAGGATGGCACTTTTTCCAGAGTACTATCCGGGCGTGAAGTTTTTGAGAATCGTGCAGCGTTCGGATTTGAGGTGCGCCTATGAACAGAATCATTCTTTGCGAAGGCGGAACAGATGCAATTCTGTTGAGCTATTATCTTGAGAAGGTCGCCGGCTGGACACATTGTAAGAGACCACCTGCGGATGTAGCAGTAAAGGCGACTCAATTTGAGCAGTCTGTCGAATGGTATGAAAACGGAAGCGATGAGCGGCTTCTGATATGCGGCGTTGGCGGAAAAGACAATATGGGTTCTTTCTTTCAAAACAAAATCCTACGACCAATCATTGATGCAAATGCGTTTTCTCGGATTGCTGTTGTACTTGACCGTGATGAGAATACAATAGAATCATTGGAAGAACATGCTTCATCAATCTTTCGACCGATCGTGACGACAATGAAGAATCACCTTTGGACAGTAAATCACTATGAAGACGCATTTCATATTCCGCAACAGATTGAATCGCTTTTGGTTATGATCCCCACCGAACATGAGGGAGCGCTTGAAACAGTAATGCTTGATTCAATCGCAGAAAACCCCAATGATGCTGTTCTTGTAGAAAAAGCAGGAGAGTTTGTAAAGAGCATACGGTCAACCTCAACTCAGTACCTCAAAAGGAACCGCGATGTATTAAAAGCACATCTCGGAGTCACATGGGCAGTACAGTACCCGGAGAAGGTTTTCAAGCTGATGAATGAGCAGATTAGAAGTGTAGCATGGGAACACTCAGAAGTGCTTCGGAGTTGTTTTAATGAATTGATACAGATTTAGTACAATCTCCTTCATAGATCACCGAAAATATAGTACCCCTAACGGAGTATATTCTTCTTAGATCAGTATGACTCACCCTTTCGGGCTGAGCCATACTGATTTTTTCTTGTCGGTTTGCAACATCTGCAAACTATTGATGTAAATCATTCGGAGTTATTTCAGAGCCACATCGTTTTTTTTTGCGTGTATTCTTCAGCTGCATGGATTTACAGGGTAAGCAATTCCTGCAACTCCATTTTATTGATAACGAGGAAGTTATCTATCTTTTCGAGGGTGATGTGTTTGGCACACTTATCATATTCATGAAGGGTACGCTCCCGGACATCCAATGCAGCTGCAAGGTCTTCATCCGGAATATCACGCAAGCTCTGCCAGTAACGAATCTTGCACCATACGATTTTGTATAGTGCGATTCTCTCATTCTTTTTCATTTAAGCCTCCTGTTCTCCCGACTCAACCGGCGTATTGAGGACGCGCTTCAAAGCCTTTCCGCTTCTAAAAAACGGAGTGCGGTTTCCGCGTAGGTCGGTCAGCACCTCAAATGTCCCGAATCCGCCGATTTCAATATCTTCTCCTTCGGAAAGCATCACACGCAGCGTATCCAGAACAGAATTGACAGCGCGGTATGCCTGCCGGCTGCTGATGCCGTTCTGCTTTGCGACTGCTTTCACAAACTCAGCCCTTTTCATGACCTGCCTCCTTGATGAGCTGCCTGTCCATATACGAATCAAGCTGCCTGCGATAAAATGTGATGTACCGCTTTCTGGTGCCGCCGATGCGCTTCTGCGGACGGTAGCGAACCTCTCCGCACAGAATCCAATGCACCTTGATAAAATCGGCGGCAAACAGCTCGCGCAGGATCAGCAGCATATCTGCATAATCGTCCGGAAAGACAACCGCCCGGAACATCGGAATCATCATTTCCGGTCTGATGTAATAATAGGTATCGTCGTAGTATCCAAGCAGCGGCGACTGCGCGGAAACTTTGCCGGGATTGCTGACCTCCGCCAGACAGTCCGGATTTGCTTTGAGATAACAGCAGAGTAGGTTCAGGAAAACGACTGCCTGCATTTCACGGCTCATGCTTCATACCTCCGTTCAGATTGCTTTGCGTTTCGGTGCTGACTTGACGGCAGTCAGCTGCTTCATACGCTCTGCAAGTTTCCTCAGCGTTTCATGCTCTGTCAGATACAGCCGCCGCTTCTCTGATTCGGATCCGAACCGGATTTGCTCGTAGAGGAAGCGGTACTGCTCCATTTTCGTCAGGCTCTCCACAAAATGCGGATGCAGCTTCTCATCCGGTGTTTTCGGGGCGTATTCCATCCGCCAACGGCACAGCATATTCAGATATTCGTTCAGGATACGCTCCGCGCTGTGCAGCCAGTTCCGGCAGGCGACTTCCGGGCTGACTGTCTGCTGCATCGGAACGGATTGCTGATCTGTCAGATGCAGTCCGAAATCGGCGTTCAGCTTTACGGCAGCATCGTATTGTGAGATGCGGAACAGCCTTGCGGTGAAATCTGTTACATCCCCGTGCGCACCGCAGCCGAAGCAGTAATAGTGTTCCTCATAGATTTTCAGGCTCGGCGTATTGTCCGGATGAAACGGGCAGGCGGCGAATTCTGCCCTGTTGATCTCCAGACCGTAGAATCGTGCCGCATCCGGCATAGGGATGCTGCTTCTCAGCGCATCGTAAATATTGTTCAGCATCACCACCCCTTTCGTTGCTCGTGCGAAAGGGACTTTCTGTTTTTACGGCGGAGTGCAGCACGGATTGGCGAGATCCGAGCTGTCAGACATTTGCCCCTTTCACCTATATCCTCAATTCCAGGCGTTTTTTTTCATGAAGACAGCCGATTTTCAATATTTTCTATGTTTTACACAAATCGGAGCATCTGCCATTGTGCAAAAAGCAGAATGTTTACAAAATCAGTCAGAGAATTGAAAAAAGAAAGCGTTTTGTGAGGATATCTGTGAAGGGTGGAATCTTTCCGGCAGTCGCCGCAGCCGGAATCAGATTCTGAGGGGTATGTAAAAAACAAAAAAACCGGCTGAAGAGCCGGAATGGTCATACTTTGGATTTTGACGGAATAGCAAGCACAGAAAGTGGTGCATTCTTTCCACTTTCTGAGATTTTTGAGCGCGTCCCCCTCAAAAATCTCTGTTCAGGGAACCCGCCGCCCTGAACAAACTCCCTTCATTTTCTCAGGCTCTGCCTGAAACCGCAAATTGATGAATGGAGGAAAACACATGAGAAAGTACAAACAGGTCAAGGAGAAGAAGGTCACATTTGATATGAACGAGTGGGCAGAGGTTGAACGCCGCGCCGCTGCCGCTAGGATGAAAACAGGAACGTACATCAAAAAGATCGCCGTCAACGGGGAACTGACTTATTATGATATGCAGCAGACCGCGCCTCTTGTAAATGCAATGCGGACGATCAGCAACAACATCAACCAGATTGCACGAAAGGCAAATGAAACGCACAGCATTTATGCGGAGGACATTGAAATCCTGAGAGGAGGGGTCAGCGAGATATGCCGTATGTTAAATCAATTCCTGTCCGATCTACTGTCCACAAAACGCTGAGCTATATCCTCAATCCGGACAAAACCGAGGGACTGCTCTACACATCCTCTATGAACTGCATGACCTCGGCGCGGGATGCGTATTTGGAAATGAAGTCAGTTTTTGAATCGTTCTCGTCAGAGCGTTATGATGCTCCGCTGCCGCTGAGAGGAAAAGGCACGGTAAAGGCAATTCACTATATCCAGTCGTTTGATCCGAAGGACAATGTCTCACCGGAACTGGCACACCGCATCGCAAAAGCGTTTGCCAGAAAGACCTTTGGTGACGATTGTCAGGTCGTAATCGCTACGCATACAGACCGCGGACATATCCACAGTCATCTGCTTGTAAACACCTACACGCTGACCGGCAGGAAGCTGAACGACAATAAGGCAACATTGCAGCATATCCGGGAATATTCGGACAGAGTGTGTCTTGCGTTCAATATCCAGCCGATTGAGACAAGGGCAGGTCACGGAAAAGGTGTCGCATACAATGAATGGGAGCATCAAAGGCGCGGCACATCTTGGAAGCAAATGCTGCGCTCGGAAATTGACAACCTGATCGGTACGGTCAAAAATCTGGATGAGCTGCTTTATGAACTGGAACTGAAAGGCTATGAGGTCAAAAAGGGAAAGTATATTTCCCTCAAAGCACCGGGACAGCAGCGGTTTATCCGAACAAAAACGCTTGGGGAGGAATACACGACAGAAAGCCTTGCCTCCCGAATCCTATGGGGTGATGTCGGCAGCGGCGCGGTGCTGACAGACGAACCGTCGCCCCTGCGTAATTGCTATGAGGCAGTTATCGGGCAAGTAATTGTGCTTGCCGCGGAAAAGAAAAAGGTTCCGCGCCGAGATCAGATTTGAACGACATGGAACAGCTGCGGCTGACGGTCAGCCAGCAAAGTGTGGTGAACAACGGCATTGCAGAAAAGGCTGATCTTGACTGTTTTCGTGCAGAACTGCAGAAAACAGAAAAAAGAGTTGTTTCGGTCAAAGAGCAGCTCAGGAAGTGTCAGCAGACGCATACGGTATACTCTGACATTGCAACAACTTACCGCGAGATTTCGCAGGGGGATTATATCTCCAAGCTTGTCTCGGAAGAACGCAAGCGACAGGCTGCTGAAAAATCGCGCAGGAAAAAGAACGAGTCTATCTAAGTATATGCACTTTATCCCGTAACGGTTTAATCACTAAAGTGTCAAGACACAGAAGCCCCCGATCACATGGCTTTGCTTGTCATGCGGTCGGGGGTATCATTTTATGAAGTTGCTTTACTTCTCCGATTTTTGTTCCTTTTGGTTGTCTTCAGCAATCAGGGAACGGATAAAATCGCTGATCGTCGAATAACCGTTTTCATCAGCCAGTCTGAAAAACTTTGCATGCTCATCCTGTGTGACGCGCACGCGAATCATCATATCTTTCTTCGGCTCCGTTTTTTTGCGCTCAATTTTCATATATCACTCAAACCTTCCCATGCTCAGGTTATGACGCCGATGCTTCGCAGCTTTTCGGCTTGATCCTCCGGCAGCTTGCCCTTTTTATATTTCTTTTTCTGGTCAGCCAGCCACTGATAGAGCTTCACACCGCTTTCAGAAATATAATCCTTTGACATTTTTCCTGAAGGATGCTGCTCGAAGTAGTGTGCAGCTTCTTGAAAATGAATCATCCAGTCATCGCGGACTTTGAGTCTTACGCCCAACTGCAAAAGCGTCTGTACTTGCTCTGATGTCAGTTTGCCTTTCCGGTATTTCGTGCGAGTATTGGCAAGCCATGTCCCAAGCTTATATCCATCATCACATATACTTTTATTTGACAGGTTGTCGATACCGTGTTGCTGAATGTATGCTTCCAGATGCTGTACACCGACAGACCACGCATCTGCGATCAAACTATCTCGTACCTGCCAAATCATTCCGATCGAATCCAACAGACAAATCTGCTCTTTTGATCGTCTCCCGGCTTGACGGTTGCTGCGTTCATGAAGAATCCATGTATACAGATCAATCCCATTTACAACATAGCCTTTGGGAACATTCAGATTTCCGTACTGTTCATAATAGGATCTGGCAATCTCATATCGTTCATACCACTGTTCATCGTAACAGGTTGTTCTGTAACGGAAACCGATCGCCTCAAGCTTTTCAAGCTGTTCAGGCGTTAGTTTCTTTTTTCTTTTGCCCTCGGCAATGAGTTTTTGCTCATTCAGCCACTTATGCAGCCATACACCATTAATGACATACTGTGCCGGAACATTCAGATTCCCGTGTTCTTCAAAATACGCTTTGGCTAGCTGATACTTTTCCTCCCACGGATCGGATTTTTCAAGTACAAAGCCAACCTCACGAAGCCGGGCAATATGCTCATCTGATAGTTTTCCGGTTGCATAAAAATCGCGTTGCCGCCGAATCCATCTGCCGAGCTGGATGCCGGATTCTGTCTGATATGCGACCGGCATTTCAAAAGTCCCATTTTGCTGATAATAGGAACAGAGCGCCGAAAAGGCTTCGTTCCATTGTTTTTCATATTTACTGCCCCAGAACATTCCAAGCGCATCCAGACGGGAGATCTGCTCATCCGTCAGCCTGTAATTTTTCGGACCATTCTTTCTGGATACCCGGATATTGCTCAGCCATTGACCAAGCCGGATGCCGTTCTCATCTACATATCCGATGGGGACTTCTAAATCACCGTGAACCAGGTGATATTGAACAGCGGCTGCATAATACGACTCAAACAGATAGTCCGGTACGCTCCATATCATACCGATCGCATCCAGCGCTGCTATTCGTTCATCCGTCATAAATTTGCTCCGGATGCCGTTTTTTCGGTATACTCGAATCTGCGCAATCCAGCGACCGAGATCAACGCCTTCTTCATCGACATACAATGCAGCCGGAAGGAGATCACCTTTTGCTTCAAAATAACGCTTTGCAGCAGCGTAATACTTTTCCCATGACAGATCTGACCGTGATTCCCACTGCATCCCGATTGCATTCAGCTTGTCAATCTGCACCTGTGTGAGATTTCCGTTCACATCGCCGCGATATACCCTTCGCTGCGTCAGGAGCCACAGTCCTAGCGAATAACCCTCCGCCGTGACAAATCGCTTCGGTACATCCAGATTGCCGTTTTCTTCGTAATATTTCTTTGCCTGCTCGTACATCAGATCCCACGATGCTGAGAGCGTCCCTTCCAGTTCATCAAACAGTCTCTTGCAGTCTGCGACCTTGTCAATCAGTTCAAAGCCCTCATTGACAACCATGCCCTCACCGTCATGCGAACGGTAATACTGGATTGCCACCTTCATTTCTTCTTCAATCGCGTCAATGCTGTAAAGGTTTTCGATGTTATTGACGATATCAAAGATAACAGGTGCTTTGGACTTTGATGCTGACAGCGCACGCCCGATCTGCTGCTTGTAGATAATCGGGGAGATCGTCGGGCGCAGCAGAATGACACCGGACACATCCGGCACATGCACGCCCTCGTTCAGCGCGTCAATGCAGTACAGCAGCTTCAAATGCTCGCTCGTATCAGCTTTGAAATCCGCGAAGGACTTACTGGCAGTCGGATCATCGGAGTAAACCGAATAGATGTGCGGTTTCCGGTCAACCTTACGGAACCATTCCTTTGCCTTGCTTTTCATTTCCTGCATGTGCTCGATATTGGCGCAGAAAACGATGTATTTGCCGGTACGGTCTGTCATGTGCTTATCGAACAGCACATCGAGCTTTTCGGCCTTATCCAATGCACGGCGCAGCGCTTCCAGATATGCTTCCGCAGCGTCCCGAACCGCTTTGCTTTTCGCAGACTGCACACGCTTTTCGTATTTCTCCAAATCCTTTTGATAAGAAAAAATGGAGAGTATGTATTTCGGAGGACTAAGAATATTCCGGACAATCGCTTCACCGAGTGTCATCTCGCTTGCGATGTTGCCGTCAAACAGCTCGTCCGTCATATTGCGCTGATTGTCCAAATAGCGAATAGCAGTCGCAGACAGACCAAGCACAGGTACATCGGGATACGCTTTCAGCACGGCATCCACGCCTGCACCCCAGAGTTCTGCGCCGCAACGATGAAACTCGTCGAGAATAATGTAATTCGGCTGAATTTCTGCGATTTCTTCCGGCGCAGCGTTCATCAGTTTGGCATATGTATTGAAAAAGATATTGTCCGGCTGGTAACCGTCCGAAGTTTCAGCGAGGTTTTCAAGCTGCGTCTGAAAGATGTATCTGGACGGCGAAAGCCAGCAGATTCTCTTATCCGGATTATCCTCGCACAACTTAAAACCGATGAAGGATTTTCCTGTGCCGGTCGGGTGAATCACAGCAGCCTTTCCGCGCTCCGAGAGCATCCGCACTGCGGCTTCATATGCAGTTTGATTGTGCTCGAATAAGTCGATTGCCATGCGGTTCACCTCCCCGTGTACTGCTATACTGTTATCTCTTTCGCTCTTCGACGACCAAGATTACATCTTGATCGTTCATATGGATCGTCAGGCGGTTGCCTTTCAATTCCATAGACTGAATTCGGAATTTGTCTATGATGAATGTGCCGTCGATACGGTAAAAACTCCCTTCATCTATAATAATTGAAGGAGTCCCAAGGATATATTTGCCATGAGGGTACTGAATTTCTTTTACAAAATACATACTAATATTCATAGAATCCACCACTTACTCAGATTTAAACATCGTATCCGGACGCTCTGTATCAAACTTCTTATTCGCTCACATGACAGTTACGAGATTCTTTGTGTTGCTCGGATTGATAATGATGTGAGTATAGTTATGAAGCATGCGAACTGCAAGAATCTTATTTTTTCATTTTTTCTTTAATTTGTGTAGTGCTAATCCCTTGTGTGTAAGGAAAGTATTCGATCGAAGCACCAAGCTTAGCAAATTGTTCTTCAGTTCTTCTGTAACGCTCTGATCCTTTCCAGTCATCACCAGAAAATAGTACATCAAAGTGAAATTTTTCTAAAGCCAACATCTTATCATCAGTTGTCTCAATGTCTACCAAAACAGCATCATCTACGACTTTAAGAGCTTTCAAAATACGAACTCTCTGATCTTCTGGGTATACTGGTTCCTTGTGTTTTATTTCTCGGACATACGTATCATCACATACACCGACAATGAGGATATCACACATTGCTTTGCAACGCTCCAAAAGATTTAGATGACCAACGTGAAACACATCAAATACTCCACATGTATAACCGATATGATACTTTTTTCCCATAACAATAACTCCTTTTTCTTAAGTTTTCATCATATAAAGGTATTTCTTTATAATACCAACCTTTGAAGTGATAAAGATAACAAGAACAGAAACTAAAAAAGAAACGATTTCTAGAATCAAAAACCTAGATAAGTATTGCGTACTTATAAACTTATCCATAACTTTGTTTAAAGCCGTCATAACACATATGTGAAGGAAATAGATGCCAAAGGCAGAAACAGAAATAAATGTAACGGGTTTCTTTAGTGATATTACAGCACTTGCTTTTCTTCTTAACAATTCATATAAGCAGACCGAACTAAGTACAATTCCAATATCAGCGTATCTTACAAAATAATTAGAATTTGATGACATGAGGAACAATTGAAATAAAGATGTCCCAACAAAAAACGCTGCAAATCCGAATGCTAAACCAAAAGTCTTAAACCTGACTAAGGCGCCCTTACTTATCCAGAATCCAGCTAAAACGTATACTAAATAATATGAGAAAATGTTTTCATACTCAAATGCCAAATCAAATGTATGATTAACTCCACATGCCTGTAAGAATTCATTTATATTCGGAACCACCATTGCACATACTGTTACAGCAATAGACAATGCTAACAAGTATCGTTTATCAATCTTCTTAACTGCAATCGCTATTATCGGTATTGTTAGATATAAGAACAATATCATTGACATATACCACATACTTGGCATGGTCGTTTGATTAATGAATAACATAGTTTCAATGCATCCAATCGCAGCATGTCCAAATCCTTCGGACTTAAGGATTGAGTTATCCATCAACTGCATATACCAAAACATTATGAATAGCCATATTTCAGTTGTAAGTAATAATCCCTTCCAATTGTGTTTGATAAAACGTTTTAGAACTGATTTATCCTCGTAATTACGATCTAACAAAAGAGAACCAGAAATCATTAAAAATAGGGGAACACCAATTCTACTAAATATCCATAAAATGCTCTTTACAAATGATAATCCAACTGAGATTTTACTGTACTCTGTCAAAGGATTCTGATGCACTTCAAAGCTACGACTAACAGCATGATTGCAAGAAACTGAGATAATAGCAATAGTTCTCGCCAAATCATAGTAAAACACTCTTTCTCGGTCAGATGTGCTTATAGGTGTGTTTTTTGTATTTGACATTCATTTCACCTTCCTAAATTTAAACTCAATCATACTAAAAAGTGTTTTATGTAAGACCACTCTTTCATCATATAACAGACAATTGATATGATTGTTTCAAAACAGTCGAACAGCTGAGCGTCATAGAGCGATATTTATTAATATCTTTTTGGCTTTGTATAATTACGAATGAATATCAATCTCGTCAGCATTGTGTTTAAAATCCACAAGCATTGGATGATGTCTCCAAACTCGCTGATCTTCCGGAGGAAGTTCCATATAATCCCCATACCAAGCTGACAGCAATCCATCGCAATCAGAATAGCACATGAACTCGCAATTTTCAAATTTTATCATTTGATATTGTCTTGGAAGATCAGCGGGCATTTCGTGTCTTAAACCATCAAGTGTATTGGCACTTACCAACTTGAGGCTTTTGTCGTTATTATACTG